>JAWDWJ010000012.1:0-61243 GCA_032477695.1 Streptococcus parasanguinis
AGAAGCAAACAATATCGTGCCAGGAGTAGCCATTGCAACAGCTCTGATGCCACCTATCTGCACTGCAGGTTATGGTTTAGCTAATGGAAATGTACGATTTTTATTTGGGGCTCTCTATCTTTTCTTGATCAACTGTGTCTTTATCATGCTAATCAATATTGTTGGAACAAGAATTATGATGAGACAATCTCCCTTAAGTTCATTTAAAGAGCTAAACATGAAAATGAGAATTGGGTTGATATCCTTGATTGTATTATTGGTTCTTCCAGCCAGCTATTCAGCAGTCACTCTGACGATGGATCAAGCACGAAAAGAAGGAATCAAACAGTTTGTAGGAAAAGAGTTCGCCAATCATACGGTCATTAATCAAGTCTACAAGTCAAGGAATAATGAATTGGTCTTGACGGTTGTTGGAGATCCGATTTCAGAAGAAGAATTAGAAACCATTCGCCAAAAACAAGCCTCTTACGGTATTCAATCTGTTCAATTGAAAGTCAATCAAGTCCATAATTCGACAAAATTAGATAGTGAGACGACCAAGGAATTTTACGAAAACATTGACAAGTATATCGATCAAAAACTCTCTGAAAAAGATTCACAAAACGATCTCGTAAAAGAAAATAAAGCAGACAAGGATTGAGGATAGTCAACTTATCTAACTCATGGAAGCAAATCTTAGGAGGATATCCTATATCCAAAAGTTAATGGATAGAAAGGATTGTTGATAAGGATACTATTTGTGGTGGTTTGACCAATCACTACTAGCTCAGGTTAAACAAAATAGAAAAAGCAACAACTGAAATAGTTGTTGCTTTTTCTTACTAAAAAATATTTCTCAGACTGTGATCGTTTTATTTCTCAACACGAGATTTATTTGCAATATCTGCAAGAATCAATTCTACAAATGCATCTACCGGCATGGTTTCTGTTTCTTTTTGACCATAACGGCGAACGTTTACAGCCTGCTCTTCCATTTCCTTGTCACCAACGATTAATTGGTAAGGAATTTTTTGAGTTTGAGAAGCACGAATCTTGAACTGCATTTTCTCATTGCGTTCATCCACATCGGCACGAACACCGCGATCACGAAGTTTCTTAGCCACTTCCCAAGCGTAGTCTACGTGTTTTTCGTTCGATACTGGGATAAGGGTTACTTGGTGTGGCGCAAGCCAGGTTGGGAAAGCTCCCTTGTAGTTTTCAATCAAGATCGCAGTAAAACGTTCCATGGTTGAGATAACCCCACGGTGGATCATGACTGGACGGTGTTCTTCCCCGTCTGCTCCAATGTAATGAAGATCAAAGCGTTCTGGAAGCAAGAAGTCCAATTGGATAGTTGAAAGAGTTTCTTCTTTACCAAGAGCTGTTTTCACTTGGATATCCAATTTTGGTCCGTAGAAGGCTGCTTCCCCTTCAGCTTCATAGTACTCAACACCCATATCATCAACGGCTGCTTTCAACATGCGTTGAGCATTTTCCCACATTTCATCGTTATCAAAGTATTTGTGTTTGTCTTCAGGATCACGGTAAGACAAGCGGAAACGATAATCTGTCAAGTTAAAGTCTTCATACACATCGATGATCAATTGAAGGATCTTCTTGAATTCTTCCTCGATTTGTTCTGGAGCCACAAAGGTATGACCATCATTCAGAGACATTTCACGCACACGTTGAAGTCCTGTAAGGGCACCAGATTTTTCATAACGGTGCATCATACCGATTTCAGCGATACGGATTGGCAATTCGCGGTAAGAGTGCACATGGTGTTTGTAAACTTCGATGTGGTGAGGACAGTTCATTGGACGAAGAACAAACTCTTCTCCATCCCCCATATCCATTGGTGGGAACATGTCTTCACGGTAGTGATCCCAGTGACCTGAAGTCTTATAAAGTTCTACAGAAGCAATTGGTGGAGTGTAGACGTGTTGGTAGCCTGCTGCGACTTCTTTATCAACGATATAGCGTTCCAACTCACGACGGATCGTCGCACCATTTGGCAACCAGAATGGAAGACCTTGACCAACTTCTTGAGAAATCATGAACAAATCAAGCTCTTTCCCAAGTTTACGGTGGTCACGCTCTTTAGCTTCTTCACGCATTTGAAGGTAGTTCTTCAAATCTTTCTTGTCGAACCAAGCAGTACCGTAAATCCGTTGCATCATCGCATTGTCGCTATTACCACGCCAGTAAGCACCTGCCACATTCAAAAGGTGGAAGATTTGGATACGACCAGTTGATGGGACGTGTGGGCCACGGCAAAGGTCTACGTACTCACCTTGACGGTAGATGGTCAAACCACCTTCGTCTTCAGAGTGTTCTTCGATCAATTCCAATTTGTATGGATCATTTTTGAAGATTTCACGCGCTTCATCTTTAGTCACTTCTTCACGAATAGATGGGAAGTTTTCTTTCACGATTTTCTTCATTTCTTCTTCGATACGAGGAAGGTCTTCGTTAGAGATTTGACCCGCTTGGTTGTCTGTATCGTAGTAGAAACCGTCTTCGATGGCTGGACCGACACCCAAGTGGATATCTGGGAAGAGGCGACGAGCTGCTTGAGCGAACAAGTGAGCCGCTGAGTGACGCAAGATTGGAAGAGCATCTTCGTGATCAGGTGTCACGATTTCAATGCTTCCGTCTTCAGTGATCGCACGAGTTGTGTCAATCAATTTGCCGTTGAATTTACCAGCAAGAGCTTTTTTAGCTAGGGAATTGCTGATGGATTGTGCAATTTCAAAAGTTGTAACGCCAGATTCGAATTCACGAACAGCGCCATCTGGGAAAGTAATTTGAATCATGATTTTCTCCTTAAATTAATTTCGTAAGTAATGTTTGGGAAGAGGTGTCTTCAAGCAGAAGATGAACACAAAAAAGCGACATCCAAAAAGGACGTCGCAACGTGGTTCCACCTTCATTTATGTTCCTCAAAAAAGAGGGACACCTCTGATTGGCTCTAACGTAGCCACCGTTTTATGTTTGCATAAAAAGAATACGAGTAGTCCCAAACCTATCCTCTACGCGATTTCCAGCTCCACGCGCTCTCTATTAGATTTCCTAGATTTGATATGTCTCTTTCAGTTATTATAGCACGATTGAAAAATTTTGCAAGAAAAAGTTTTATTTTCAATCAAAGAAATGCGTAATTTTACGGATTTTCTTCACCTGTTTGACAGACGCCTTCATTATCTTCACAGATCCATTAACCGGAAGAGCAATCACCTTGGTTGGGATTTTCACAATGGTCTTAGACATCCGCTTGACCCGACTTTGATCTGGGTTCAAGTCATTTGAGAAGTCTTTAGAGATGATTTTATCCAGGTAAAATTCATAGACTCGACGGCCGAAGGTTGCTGCAGAAATATCATCGATCTTTTCTGCCCACTTGGTCTCGTCGATTGCAGGCATCTCGTCAATCGCTTCAAGAATCGCTTGTGCCAGATCGCTCTCCTCATAAAAGAGCTTTCCAAACATAGGGTCATCAATCACATGATCGAGATAAGGATTGCCATGAGCGATGATCGGGGTACCACTCGCAATACTCTCTAAATAGGTCAGACCTTGCGTCTCACTTGTTGAAGCTGAAATAAAGAAGTCGGCCGCCTTATAGTAGAGTGCTGTTTCATTGGGTGGGATCATCCCTGTAAAGACAATAGCATCTGATACGCCAAGTTTCGCCGCTTGTTTTTTCAGATCATCCAAATAAGGTCCATCCCCAGCCACAATCAACTTAACTTTAGAATTGGCTTGAAGGACATCAGGAAGGGCCGCAATGACAGCCTGAATATTTTTTTCATAAGAGACCCGCGACAAGCTCAATAAAAGCGTTTCATCTTCTGCGACTTCATATTTTTCACGAAGAGCGGCTGTCTCTATCGGAGTGATTTCTGGCCGGTCAAACTTGGCCAAATCAATCCCTGTCGGAATAATGCGTTTTTCTGCCTTGACCTTGTACTTTTGGAGCAAGTCATAGACGATCTCGCTTGGGCAGATGACACCGTCCAGATCATTCATATAACTTCTCACAATGTATTTGACCATACTTGGGCGAATGACCATGCCTCTCGCAATATAGCGGACATAGTCCTCATACTGGGTATGGTAGGTATGAATGACTGGAATCCGCAACTCGCGTCCAATCCAAACTCCCAAAAGGCCTAATGAAAACTCAGTCTGGGTATGGATAATATCCAACTGGTATTGCTTGGCAATGGCAAGTGCCTTTGAAAAACCACGATAAGCAACGCGGCGGTCCTTAAAGGCGAAGAAAGGCACACTTGGAATCCGAATAATCTGCCAATCTTCATAGCGGTTCACATCTTTATCCGTTGTCGTAAAGATAAAGACCGTGTGACCCAATTTTTCTAATTCTGTTTTGAGCGTCCGAATGCTGGTCGCCACTCCCGAAACTTGCGGGAAATAGGTATCTGTAAATAATCCTACACGCATCTTACATCTCCAAAACTGTTTGATAGGCATCGACCAATTGATGAGCCACTAAGTCGATCGAACGACTCTCAGCAACCTTGTAGCCAGCCTCCCGCTTATCTACTTGTCCGTTTAAGACCTTGTTCAAGGAATCCACAAATTCATCCACATTGTGGCACAATTCAGATGAGCTCTCGTCGATCCAGCCATTGTATACGGGAATGTCCCGCAAGACCGTGTGCTGATGACTAGCCAAAGCTTCTAAAACAACGATTCCTTCAGTTTCTTCATAAGATGGGAAGAAGAAAGCATCTGAACCCGTCATAGCCCCTTGGAAGACCGCTCCCTTGAAATAGCCAGGGAATTCCACATTACTAGGATGATCCTTTTCCACTATGCGACGAATCTTACGCGGAATGATCCATTTGTTAATAGATCCGAGCCAAATAAAGCGCACATCCGGCATGCGACGGGCCACTTCTACGAAATCTTCAATCCCTTTGCGTTTAAAATACAGACCCGCACAGATAACAACTTTTTGGCCTTCTTGGATATTAAAATGCTTGCGAAAGACTTCTTCTTTTTTCGGATCCTTCTTGTATTTTTCCAAATCAATTCCATTGGAGACCGCGATAATCGGTGTGGTCACCCCATAAGACTGAATCAGGTGTTTAGAATATTCAGATGGCGTGATCACATAGTC
Source organism: Streptococcus parasanguinis (assembly GCA_032477695.1). Lineage (GTDB taxonomy): Bacteria > Bacillota > Bacilli > Lactobacillales > Streptococcaceae > Streptococcus > Streptococcus parasanguinis_Y. Next base: position 5,126 of record JAWDWJ010000012.1, read on the forward strand.
TGCCTTTTGGTACATGTGAGCCAAATACTTTCCAAACAAGGGCGCAAAAAAGTTAGACCCGATAAAGGAATTTTCAAAATCCTCACGGGTTGAATGGCCATGCATGATGACTTTCTTTCCACGACGCTTTGCTGCATGGAGCAAAAGGAAACTCCGTGGGCCATAGGTATTGATATGCACCACATCATAATCTCCTAAAATATCTGTCGTATACGGAATCCCAGCCAAATCAAGCGCATGCATTTGATGCTGCAAGGCTCGACCAATTCCTGATTTTTGTAATACGGATTTTCCTTCTAAATACAGTAAAACTTTCATACCTTCTATTATACCGAAATAAAGAGTGCCCAGCAAGTCTCTACCTGTTTGCAGTATAAAAAAGAGGCTAGAACAGTTCTGTTCGAAATTTAAAATTCTATTTTATTTATATACGATATACAAAATCCAATTGCGATTCTGTTTTTCCTCAATTTTTGAAAAACCAATACTTGTTAGTAACTGACTAAATTCATGACTTGTACGATAATCTGTCATATGATAATGTATTTTTTCTTTTTCAGAAGCAATTATCAAAGTAGAATTGCTGGACAGGACTCTATAAACTTCTTGAAAACTCTTTTTTATATCCTTCCAAAAAATATGGGTCTGAATAGCAAATATTCTATCAAAATAGTTATTTTGATAAGGCATATTCTCCACATTTCCAATCTTAAGTTGGACACTACCTTTTCTTATGGAATCTGAATGAACACGTTGGGCAGTTCTATATGATTCCTTAGAAATATCAATACCATGAATCTCAAGATTTTTATTTAAAGCAAGAAGGTTCTTGATAGTACTCCCGCCACCGTAACCAATTTCTAAAATTCTATAATTATCTGAAATAGTAGTCTGTTTAATCGCCCAAAGACTAAGTTTTTTAAAATAGAATGACCATATTTTTGTGATGACTCTACCAATAAGACCACTAGGTTTTTGAGACTGCTTAATAAGAAATTCAGTTAACATTAAATATCTTCCCTCAATTATTATAAGTTTGAAATATCATTAATTATATTTCAAACTTATTTGTATTGTAAATATCAGATATCGTCAAGAATTAATGAAATAATCTGAGATAAATTTCAAAGTTGTGCTATAATTGATATCAAATGGAGTGTTCAAATGAATCAATATCAAAAAACAACAGAAAAAAAGAAGCAAGCTATTATTCAGTCTGCTCTTTCTTTATTTAAAGAAAAAGGGTTTAAAGAAACAAGTATACAATCAATTGCAAAAGTCGCAGAAGTTTCTCCTGTGTCAATCTACAATTACTTTGATAAGAAAGATAATTTAGTAGCTTTATGTATTAATGAATTGTTTAAAGACATCATACAAGAAGCTGAAAACATTCTACTCAGTAATATAGATTATAAATCAAAATTAAATCAAGCCTTAGCTTTATGTCAGAAAAAAATAAGCCAACAGATTTCTAACTACTTTCAAGAAAAAACGTTAGAGGATCCTACTTTTACGAAACTTATGACAAAAGCGATAGATGAGAAAAAGCGTGAAATATATCGTGCATATATTGAGCTAGGTAAAAATGAAAATATAATTGCTAAAGATTTGTCAACAGAGGTTATTTTAAACGTCATGAGTGCTCTCAATAGCACAGGAAATCATCTATCTCCAAATAAAAACATAGAAGACGAAACAAAACAAATTCATCATATTTTGTTGTATGGTATTTTAACAAACTCTAGAACGATTTAATTGTAACTTACACATCAATATTTGAACCAACACTCATTCAATTTCACTTCATCATTACTTATGATTAATGACACATATAAAAAGAGGCTAGAACAGTTCTGTTCTAGCCTCTTAGACTAGTAGACACGTCTTCCCATGTCGAGACTCTAGTCTACTAATCCTTATTTTTTGGTCGTTCCACGTTGGTTGATCGTATGAGACAACAGTACTTCGCGTTCTTCCAACTCTTCTTTGTGCATGATCTTGGTCAACATGCGCATACTGATCGCACCAAGGTCATACAAAGGTTGGCCAATCGTTGATAGATTTGGACGCGTATAACGAGTTACTTGTGAATCATCACTGGTGATAATTTCAAAGTCTTCTGGTACCTTGATCCCCTTATCAGACAAGCCGTTCAAGAGACCTGCAGCCAATTCATCCCCTGTTACAAAGGCAGCTGTTGCTTTGGATGCAATGATGCGTTCTGCCAAGTTATAACCTTCATCGTACCGGTACTTGGATTCAAACACAAGTCCTTCGCTATAGCTCAATTTTTTCACTTTCAAAGCTTCTTTGTAGCCTGTCAAACGAATTTTTCCATTGATATCATCCACCAATGGGCCACTTACAAAAGCAATTTTCTTGTTGTGTTTTGCCAACTGTGTAACAGCATCAACGGTTGCTTGCTTGTAGTCGATATTGACACTTGGTAATTGGTGTTCAACATCCACTGTCCCAGCAAGGACAACTGGCGTCCGAGAGCGTGAAAATTCTGAGCGAATCTTTTCAGTCAAGTGATAACCCATGAAAATGATCCCATCCACTTGTTTTGAAAAGAGGTTGTTTACCACTGAAACTTCTTTGTCATCGTCTTCATCACTATTTGCAAGAACAATATTGTACTTGTACATTTCAGCAATGTCATCGATCCCCTTAGCCAATGTAGAGAAATAGCTATTCGTGATGTTTGGAATCACAACACCGACTGTTGTTGTTTTCTTGCTGGCAAGACCACGCGCAACAGCATTTGGACGGTAATCCAAGCGTTCGATCACTTCTAATACTTTTTTACGTGTATTTTCTTTAACGTTCTTATTTCCATTCACTACACGACTAACGGTTGCCATTGAAACCCCTGCTTCACGGGCGACATCATAAATCGTTACTGTATCGTCTGTATTCATAAGATTTCCTTTCATTATTGAAAATTTCGTTTTCACTCTCTAATTAATCCTATTTTATCATGGATTGTAAACACTTTCAAGTATTTTGGTAAAATTTTGTAAACTCTTGCTTTTTTGGGGAAAATTTGACAAAATAGATCCATAGAAAGAAGGTAGCATTATGTCTAAATTAGATCAAATCGTCGATTTTCTTGAAACTGAAAAAACAGATGTCGCTGTTGTATCCGATCCTGTCACCATCAATTACTTGACTGGATTTTACAGTGATCCCCACGAACGTCAACTCTTCTTGTTCGTCTACACTGACCACGAACCCCTTCTCTTCGTTCCTGCACTTGAAGTGGAACGGGCGACTGCAGTTGTCGATTTCCAAGTGGTTGGCTATGTGGATTCTGAAAACCCATGGGAAAAGATTAAAGGAGCTATCGCAAAACCCGATGCCAAAACCGTTGCACTTGAATATGATAACTTGATCCTTACCAAATACAATGGCTTGCGCACAGTCTTTGAACAAGCTCAATTCACCAACTTGACACCACGGATTAACCGGATGCGCTTGATCAAATCTGCTGATGAGATCCAAAAAATGTTGGTGGCCGGTCAATACGCAGATAAGGCTGTCAATATGGGATTCGACGCCATCTCACTGGATAAAACAGAAACTGATATCGTAGCAGAAATCGACTTTGGTATCAAACGCTTGGGTTATGAAATGAGCTTTGAAACCATGGTCTTGACTGGAAATAATGCAGCCAACCCACACGGAATTCCTGGAAGCAACAAAGTCGAAAACGATGCTCTCTTACTCTTTGACCTTGGCTGTATGGTGAATGGTTATGCGTCAGATATGACTCGTACTGTTGCTGTTGGGAAACCAGATGATTTCAAAAAAGAAATCTACCACTTGACTTTAGAAGCTCAACAAGCAGCCATTGACATGATCAAACCAGGTGTAACAGCACATGACGTAGACCGTGCTGCACGGAGCGTCATCGAAAAAGCTGGCTATGGTGAATACTTCAACCACCGCCTCGGACACGGGATCGGAATGGACGTGCATGAATTCCCTTCTATTATGGAAGGAAATGACATGGTGCTTGAAGAAGGCATGTGCTTCTCAGTTGAACCAGGAATCTATATTCCAGGTAAAGTCGGTGTCCGTATCGAAGATTGTGGGTACGTCACAAAAGACGGATTTGGACTCTTCACTGAAACCAGCAAAGACTTACTTTACTTTGACTAATCCTTTAGTCGTTTCAATATATAACAAACATCTTGTTTCGTTAATAACTATAAAAAATGAGGCTGGGACAAAAGTCCTAGCCTCTTAATTATCTTTGGATTGTCGAGCAATACGCAGTGGTTGAGTGGGCTCTACTACGCTGATTTCATCAGCTTTTACAGCCCTACTCAACTGTGCGGAGGTGGGACGACGAAATCGAATTCTAACGAAGATATTGTGGCCAATTGGGCAGGCTGGATTTGGATTGTCATGAAAACCAAATAATTGACCTGTCGAACCTAAACATTCTACTGCTTGATAGATATCCAGCAAACTGATCTCATCGGCTGCTTTTGCGAGCTCAGCTCCGCCTGTCCCACGCGCTACATGGATCAATCCAGCTTTCTTCAACTGAGACAAGGTCTTTCGAATAATAACAGGGTTCACGCCGACACTTCCTGCCAAAAAATCACTGGTTACTTTTGTTTTTTCTCCTTGTAGAGCAATCATGATCAAGACATGAGTCCCAATGGTAAAGCGACTCGAAATTTGCATAACTTCACTCCTTTCTACCCGTTTTTGAAGGTAGAGTCTATTGAACAACCGTCAAGGGACGACTTTCGTTATTCCTATTATACTCTTTTCAGTTGTAATGTCAACAGTTACACTATTGGAAGAAGTCCTCTAGCCAAGCATCGATTTCTCGATCATGACCTTCTCTCTGCTCAATTTCATGAAGGAGCTCATGATTGTGGGTATGATGAATGCCATTGACCAAACTTTCATAATACACTTGGTAATAAGGAAGATGGAGGTCTTTTGCCAGTTGCAGTTCTTTTTGGACATCATAGTCCACCCGTCTAAAATCGACATCTTTTAGCCCCATTTGATCAAATTCGAGAATGGCATACATGGCCCGAAGGTCCTTGCGAAGATTCTTTTCCAAAAAGAAAGGTTGACCGATCGATCCAGGATTGATAATCAGTTCTCCTCCTGTCCCGTAGCGGAAAAACTGCTGGTGAATGTGTCCGTAGACTGCAATATCACAAGACGGGTTTGTCACCAAGCGATCAAAATCCTTCTGCTCACCAATGTGGATCAATTCGCGACCCCAATTCTTATCAGGTAAGTGGTGGGTAATGCCGATCTTTAAACCTGCGATTTCTCTATGGACCTGCATGGGCGTTTTCTGCATGTCTTCAATTTCCTGGGGCGTGATTTCTTCAAGAATATATTGACACTGGCGCATGAGGTAGCGATGACTGGGTCTGGTCTCATCCAACATCCCCCTCATAGCCCGCCAAAGACTATCCTCCCAGTTCCCAAGGACTTTGACCGTAATCGGTAACTCCTCTAACAGCTCCAAGAGGTCCCGTCTCCCTGTCCCTGGCATCAAACTATCTCCCAAGAGCCAATATTCATCCACCTTGGCTTTTCGACTATCCTCTAGGACAGCTTCTAATGCTGTCGTATTTCCATGAATATCTGAAAGTAAAGCAATTTTAGTCATGATCTTCTCCTTCTCTCCATTATAACAAAGAGAAGAAAAACTTCCACCCAAAGGTGAAAGTTTTATGAACATTCCATGCTACCAGAAATGAAAACACAGGCTAGAAGCGGACGCTTCGTCGTTGGATTTATCTTTTTCCAAAGAGTTGCTTAACGGCTTTGTATCTTAGTCTACTGATTTGAGGGCTTCGAGCATGTCTACTTTTCGAAGATAATGGTCAACATAAATTTCTAACAGGATCAAGAGAAGGATCATTCCTCCGACAGGAAATAGGAAAACGCCAAGTCCTACTTTAGGGTAAAAGAGAATGGCATCTGGTGCAATCATGGCAATGAGGAATTGATGAAGATAATAACCACCCACTAATCCCATGAGGATCCCTATGATAGACAATAAGATGGTTTCGCGGTAAATATAGAGCGTCACTTCCTTATTATGGAATCCTAAGACCTTAATGGTTGATAATTCACGGATCCGCTCTGCCACATTGATATTGGTTAAATTATACAAGATCACGATGGCTAGCAAGATCGATACGACTACTAGAATCATCATAGTAGTGTCCAAGGATTTGGCAACTGAATTAAAGAGGGAAATCATCGAAGCGTTCTGACTAACCGCCTTCACAGCTACATGATTCATCATATCCCGACTGACAGCCTGTACTTGTCGTGTAGAAGGATTTTTCAACTGCACCAAATAGCTATTTGCTGAAGTCCGCTTTCCGTAGATTTTTTGGTAACTTGCCTGACCCATATAGATAAAATGGCCGACATAATTTTCAGTGATTCCCGCCACCTTAAAAGTGTGACCATCTAAGATCAGTCGATCCCCGACTGTAACCTGGGCTAGTTGTGCTAGCTTACTACTGATGATGACCCCTTTCTTGAGAGACAAGGACTCTCCTTGCTTGAGAGAACGCAAGCTGACAAAGGGAGAAAAATCTGTACGATCCGTTACCATCATCGTAATGGTCTGCTTGTCGCGTCCACCCTTTAAAGAAGCTTCGATGACCTTACTATAAATCGGTCGATAATCTTTGATATCTGATTTTTCCAGACGATTGGTTAGTTCCTTGCTTTCTTGGCTTGATGCATTGGTTTTTTGGGTTACAATCAACTCATAAGATAGGATCTCTTGAAATTGGCGTTTGGAAACCCCTCCTACAGAAGATTGAATCCCTAGCCCTGCAAAGAGGAGAGCAACAGAACCTGCCACTCCAAAAATGGTCATCAGCATCCGTTGTTTGTAACGAAAGAGATTACGAGCAGTGACCTTGTGGGTGAAACTCAGACGCTCCCAAATAAAATGGAGACGCTCCAGGAAAATCTTCGAACCAGATACCGGTGGTTTAGGAAGCAATAAAAGATTAGCTTCTTCTTTTAATTCCTTACGCGAAACCCAGTAAGCCGGAAGCACACTCGCGACGAAAGACAGTCCGAGCGCAATCAGAGTCATATCCCCATAAAAATACTCTCTGCTCTCTCCAATCACCATCCCTTGCGTGATAATGTTGGAAATGATCCCCGATAGGAAATAATGGCCCAGCAAGGTTCCTAGAAGGGTACCGATCGTCCCTGCAAAGAATCCATAGAGGACAAATTTGAGAATGATGTCCCTGGTACGATAGCCCAGCGCCTTAAATATCCCTGCATTGGTTCGCTCTTCATCGACAAAGCGGGTCATCGTGGTAAAGGTCACCATGGCGGCTACTAGATAAAGAACAACCGGAAAAATATTTCCGACAGCGGAAATACTACTACTAGCATTGCTATACATCAAGTAACCTTGTCCACCTGGCATGGTCTTGCGGTCATAGACATGATAAGTTGGAATTTCCAGCTGATCTCGCTCCCTTTGCGCTTTTTTCAGCTCCTCCTCTTTTTTTGCGAGCTCCGTTTCACCTGCAGTCCAGTCCTTCTTTTTCTGATCCAGTTGTTCTTGAGCTTGATGGAGCTTTTCTTGACTGGCTACTTGGTCTTTAGCTGGCAGAAAGGAAGCTAATTTTTTGAACTGGGCCTCCTGCAACTCTAATTGTTTTTGAGCCTGATCGATCTGACTCTTGGCTGACTGGAGTGTTTCCTTGGCACGACTGAGTTCTTTCTGGCCTTTTTGAATCTGTCCATCCGCCTCCTGCTTGAGTCTTTGATAGCGGGCCTTTCCATTGTCTTTCAGAAGTTTTTCTAACTCTTCTTGATGGGCTTCGAGCCCTTTTTGGTAGACTTGCGAAAAAGAATCTAAAGACTTCAGATCATCAAACTGAATCCGTGCCATCGCGGGAAGTTTAGTCGTAAAGACCTCTTTTGAAACTAGTGCATAGGCATCTAGATTTCCACTGCCACTCATGGCAGTGCCTAAATTTTTTTGAGACCACATCTCAGAGGATTGAACAAAGCCAACAATGGTGAATTGCTTTCGCTTTAAACTAGAGCGCGTTCCAGCTTTTTCTTCAAGTGTGAGGGTATCCCTTATCTGATAGCGATCCTCCCAAAAACTTGCTAGGGCCAGTTCCCCTTCTTTTTGGGGCAGGCGCCCCTTGGTCACACGAAAAGAAGAAAGGCTCTTTGGAACAGAAAAAAGTCGAATTGCCTCTCCTGTTCCTTTCACTGTCAAATCCAGCAGTGAACCAAATTCGACACGCGCCCCTTTGACTCCTAAAAACTCCTCTTGGTCTACCTGGTCTAATCCCAAGTCCCCCATGACAGCAAGATCTAGCATCTTTTGTTGCTGAATAAACTGGTTAGCCGTTCGGTGCATATTTGGAGTGGTCACCTTTAAGCCAACCAAGGCCAAGCTTCCCAACAACATCAAGGTTAAGATGGAGAGAAAACGTCCTTTTGAATGTGTAAAGGAAGCAAACAAATCCTTCCAATAGACTTTTCGTTTCATGCTACCACCTCTTCTAATACTCTAGTGTAGCAATATCTTGAGGAAGCTCATTGATTTCTACCGACTTGACCTTGGCGTCATGCATGCGAATCACACGGTCTGCAATCGGAGCTAGGGCACCATTATGGGTTACGATGATGACCGTCGCTCCCTTTTTTCGAGACATATCCTGTAAAATCCCCAATACTTGCTTACCCGTCTGGTAATCCAAGGCTCCCGTTGGCTCATCACAAAGGAGAATTTTAGGGTTCTTCGCCACTGCCCGAGCGATCGCCACCCGTTGTTGCTCGCCGCCTGACAATTGGGCAGGAAAATTATCAAGACGATTGCCAAGTCCTACTTCTCTTAAAACAGCTTCCGGATCCAGAGCATCAGAAACAATTTCTGAAGCCAACTCAACATTCTCCTTAGCTGTCAAATCGGGGACCAGATTATAAAATTGAAAGACAAAACCAACATCATCTCGTCGATAATTGGTTCGTTGATGAGCATTGAGCTTTGCAATATCCACCCCATCAATCAGAACCTGACCCTCGTCATTGGTGTCCATCCCTCCTAAGATATTGAGAACCGTTGATTTTCCAGCTCCTGATGCTCCCAAAATAATGACCAACTCGCCTTTTTCAATCTCAAAGGAAACATCCCGGTTAGCGAAAATTTCTGTTTCTCCACTCGTATAGCGCTTGTAACAGTGCTGCATTTCGATGTAGGCCATTTCCTCTCCTCCCTCCTACTTCCTATCTATATTATAGTCCTTTTCTGATAGATTACAAAGAAATCGAGGTAGTAGAAAACAAGGTTATCCTAAATTATCATGAAGGATTATAAATTTTATGCTATAATTAGAGACAAATTTGATTTATTCTTAGAAAGAAGGCTCATTGTGAGTTTACAACAGTTTGAAAGGAAATCACTTCAAGAAATCAACCAATCTATTGACGTGCCAAAAGGGATCCCTTTTTGGAAGACCCTTCTGCTCTTTTCAGGACCAGGAAGTCTAGTAGCTGTCGGCTATATGGATCCGGGAAACTGGATTACGAGTGTCGTCGGAGGGGCCCAATACCGCTACCTCCTCCTATCAGTGGTTCTTCTCTCGTCTTTAATCGCCATGCAGTTGCAACAAATGGCTGGTAAACTAGGGATTGTCCATCGTAAGGATCTGGCCCAAACAACCGCCCATCATTTGCCAAAATGGCTTCGCTATACTCTTTGGATTGTGATCGAGCTTGCCTTGATGGCGACAGATTTAGCAGAAGTCATCGGATCAGGGATTGCCCTCCACCTTCTTTTTGGCTGGCCCTTGCTCTTTTCTATCCTGATCACTATCTTTGATGTCTTCCTATTACTAGGACTCATGCATCTAGGATTTCGAAAGATCGAGGCCATCGTATCAACCTTGATCCTCACGATCCTTGCAATTTTTGGCTATCTGGTATTCCTATCGAAACCAGATATCGGAGGAATCTTTGCTGGCTTCCTGCCTCAAAAAGAGGTGCTAGGAATTGGACTTCCAAAAGGAAATGAGGCCTTGACCTTGGCGCTTGGAATCATCGGGGCAACCGTAATGCCCCACAACCTCTATCTCCACTCTTCCATTTCGCAAACGCGAAAGGTGGACTACAAAGATCCAGCAGATATCAAACGGGCAGTGCGCTTTATGACCTGGGATTCAAATATTGAATTGAGTTTGGCCTTCGTCGTCAACTCCCTCCTCTTGATTCTTGGAGCAGCCCTCTTCTTTGGTCACGGAGATAAGATCGGTGCTTTCTCTAGCATGTATAATGCCCTCAAAGATAATCATATTGCCGGTGCTATCGCTAGTCCCTTCTTGTCCACCCTCTTTGCCATCGCTTTGTTAGCCAGTGGTCAAAATTCAACCATTACTGGGACCCTAACCGGTCAAATCGTTATGGAAGGTTTCTTGAGATTCCGCCTGCCACAATGGGTCGTTCGTCTCATGACTCGGATCATTGCCCTTCTTCCTGTCATCATCGTTGCGATCTTATTTGGAGATCAGGAACATGTCCTCGACGACCTTCTAGTCTACTCTCAAGTCTTCCTATCAGCGGCTCTTCCATTCTCCATCTTCCCTCTGGTTTATTTCACCTCCAACAAGGAAATCATGGGAGAACATGTTAATGCGAAATGGAATACTTTCTTAGGCTATCTCGTTGCGATTGTCTTAACTATCTTAAATTTCAATTTGATCGTGACAACTTTTATCAAATAAAGAGAGAGTGGGACAGAAATCGGTAATTCGTTAGAATTCGATTTCGTCGTCCCACCTCCGCACAGTTGAGTAGGGCTGTAAAAGCTGATGAAATCAGCCCTTTTCCATCTTGCTCCTCCATTTCCTAAAAATTTCCTGACCATTTTTTTAGGAGGGAATTATTTTAAATCACTAATTGTTGTGAGATTTTCACAAAATCTTGTCAGTGCCCGTCATTCATAAACTTGTAAAATTTTTGTACACTTTACGTTATCTGTACAAAAATTAGAATTGTTGTCTAATTTATTCTTTTGGAGTATAATGCTCTTTGTTAGTGTCGTAAAATTATTTAACATATAAATTATTTTAACGTCAAATAAATAGAAACAGATTGATACAACTACAGAAAGGAACATATGGTACGCCAAAGACAAACAACAACCAAGTCAGACTTACGAAATGCGCTCTCAAAACTCCTCTTGCAACAACCTTTTGAAAGCATCACTATTCGACAATTAACTGAAACCGCTGGGATTAACCGCGGGACCTTCTACTTGCACTATGTCGATAAATACGACATGTTTGAGCAAATGAAAATGGACATGATGCAAGAATTGGATAGCCTCTTCATTGAAGGAAGCCCTGTCAAGGTAAACTTTCTCAATGTGTTAACCGCTATTAAAGAGAATTATGATTTTATTTACGCATTGTCACAATCCTGTTGCTCGGACTTCCGTAAATTGGTAAGAAGTTTTACCCTTCATGCACTAGACGATACTCCCCATGCGAAAGAACACATCATTTCAGACTTTCAAGTTCCATACAAGTATGGGCTAGAAATTTTCATCGCTACGATTGAATCTGTGATTGTGACCTGGTTAGAATCCGGTGCCAAGGAAGAGCCAATCGAAATCGGGACGATCATTCTTAGCGTCTGCGACTTTGCTAGCTGGAACTAAATCCCCCAACCTTTTCCTACCTTTATGGAGAAGGTTTTTCTTTTTGGCAAATGAACAACATATAGATCACCTTGTTCAACTTGTTTGTAGAAAGCAAAAAAGCAGGATGCTAGGCTCCTGCTTTTTCTTTATTTTTTCTTTGCCAACATAGTTGCAAATCGAAGTTGAATCCGATGGCCATTCTCATCTCGACGATGGAGATGGCCAGGATTTTCATTGTATTTGACCAATTCCCAATCCTTGTAATACTCCGCCAATTCTCCTTCTTTAAAGGTGAACGAGAAGGGCATCTGGCAGGGATAATCTTCCGTATCCATGGCACAGACAATGAGATTGTAGCCACCTGGATTGGTATGCTCTTGCATATTGCGGATAATCGCTGGAATCCGATCAGCGTCTAAAAACATGAGGACCACAGTTGATACGATAAAGTCATAGTTTTGGGTAAGGGCTGCAGCATTGATATCATAAAGGCCCACTGGCATGTCCAGATCTTCCTCAGCGACAATACTTTGTAAGATCTCAAGTGCCAGCTCATTTTGATCCACCGCTGTTACGTCAAAGCCATGTTGGGCCAAAAAGAGGGCGTTGCGTCCTTGCCCGCATCCTAGATCCAGTGCCTTTCCAGCGGGGACAATTCCCACTGCTTCTAGCACTTCTGAATGGACAGGGTTGGTGTTGTATTTTTTGGGGAAATAGTCTTTTGGCTCACAGTAAAATTCCAGGTACCACTCCACATCGTCAGTCGCCGCTTCGACACGATGCCAGGCCTGGGGCTCGGCCATGGGGTTTTCTGCTCCGGCTTCAAAGAGGTGGCTCGCGATTTCTTCCCCCTCTTCGGTCAATTCAATAAATCTTAACTGACCTTTTAGCACTGTAATCTTGCCCCAGGTTCCTACCTTGGTATTGTGCTTTCTTTGAAGAGCTTCTGGCATGGTATCCTTGGTCCAGATAGGCATGCGCTTGTAAGCGATCAATTTTTGTGTCATGCTGCTTCTCCTTTTTCTTTCACTACCCTTATCATACAGAAAAAAGCCCCTTTTTACAAGTTGGAAAAAGGAGAGCCCATCTCCAAGAAAAAAGACAGATCTGAAACAAGTTTCAAAACTGTCTTTTTCTTTAACGTGTATTGTATTGTTTCATGACCCGTGCGATGTCCCGGTTTTGTTCCCGACGCTTGATGGATTCACGCTTGTCATAATCATGTTTCCCTTTAGCGAGCCCCAAAAGCAATTTGGCATAGCCGTCCTTGAGATAGACCTTCAAAGGCACCAAGGTCATTCCGGTCCCTTTGGTGTCTTGGTCCAGCTTTTGGATTTGCTTTTTATGAAGAAGAAGCTTGCGACGACGGTCTGGGTCTTGGTTCCAGATATTGCCTTCCTCGTAAGGGGCAATGTGGACATTGCTAAGCCAAACTTCGCCATTTTTAACTTGCGCAAAGCCATCTTTCAAGTTAATGCGTGCTGCACGGACACTTTTGATCTCTGTCCCCGTCAGCACCATCCCTGCTTCAATCGTATCCACGATGGTGTAGTCATGTCTCGCCTTTTTATTTTGAGCGACTACCTTTCCTTCGCCCTTTGCCATGTTTAGCTCCTTTCTTTGCTACTTCCTTGTAAAATGGTTTCTTCCCTTTTTTCTTTTTGGTTTTAGAGGAAGAATCTTTCCGCTTGTCATCTTTTCTAGTGGTTGATCCCTTAGAAACTTTTTTGTCCTTGCGTCTGCGATCCCGGCGGTTGCCATCTCGGTCACGTCCTTTAGACTTGAGGCCTTTTTCAACGACATCCCATTCACTTGGAATATAAGAGAAATCAATCTCTCCTGTCATCTTGTCGGCTCTTTCTACCTTGATTCGGATCTGCTGACCGACACGGAAGGTCACTCCAAACTTCTCTCCGCGAAGGGTTAGATCTCGTTCATTAAAATGGTAGAATTCAGGAAGATTGGTAATATGGATCAAGCCTTCAACCGTATTTGGCAACTCCACAAAGAGTCCAAATTTTACCACACTGGAAACCACGGCATCGTACTCTTCCCCAACATAGTCTTCCATGTATTCTGCCTTCTTCATGGCTTCTACTTCGCGCTCTGCATCAATAGCCCGGCGCTCCCGACTAGAGGATTGGCTGGCAATGTCTGGAAGGACTTGTTCAAAGTGCTCAGCCACATCTTGAGATTTTCCGTACTCGCGCACCATTCGATGAACCATCAGGTCCGGATACCGACGGATGGGACTGGTAAAGTGGGTATAATACTCAGCAGCAAGCCCATAGTGGCCATGGTTGTGCTCTGAGTATCGAGCCTGTTGCATCGAGCGCAACAACATCATCGAAAGGACATCTGCATAGGGTTCCCCTTCGACCTTGCGCATAATTTCTTGCAGGGCTTCTTGGCTCATCTCACTAGCCGTTCCGTAGATTTGGATCCCAAAGCTGGAAGCATAATCGATAAACTTCTGTACTTTTTCTGCTTTTGGATCTTCGTGGATCCGATAGATGAACGGCAGTTTCAGTCGCGTAAAGTGCTCCGCCACTGTTTCATTGGCAATCAGCATAAAGGACTCGATCATCCGCTCGGCAATTCCTCTTTGGCGAAGGACAATATCGACCGGTTTTCCTTCTTTATTGACTAGGATTTTAGCCTCATTGGTATCAAAATTGAGGGCTCCGCGGCGAATCCGCATGCTTTCTAGAATGCCATGCAAGGTGGCCATTTGATGAATACTTGGGACAATTTTCTTAAAGGTTTGAGCCTTTTCTTCGTCGCCCGCTAAGATATCATTGACATCGCTATAGGTCATTCGGAAGGTCGTATTGATCACTGTTTGGGTAATGGTATGCTTGACGACCTTGCCATGAGGATCAATCTCCATGATGGCAGACTGGGTCAGGCGATCCACATTCGGATTTAAAGAACAGATCCCATTGGAGAGACGCTCTGGCAACATGGGTACTACTCGGTCAGTCACATAGACAGAGGTTGCCCGATTCAGAGCTTCCTTGTCAAGTGCTGAACCTTCTGTAACATAATAAGAAACATCTGCGATATGAACACCCAGCTCAAAGTTGCCGTTCTTGAGTAGCTTGATATGGACCGCATCGTCCAAGTCTTTGGCATCAGCCCCGTCGATGGTAAAGGTGATCTCATCTCGCAGATCCAAGCGTCCCTCTAAATCCTTTGCAGACGGTGCATCTGGAACCTGATCAGCCTCTTTCAGTACTTCTTCTGGAAATTCTGAGACAATATCCATGGATTCTAAGACTTCCAAGACATCAATGCCTGGATCTGTCACATGACCGACCACATCCCGCACAGTCGCCACAAAATAATTGTGTTTGCGGCTCGGGTATTGATCAATTTCAACCTTGAGGATTTCGGTCCCTTCCAATTGAATGGCTGGCTTCTTCACATAGATCAGCTGGCTGATCTTTTGATTTTTCGAACGAATGTAGCCGGCATATTTAGGTTTTTCCTCATCCAGAACAATTTGTCCAACTACTGTTGTGACACTATGTTCCAAGACGTCAATAACCTTAGCTTCTGCTGCCGTTCCCTTGTTTCGGTCTGCCACCTTAGTAATGACAATCTCTACGGTATCACCATCGATGGCGTGGTTGACATCATTTCGGCCAACAAAGAGGTCCTCTTCTTCGCCTTCTAAACTGACAAAACCAAAGCCATTCTTATGGGCATGAAAGATCCCCTTGAGCGTAATGGCTGGGGCCTTCTTTTGAGCCAAACGAAGAGAGCCATCATCTTCGAATTTCAACTCATGACGGCGTTCCATCAGAGAGATGGTTTTGACCAAGTCACGGAAATCCTTAGACCCTTCTTTTCCTAGAGCTGCTGCCAGATCATTGATCTGGGCTTTGTCATGCTCTTGTAAATATTCTTTAATACTTGTTTTCATTGATTTATTTGCTGGTTATCCAGCCTCCTTTTTTCTATCTACTTGTGTCTTTGTTTTGCAAAATAAAAATAGGCAAAGACATTGTCTGAGCCTATCTTATCTACTAGAAAGTACCATTAAGATCATCGCGATCAATAACCAAAAGAAGATCATAATAGCTGTTAAACGCTGCATCACGGCTTCAAACCCGCGCGCTTTTGAACGTTCAAACAAGTCATTTGAGCTTGCGTCAAAGACGTTGCTCGATTGGTTTTTTGTTGGTTGCATAAAAATTGCGATAATAATCAATACTGATAATACTAGTAAAATAGTTGTTAATGCTCCGCTCATATTCAAAACTCCTTAAAATCTTCACTATTATACCATGAAAATCATTTTGATTCAATATGTAAGGTTACTTTTCTTTCCTTGGGACAATACTTCAAGACCTCGATCTTTTCAGGATGGGTTTTGGTATTTTTACTGGTCAAATAATTCTGACTCCCACAGCTGGTGCAGGTCAATTGAACTTTAATTCGCACGTACGTCTCTCACTTTCAAATACTTTCTAAATAAGAATAAGAGGAACATCAAATCGGTAAAGGCCAAAAGGGCTGTACCGTAAAATACCCAATGATAGCCAAAATGCATGAAAATACTCGATCCCATCATTGGCCCTAATACACCACCTAAGTAATAAAAGAGCTGGTTGTAGCTAAAGATCCGAGAAATCCCTTCAGGAGGGGTTAAACGATTCAATAATGCAGAAACTCCAGGTAGTAGGGCTCCTGTCCCGATCCCAAAGAGGAAGCGTAAAATCCCTAATTGAAGGGGTGATTGCGCTTGGGCACAAAGGATATAGAGACAGCCACTATAAAGAAGGGCGATTAATAAGAGCCGGTGATTCCCGATTCGGTCTCCGAGTTTTCCCATCCAACCTGAAAAGAGCATACTAGAGACTCCCATAGCTGAAACAATCATCCCCGATACAAAGATCAGGTTATCTCTTTGTCCCAAAGCTCGCACATAAAGAGGCAGGATCGGAGAAATAGATTGGGCGATCATTTGAATGGTCATGCTGGTCAAAAAGAGTCCCAAGAGGATATCTTTTTGCTGAATGGACATAAGCAACTGCCAACTGGATTTTTGTTCTTCTTTTGGAATGGGCTCATAGTCTTCCTCAATGCCCCAGAAGGTTAAGAGGGAAACTAAAAATAAGAAGAAGCCGACCAAGAGAAAGACATTGCGCATTCCCAGATTTTCAGCAATCAACCCTCCAATCAAAGGACCCATCAAGGTTCCAGCCACGACACCGGTCGACAAGGTCCCTAGGGCATAGCCCGATTGGTCCTTGGGAACTTGACTGGCAATCAGGGCTGTACTATTGGGGACAAAGCCTGAAAAGACCCCATTGAGCAAACGCAGGACCAAGAGCCAAAAGACAGAAGGGACAAAGGCAATGCCTCCCATGGTCAGCGTCATGGCAATGGAAGCTCTAAGCATCATAGGTTTTCGACCATAGCGGTCGGCCAGGCTCCCCCAGATGGGGGACATGATCGCAGAGGTTACAGAAGAACTTGCGACGGCAATCCCAGCATAAAGGGGAACAGCCTTGCCCGTAACACCCAACTCTTCCACAAAGAGGGCCATAAAAGGGACGACTAAAGAAAGGCTGGCTCCGATGAAAAAGCACCCGATCCAGGCAATATATAGATTTTTACGCCAATTGATTTCTCTTGTGATAAAATCATCTTCTTTCTAATTGTTGTAGGGCTGCATCTAATTGGGCATAGAGGGCAGTTAGATCATCATTATTGTCTAAGACCAGATCTGCATGGGCTCTTTTTTCATCTAGCGTCATTTGAGACGTGATGCGTTCTTGGGCCTGCAGTTCCGATAAGTGGTTGCGTTCCATCAGGCGCTTGAGCTGGGTTTCTTTTGACACAGCTACCAACCAGACAGATTCAAACCACTCTTCATAGCCTTGCTCGATTAAGAGAGGAATATCCATAAAAAAGAGACCGGATTGTGCAGCTTGTCTATCTCTTACCTCAGCTAGAGCCTCACGAATAAGCCTGCCTTGGACGCGATTGGACCAGTTTCTTTCACTAGGATTTGAAAAGATCCGCTGACCCAAAGCAACGCGGTCCAGCTCTCCTTCTTTGGTAAGGATCTCTTTCCCAAAATGATCCACTAGGACACGGTAGAGGGCTCCTCCTGGTGCTTGCAAGTCATGGACCACTCGATCAGCATCAATAACCGGATAGCCTTTTTCTCTCAAATAGGAGGTGACAGTGGACTTTCCTGAAGCAATCCCTCCTGTTAATCCGATGATTCTTGCCATCTAGTTCTCCTTTTGGCAGTGAGGGCAAAAATGGGTTCCACGTCCCCCCAGCTGAATTTTCTCAATCGGCGTCCCGCAGCGCAAACACGGCTGGCCTGTTTTTCCATAGACCTGGTGTTCTTCCTGCATGGTGCCGTCTTCTCCAAAAGCATTGCTGTAGGAGCGAATGGTGGAGCCACCCTTTTCAACAGCTTGAGCAAGCACAGCAATCGTTTCTTTGCGAACGGCTTTGGCTTCTCTAGCAGTCAAGCTTTGACCCAAACGAGCTGGATGAACCTTGGCTCGATAAAGGACCTCATCCACATAGATATTGCCCAGACCGGCCACTAATTTTTGGTCTAAAAGAGCTGATTTAATGGGTTTCTTTGATTTTTTAAGAGCTGCTTGGAAGGCTGGTTCTTTAAAATCCGCTTCCGTCGGCTCTGGACCAATTTTTTTCGCCAAAAAATAGCTGTCGACAAGCTCAGGTACTAGGACTTCCATGGTCCCAAACTTGCGGACATCTTCATAGACCAGAGTACCACCATCTGTGAAATGAAAGAAGACATGGGCATGCTTGCGAAGAGGAACCTCGTCTGGATAAAAGAAATACTTGCCTTCCATCCGCAAATGCGAGATGAGGACCAGATCCGTCAGATAAAATAAAAGGTATTTCCCACGGCGCCCCATGGCCCGAATTTCTTGACCTGGAAGATCTTGACAAAAAGCATCTAGATCCGTCTGAATCATCTTAGGATACTTTACTTCCACTGACTGAATGGTTTTTCCAAGAATTAATTTCTCAAGACCGCGTCGAACCGTCTCTACTTCTGGTAATTCAGGCATAGAACTCCTTTCAAAAACAAGAAGCAGGCCTTCTGCCCACCTCTTCTTAATATTCTTTTTCGTTGTATCCGAAATCGGCAAGATCCAATTTCTTATCCCGCCAATTTTTCTTGACCTTAACCCATGTTTCTAAGAAGACCTTGTCCCCTAGCATGAGCTCGATATCCTTACGCGCAAGGGTTCCGATCTTCTTGAGCATGGCGCCACCTTTTCCGATGACAATACCTTTTTGGCTATCGCGCTCGACCATGATGGTTGCACGGATATGGACCTTATCTGTCTCTTCATCCCGCTTCATAGAATCCACGACTACAGCAACAGAGTGAGGAATTTCTTCCCGTGTCAAGTGCAAGACCTTTTCACGGATCATTTCAGAGACCAAGAAACGCTCTGGGTGGTCAGTGATTTGGTCAGCAGGGAAATATTGGAAACCTTCTTCCAAGTTTTCGCTCAAAATATCAATCAACCGCGAAACATTGTTTCCTTGAAGGGCTGAAATCGGCACAATTTCTTTGAAATCCATTTGACTACGGAAGTTATCGATTTGCGCCAAGAGTTGGTCAGGGTGGACCTTATCGATCTTATTGACCACAAGAATAACCGGCACCTTAGCAGCCTTGAGGCGTTCGATGATCATGTCATCGCCCTTGCCACGCGGTTCATCTGCTGGCACCATAAAGAGAACGGTATCCACTTCTCGAAGGGTGCTATAGGCCGACTCTACCATGAAGTCGCCAAGCGCTGTCTTGGGTTTGTGAATCCCTGGGGTATCGATAAAGACGATCTGTTCCTTATCAGTCGTATAAATCCCCATAATCTTGTTGCGCGTTGTCTGCGCCTTATCACTCATGATAGCAATTTTTTGCCCCATGACGTGGTTCAAAAACGTTGACTTCCCAACATTGGGACGTCCTAAAATGGCTACAAAGCCTGATTTAAATGTCATATTATCCTTTCACGAGGGCTTGCTCCCTCTTATCTAAAAACCAAGGCCCAGAATTTGGGCACAAAAATCACCAGTCCTGTCAGTAAGGCAAAACCTGATACGACCAGGACTGCTCCAGCTGCCATGTCTTTAGCATTTTTTGCCAACATGGAGAAATGGTAGTTACTCGCTAAATCCACCACATTTTCAATGGCTGAATTCATAATTTCAAAAGCAATCACCAAGGTGATACTGAGCAATAAAAAGAGCCATTCTGTCGCAGAAATCCTAAATACCAAACCAGCAAGAATTGCTACAAGGGCTGATAAGGCATGCTTGCGCATATTGCGCTCTTCCTTGATCGCAGTGAAAATTCCTGTTATCGCAAACTCCAGGCTTGAAGTGAAGTCCCGATTTTTCCATTTTCGCTTATTGTCTTGTGAGTCCATAGGCTGTCAAAATCTCTTCCTGTAAGCCAAACATTTCCTTTTCTTCTTCCGGCGTATAGTGATCATAGCCATTGATGTGAAGAAAACCATGCACTGCTAAAAATCCCATTTCGCGCTCAAAGCTGTGGCCATATTCTTCCGCTTGCTCCCGCGCCTTGTCAATTGAAATAAAGAGCTCACCAATATAGGTATCGAATTCAGCCATCATCTCTGCCAATTCTGGATTTTCTGCAAGGTCTTCCTCGTCAAAAGAAATCTCCATCTCTGGCTTGTATTCTAAACTGATGACATCCGTCGGACGATCCGTATCACGGTATTCAAGATTTAGTTCATGACTGCGTTCATTGGTTACAAAAGTCACAGCCATTTCCTTGTCTTCTTTCCCAATTTTTTGAGCAGCAAATTCTAAAATTTCTTGCGTTTGTTTTAAGATTTCGGCAGAGACTTGACCAGTCTCATCTACCATTTCAATATACATCTGGATCACCTCACTATTATCACTTTATTATATCACAAAAACCAGCCTATATACTAGATACAGGCTGGTTTTCAATCTTTTTCTTTGCAGGACAATCTTACACCACTGTTTGCTGGATGGCATTCATCTGGGCATAGATCCCGCCTTGTGCAACCAGTTCTTCATGTCTACCACGTTCCACAATGCGTCCTTCGGATAAAACTAAGATCTGATCCGCATCTTGAATAGTGGACAAGCGATGGGCAATGATAAAGGTGGTCCGGCCCTTTTGCAGGACCACCATAGCCTGTTGGATGATTTCTTCTGTTTCCGTATCGATGTGAGAGGTTGCCTCATCCAAAATCAGTATTTGCGGATTCATATAGAGCGTCCTCGCAAAGGAAATCAACTGGCGCTCGCCACTTGAAAAGGCAGATCCTTTTTCTACGACTGGATGGTCGATTCCCTTTTCAAGACGCTCTACAAAAGGCCAAGCCCCGACTTTTTTCAGCGCATCTTTAACCGCATCCCGGTCAATATGATCCTGACTCATGGCCACATTACTGGCAATGGTTCCTGTAAATAGATAAGGATCTTGCAGAACAATGCCCATGTGGCTTCGCAGGCTCTCACGAGAGACTTGGCGAATATCTTGCCCATCGATCAAAATCGCTCCTTCTTGAGGATCATAGAAACGATAGAGCAGATTCATAATAGAAGACTTACCCGATCCAGTATGGCCCACAAGAGCGATGGTTTCCCCGGGACTCGCCTGAAAGGCAATATCCTGTAAAACTGGCTTGCCTTCTTCATAAGCAAATTGAACATCATCAAACACGACTTGAGCCTTTTCTATCTTCAGTTCCGATACACCATCGGCCTCTAAGGGTTGATCCAAGAAGGCAAGGACGCGACTCCCCGTCTCTAGTGATCGCCGAATATTCGGAAATTGACGACTGAGATTGGCCATGAGATCAAACAGATTGATGACATAGTTAATATTGATAAATAAGAAACCAGCTGTCACACCGATATTGCCCTGTAGGAAAGAAATCCCAGCGATGGTCAATATACCTGCAATCACTAAAAACTTGAGCAATTCTGTCAAGGTCCAAGAAGCGATGGAATCAGCTAAGAGGATCCGATCATTGGCTCCTAGCATCTTCTGGGTAGTGGCTTCAAACTCCTCTACCACACCAGGCTCTTGATGATAGAGCTGAATCATACTGGCACCATGCAAGAGTTCATTGACTTGGGTATTGACCTCGCTTCTCGCATCAAAGAAATCCTTCATAGGCTGGTCCGTCATGACCTTGTAGAGATACTGGATTCCATAGAAAATTGGAAAAACCAGACACAAGAGTAGCCCCATCATAGGACTCAGGTAAAAGAGAATCCCTAGGATAAAGAGAAATCGCACCAAATAGATGACTAGTATCATACAAGAGTTATAAAACTGGGTCCGCAAGGTCTCCGTATCATTGACAATTCTTGTTGCGATCTTTCCAGCCGGCTTGTCATCAAAATAAGAAATAGGCAAACCTTGCATGACTTGAAAGGCTTGGTCTCTCAGACTAGCGGTTACTTGATTACTTCCATGCAGTAAGATCCGATTTCCTAGGTAGCTAATCAGCTGTCCTAGGCTCAAGACCAAGAGATAAAATGCTCCCATCTGGAGTAGCTGACCTTGCTCTCCACCGTGGGTCAGTGCAGTCAAAGGCCCATCGATCATCTTTTGGAGAAGAAAAGGAGACAATTCAGAAAAAATGGTAGCTAGTAAGAGACAAATAAAGCCGGAAAGAAAAACCGTCGGATAAAGAGTGATCCGAGATAATAATCGTTTCAATACTTTCATCTTATTCTCCTTCCTGTTTTTGTTGCCGTTGGTATTGTTCATAATACCAGCCCTCTTGAGCCAATAAATCACTAGCTCTTCCTTCTTCTACAATACGACCTTGATCCAAGACGATGATCCAATCCGCCTGATGAACAGCAGACAAGCGATGAGAAACAATGATGGTCGTCTTGTCATTTCGTTCTTTTTGAATCGTGTCAATGATGGCCTGTTCAGTCTTAGCATCTACTGCCGAAAGGGAATCATCTAACAGCAAGAGCTCAGCATCTCTTAAGAATGCACGCGCCAGGGAGATCCGTTGTTTTTGACCTCCTGATACAGAGACCCCTTTCTCACCGATCAGGGTGTCCATTCCCTGAGACATCCGCTCGAGATCATCCACAAAAGCAGCTTGGGCTATCGCTTCCACCAAGTCTTCTTGGCTGGCTCCTTTTTTACCAAGCGCTATATTATCACGGATAGACTTGGAGAATAAAATATGTTCTTGGGAAACATAACCAATTTTTTCTTCAATCGAGTGTCGGTTGTAGTCCACGATCGGTTGCTGGTTGACCAAGAATTCTCCCTCACCAACTGGGTACTGCCGCAAGAATTGTCGAACCAGGGTAGTCTTTCCTGCTCCAGTACGACCAACAATCCCAACCGTCTGTCCTTTCTGGATGGTCCAATCAATGCCTGACAGGCTCTTTCGCTCAGCACCAGGATAGCTGAAAGAATAGTCCTTAAACTGCACCAAATCAATCTGCTCTAAGTAGTGAGGACCATCTGGCTCCAGATCATCCGTTTCATCAATCACTTCTTTTAATTTTTTATAGGACATTTGACCTGTCTGGTAGACCAAGATCAAGTCTGCCATCATCCACATAGGCTCAATTAAAAAGACCAAATACAGCTGTAAAGCCAATAACTTGCCAAGGCTCAACTGCCCGCTTGCCAGGGACTGGCCTCCAAATAGCAGGAGCAAGACTGTCGAGAATCCAATAAACAACAGGGCTAAAGGTCCAAAAGAGTACTGGATAGAAGCAATCTTGTCCCCTGTTTTGGAGAGACTGGCTGTTTTTTTCTGAAACTGTTTAACCTGCTGGTCCCGTCTACTATAGGCCCGCATGACACGGATCCCCTCGATGGACTCCAAGACTTCATCGTTCAACTGAGCGACCGCTTCCCGGTTTTGCTCAACATACTCCTCCTGCTTTCTACTCAAAAAATAGGTCGAGACGACGAGGAAGATCATAGGAATAAAGGAAATCAAGGTTAATTGCCAAGAAATGAAAAACATGGTCGGAATAATAAAGGCAAACAAGCCACCGCCAAACAGGAGCACCATCATCCCGTAACCCGCCATATCAGCCATCCCATCCACATCTGTCGTAAAGCGCGTCAAGAGGTCCCCTGAACGGAATTTCTCAAAAAACGGACGCCGCATAGCTACTAGCTTACGAAAAGCTTGTCCCTGAAGGGTCGCCTTGAAATGGACTGACGACTGAAAGAGTCGCAACTGCCAATAAAAAGCCGTTAGGTAATTGAGGATAGCTGATCCTACCAAGAGGACCATATCCCATACAAAGTTCGATTGCGTCAGCGTCCGCTGACTCAAATGATCCACTAAGCGCTGGATGACTTGCGTCGGGATCAATAAGGTGTAATCATAAAGAATCAGGACCATAGCGATCTTCACATATCGCCATTTGCGCTCCCTGATATACTCCCAAATAGCTCTGATCATATATTCTCCTTTTCAAAATGGCACAGAAAAAACCCAAGCAAGGAGCTGAGTACGTGCTCAGTCCACACTTGGGCCTTCTGATGCCTATCACCAATTCAGTTAAGGCAGGTAAAAATGCATACAAAAAACCCAAGACAGACTCCTCCATCTTGGGTTCCATTTATAGTTTACATCGAACTCAACTGAGATTGGAGAAGCTTTGTATTCAATTGTGTCATCAAAACATCTACTTTGTTCATGATGGTTTTCTCCTTTCTCTTTGTTGTTCTAACTTTACCACGTATTTCCTTGCTTGTCAACGCTTTTTTGAAAATTATTGAAAAAAGCAAAATTTTTAAGATGGACTCGCAAAAAAAGAAGCCTAGATCGTCTCTAAGCTTCTCTCTTCTGCTATGCTAGTTGCCGGGATTGAACCGGCGACCTCATCCTTACCATGGATGCGCTCTACCGACTGAGCTAAACCAGCAGTACCTATCTACTATATCATGGAGATAGGTCTTTTGTCAATATCCTGACTCATTTTTCTGCCAAATATTCTTCCTTAGTGAGGACATAATGAACTCTCGTCACCATTCGCCCTTCTTCATGCAAGTCTAGCATCGCGTAGGGCTCCTCGTGAGAATATTTCATCCCTGCTTTGGCCATCACCCGTCCAGAAGCTGGGTTGTCCTTATCATGAACAGCAATGAGCTTGTTCATCCCTAACTCTTCAAAAGCCAGGCCAATGACTGCCTTGGTAGCCTCTGTCGCTAGTCCCTGGTTCCAATAATTTTTATTCAGAACATAGCCGATACTCCCCTTTTTCAGACAAAGATCTAAATTTAGTAAATCAATCGTCCCGATAAATTTTCTATTCTCTTTCAGCTCGATCCCCCATCTTCCAAGTGGGCTCGCTAGATAAAGAAGGGCAATGTTATTACGCGTTTCTTCCAGACTTTGATTGGTTGGAAACGTATAGCGCGTAACGGTTTCATCAGAAGCGTACTCAAACATAGCCGGTGCATCTTCAAGAGTGACCGGACGCAAGCGCAAACGCTCCGTCTCTGTTTCACGATAAGCTGCTAACTTCACATATAGATTTTCCATTTGACTCTCCTTCTTTAGGGTTTAGTTTAGCAGACAACATAAAAGAAGGCAAGCTCAAATTTTTCTTGCATTTTTACCCACTTTTCTATACAATAAAATCAATTAAAACAATCGGATAAGGAGTAAAAAGGTCATTGAGTCAAGAGAGCCATCTCACACCAATGGCCTTTTTACACCTAAATCCAAGCAAGGAGAAATAATCATGTTAATTGGTATTCCAAAAGAAATTAAAAACAACGAAAATCGGGTCGGTTTGACACCTGCAGGCGTACAAAGCTTGGTGAAGAAAGGACATCAAGTGTTGGTGGAAACAAATGCAGGACTAGGTTCTGGCTTTGCGGATGAAGATTACACGAAGCAAGGGGCAACCATCGTTGCAACTGCTGCAGAAGCTTGGGCCGCTGAGATGGTGGTCAAAGTCAAAGAACCTCTCGCTGAAGAATACGGCTTCCTTCGCGAAGACCTCTTGCTCTTCACTTACTTGCATATGGCTGCCGCTCCTGAATTAGCAGATGCTATGGTCTCAGCTAAAACAACAGGGGTTGCCTACGAAACGGTGCGTGACCTTGATGGACAATTGCCACTCTTGGTGCCAATGAGTGAGGTTGCTGGACGGATGGCCGTGCAAATCGGTGCTCACTTCCTGACCAAACAAGAAGGTGGATCAGGAGTCCTCCTAGGTGGGGTACCAGGTGTTCCAAAGGGGAAAGTCACCATCATCGGAGGCGGGGTCGTTGGAACCCACGCGGCTCGTATCGCCCTTGGACTCGGTGCCCAAGTGACCATCTTAGATATCAGCGCTAAACGTTTGGCTGTTCTGGAAGATGTCTTTGGTCACCAAATCCAAACCCTTATGTCCAATCCATTTAATATCGAAGCCAGTGTCCGTGATGCCGATGTTGTCATCGGGGCTGTCTTGATTCCTGGTGCTAAAGCTCCTAAATTAGTGACAGACGATATGGTTAAACAAATGCGTCCCGGTTCAGTCATCGTCGATGTGGCCGTTGACCAAGGTGGGGTTATTGAAACAGCAGACCGTGTCACAACGCATACGGAGCCAGTTTACGAAAAACATGGCGTGCTCCACTATGCCGTTGCCAATATCCCAGGGGCTGTCGCTCGTACCTCTACTATCGCCCTTACCAATGTGACCCTTCCTTATGTTGAATCCCTAGCTAACAATGGTTTTCACAAGGCAATTGACCTCGACGAAGGCCTACGCCAAGGGGTCACTACTTACCAAGGCCATATCACAAGCCAACCAGTTGCTACTGGTTTAGAGCGTGACTTCACACCAATTGATGAATTGGTTTAAACTATCATATATTTAAAGAATTACCATCGAAAAAACAAGTTATTTTGAGTTTTTTAAATCATCTTTAGAGACTTTCCGCCGTGAGAAAAGTGCTTGAAACAATTTAGTTTCGAGCACTCGGAATAATTGAGACCTTAGGCTCAATTATTAGTCATGGAACTTCGAAGAAGTTCGCTGACGTCCGTTCTCACCTAAGGAAAGGCCAGGAGATGATTTTATCGTCAATTTAAGGCAAAGATCCGAAGATCTTTGCCTTTTTATTCTGCTTCTTCTTCCACATCCGATTCTTCTTTGAGCACTGGATTTGGGATTGGCTCGTAGGCCCGGATAATTTCTGCTACTACTGGATGGCGAACGACATCCTTGGCAGAGAAATGCACAAAGTCAATTTGAGAAATGTTCTTCAATTTCTCCTGAGCATCAATCAAGCCGGATTTGACATTTCGCGGAAGGTCAATCTGGCTAGTATCTCCATTGACAATCATCTTAGAGTTAAAACCAAGACGGGTCAAAAACATCTTCATCTGCATGATGGTGGTATTTTGCGCTTCATCGAGGATGACAAAGGCATCGTCCAAGGTCCGCCCCCGCATATAAGCCAAAGGCGCAATCTCGATAATCTCCCGCTCCATCATCCGAGTGGTTTGGTCTTTCCCTAAAATCTGGTAAAGAGCATCATAGACCGGACGTAGATAAGGGTCTACTTTTTCTTTAAGATCCCCTGGTAGGAAACCAAGGCTCTCTCCAGCTTCTACAGCAGGACGGGTCAAAATGATCCGCTTGACCTGACCACGCTTGAGGGCAGTCACGGCCAAAGTCACTGCTAGGAAGGTTTTCCCAGTCCCTGCTGGTCCAATCCCAAAAGTGACATCATGGTTCTTGACACTATCGACATAGATCTTTTGACCAAGCGTTTTAACCCGAATGGGCTTGCCGTAACTATCCTTAATAATCTCTTCTTCATAGAGAGCGATGAACTTATCCAATTCCCCATTTCTCACCATGGTAATGGCGGTCACCACATCTGGCGTACCAATGGTCATACCACGGTTAACGAGGACCAAAAGAGCCTGGATGACTTGACGAACCTGCTCGCAGTTTTCTTCTTCCCCAATGATTTGGACGATTTCTGTCCGGGCATGAATAGTTACCCCAAATTCTTGCTCCATCAAACGGAGATGGCGTTCGTTAGATCCAAACAAATGAAAGAGATCGTCTGGATGCGTTAATGTAATTTCAACTGAATGTTCTTGCAAATAAAGAACCTCTCTACCTGTGTTTTTCTATTATTATAACAAAGAGGCCGAGAAAAAACCATCCTCGACCTGTCCTTTTCTAGTGGGCTTGGTATTCTTCCCAAATCGCATCAAAATCGCCAAGATTAAAGGAAAAGCTCGCATGCTCTTCTAGATAGCGACTGACCTCGTCGAAGTCATCTGTATGCTTGGGAAAAGCAGACTCATGAAATGCAAGATCTGCTAGAATGGCTTTAGGAGCATTGCTTTTAGGATTGCGCTCCGTCATCAGCCAAGTATAAAACGATTTTCGCATAAGCCTCCTCTTAGATTAACTCTGTTCCAAACTGGTCTTGCTTGATTTTTTTGGCCTTCATCAAGCCACCCAAAGCCTTTTTGAACTGGCCTTTTGAAATCCCAAAAGTCGCCTTGATCTCTTCTGGAGATGACTTATCATTCAAGGTCATAAAGCCTCCATTGGCTTCCAAATAGGTTAAAATCATTTGTGCATCGTTTTCCAACATCTCAAAGGAGCGTGGCTTCAAAGATAGATTCAAGGTCCGATCCACCTCACGAAAACCGATGACGCGAGCATTTACGACCTCTCCCAAACGAGGTTCTGCATAGCGCTCACTTGGGTGGATAAAGCCCAGCATATTGTTCTCTGGAAGGTAAACAAAGGTTCCAGACAATTTCAAGCGGTAGACAATGGCTGGCCAGTTTTGGTTTTGCATATTGTTGTAGGCTGGACGAGCCAAACGCTGGAAATCTTCCTGGTAGGCTAAGATCCCCCAAATCCGATCTTTCTTATCGACTTCTAAGCGAATATAGAGACGATCGCCCTTTTTAGGCCATAGATCTTTGATCTCCGGTAGGATATCTAGTGAGACAACAATCTGCTTATCTGGAAGCCCTGTATCCACAAAGACTCCCAAATCCTTGCGCACTTCCGTGACTGTTCCCCAGCCAAAGCTTTCTTGAGTTGCTGTGACTTCAAGTGTCGTGAGTCGGAGCTTTTGCTTCATATCTGTATAGGCAAAGCCCTTGACACTTTCTCCAACTTTGTGTGGGCCTTCTGCTTTATCAAGCGCGTAGGTCTGGCCATCTTTTTGAACAAAATAGAAGTGATCATTTTCATCGATGACCATTCCCATGATGTAGCTTGCTAGATTCGTATTCATGTTTCCTTCTTTCCTCTTGCCTCTTCACAAGAATAATGGAAATAAAACCCAGCCAGCAGTGCCAACTGAGTCTTTCTTTCCTGTAATGGTTGGGATGGATTAAACTTCCATCAATTCTTTTTCTTTGTGAGCTGTCATTTCATCTACATGCTTGACAGCGTCATCCGTAACTTTTTGGATCTCTTTTTCAAGACCTTTCAATTCATCTTCTGTGATTTCTTTTGCTTTTTCTTGTTTCTTCGCTTCATCCATAGCATCGCGACGGATGTTACGGATCGCTACTTTAGCATTTTCACCCACTTTTTTCACTTCTTTTGCCAAGTCACGACGAGTTTCTTCTGTCAAAGCTGGGATAACCAAGCGGATAACAGATCCATCGTTGGCTGGAGTGATACCAAGGTCAGAAGCATTGATGCTGTGCTCGATGTCTTTCAAAGATGATTTATCAAATGGTGTGATCAACAAGACACGCGCTTCTGGAATGGTGATCGATGCCAATTGGTTCAATGGTGTCTCTACACCGTAGTATTCTACGAAAATACGATCCAAAAGACTTGCATTTGCACGTCCAGCACGGATGCTACCAAATTCACGTCCCAAACTTTGGTGAGACTGGGTCATTCTTTCTTTTGCTTTTTCTACGATTGGGTTTGCCATAATCTTCCTCTATTTTCTATTATTTTTCTACGTTATTTGATACGGTTGTACCAATATTTTCACCAAAGACAACGCGTTTGATATTGCCTGGTTCATTCATATTAAAGACAACCAAGTCAATGTCGTTGTCCATGGAGAGAGTAGAGGCTGTTGAGTCCATGATGCGAAGACCTTTGTTGATCACATCACGGTGAGTCAATTCCTCAAATTTCACAGCTGAAGCATCTTTTTTCGGATCGGCATTGTAAACACCATCGACCCCATTTTTAGCCATGAGAATGGCATCTGCTTCAATCTCAGCTGCACGAAGGGCTGCGGTTGTATCTGTTGAGAAGTAAGGAGAACCGATCCCTGCACCAAAGATCACGATCCGATCTTTTTCGAGGTGACGAAGGGCACGACCACGGATATATGGTTCTGCAACTTGTTGCATAGCAATCGCAGTTTGAACACGGGTATCCACGCCAACTTGTTGAAGCGAATCAGCCATCACAAGGGCGTTCATGACAGTCCCAAGCATCCCTGTGTAGTCTGCTTGGACACGATCCATCCCTGCTTCTGCAGCAGGTTCTCCACGCCAAAGGTTTCCCCCTCCAATCACCAAGGCAATTTCAATTCCAAGTTCGTGAACTTCCTTGATTTCTTGGGCCATATTTTGGACAGTTTTGATATCGATTCCGACACCACGTTCGCCGGCAAGAGCCTCACCAGATAGCTTGATTAAGATACGTTTATACTTAGGTTCTACCATTTTCTCTCTCCTTTTTTGATCTGTATTATTTTACCATAAATTACGTTTTTTATATAGTCATATCCATCAAAATTTTCTTTTTTCCATCCGATTAGTTTTACCAACTGTAGCAAATAAAAATGGCGTACAAAAAAAGCTACCCGAAGGCAGCTTTTCATTTCAATTAAAGTGAGTTAACATCCACTTTGATACCAGGACCTTGAGTTGTAGTCAAAGTCAAGCTAGTTACGTAAGTACCTTTAGCTGTAGCTGGTTTTGCTTTTTGGATTGTGTCGTTGAAAGCTTTAAAGTTTTCAACCAATTTAGTATCATCGAATGAAACTTTACCGATGATCGCTTGAACGATACCTGCTTTATCAGCACGGTAAGTGATTTTACCACCTTTAGACTCTTCAACTGCTTTCGCAACATCCATTGTTACTGTACCAGTTTTAGGGTTTGGCATCAAGTTACGTGGTCCAAGGACACGTCCAAGACGTCCAACAAGAGCCATCATGTCAGGTGTAGCGATAACAACGTCGAAGTCCAACCAACCATCGTTGATTTTCGCAACAAGGTCATCTTCACCTACAAAGTCTGCACCAGCAGCTTTTGCTTCTTCAGCTTTTGCACCACGTGCAAATACAAGTACGCGAGCTGTTTTACCAGTTCCGTTTGGCAATACCATTGCACCACGGATTTGTTGGTCAGCTTTTTTCACGTCGATGTTCAAGTTGTAAGCAACTTCTACAGTTGCGTCAAATTTTGCAAAGTTAGTTTCTTTTGCAAGAGCTACAGCTTCTTCTACGCTGTAGACTTTTGTGCTGTCGATTTTTTCAAGAGCAGCACGAAGTTGTTTGCTTTTTTTAGCCATTTTATCTTTCTCCTTGTAATGTGGTCATATCGATTTTCATCTCCCACGTCACTCGTCATTTGATCAAGTGTATTGCGGGCAAATAGGATTGTTACAATTAGTCAGTAACAGTGAATCCCATAGAACGAGCAGTACCTTCGATCATACGCATTGCAGACTCAATGTTTGCAGCGTTCAAATCTGGCATCTTAGTTTCAGCGATTTGTTGTACTTGTGCACGAGTTACAGTTGCAACTTTCGTTTTGTTCGGTGTACCTGAACCTTTTTCAACACCTGCAGCTTTTTTCAAAAGAACAGCAGCTGGTGGTGTTTTTGTAACGAAATCGAATGATTTGTCTTCATAAACAGTGATAACAACTGGGATGATCATACCAGCTTGATCAGCTGTACGAGCGTTAAACTCTTTAGTGAATCCCATGATGTTGATACCTGCTTGACCAAGCGCTGGACCAACCGGTGGAGCTGGAGTAGCTTTACCAGCAGGGATTTGCAATTTTACAAGTTTTTCGACTTTTTTAGCCATTTCTTAAATCCTCCTTTGTGGTTTTGGCGGTAATTACAGATTTTTACCTCCCACAAGTATGCTTTGTGCATACCTTTCTATTATACACGATTTCTCTTTTTTTGCAAGAAAAAATTAAAATATAGTAAACTTTTTTTTCGTTTTATGATAGAATGAAGCTATGTTAATCAAAGTTGCTTCTATATTATTTATTTTTTTAACGCTGATTCTGAGCGGCATCATTGTTCACCTCTTTAAACTCCAAAAAAGAGGATGGCGATCTACCGATATTGCCTTTCCTTTATTTGCCTTGGAGTACTACCTGATTTCAGACAGTGCCTTTTACCACAGCCTCTTACCACTGCTAGCCTTAAGCCTTTCGCTTTTGGCCTTGGGGCTAACGGTTTATTTCTTAAAAAAGAAAAAGAGTTTTTATTATCCTAAATTTATCAAATACTTCTGGCGCGCTGGGTTTCTGATCACCTTCTTGCTCTATCTGATCTTAACCGCTAGTTTGTTTATCTAATTCCAAAAGACAACTCTATCTTTGGAGTTGTCTTTTTTATAAATAACCCTGATGATACTGCATAGACTGAAGTCATTTTAAGTTTAAATTCTCCAAATATTTACTGAAACTTTCCGACGTGTGAAAAGTGCTAGAAACACGATTGTTTCTAGCACTCAGGAGTTTTGAAACTTTAGGTTCAAAACTAAGTCATGGAACTTCGTGGAAGTTCGATGACGTCCGAACTCACCTAAGGAAAGTTTCAAAATTATCTTTTTCTTCAATCTGAGACAACTCCATCTTTAAGAGTAGTCTTTTTTTATTTCTTTCGATGAAAGAACCAGCCCACTAGTTTCTTGAAGACTTGAATCAAGACGAGAGCAAGAACGGCCATGATGGCACAAATAACCAGCGTTTGAAGCCTCAAGGGGCTCATGTTGAAGAATCTACCTAAGATACTGCTTGAAACCAGGAAGGCTAGGATATTTCCTAGAAGAACCAGTCTCTTGTAGTGATTGAGAGGCTGGGATTCTTGGTAGATGATGGTAAAGCCGACGAAGGCCATCAAGCAGATGGCTGCACTCGACAGTTCTTCCGACCTCATGCCAAATGCTGAAGAGAGCAATACCAGACTGAAGATCAGTATAAAATCCGTCAAGGCCGCAGGCAGTGCATTTTTAAAAACCGTTTCGATAAAGCGCCCCTTGAGGCGCTCGCTATTGGGCTCAAGCGCTAGGAAGAATCCTGGAATCCCAATCGTAAAACCACTGATCAAAGACATCTGCGACGGCATGATGGGATAGGTAAAGGCTAAGAGCGTCACTGAGATAGCCAACAAAATGGAAAAGATATTCTTGATCAAAAAGAGACTGGCTGATCGTTGAATATTATTGACCACCCGCCGCCCTTCTGCCACGATGGACGGCATCTTCCCAAAGTCAGAATCCAGTAAGACCACTTGCGCCATCTTCTTGGTCGCATCGTTTCCAGATTCCATCGCAATACTACAATCCGCTGTTTTGAGGGCCAGAATATCGTTAACGCCATCTCCGGTCATAGCTACTTTATGCCCCTTTGCCTGCAAGCCTTCAACAAGGCTTTTCTTTTGCTCTGGTGTCACCCGACCAAAGACCGTATATTGGCTCGCCGCCTGGTGCAAATCTTCTTCCGTCAGTAAGGTTCTGGCATCGATTAGATCTTCTGCTCCTCCAATGCCTGCTTTTTGTGCAATAGCTGAGACTGTAGCAGGGTTGTCCCCTGAGATAACCTTAATGGTCACTCCTTGTTGTTTAAAGTAGGCGAAGGTTTCTTTGGCATTTTTTCTCAAAGGATTGGAGAGAATAATCCAGGCTACCAAGTCTACAGGAGCCTCTAAAGTCTCTCCCAGTTGTTCTCCCCGATATTTCCCAAAGGCCAAGACCCGATTGCCTGCCTGAGTAGCAGGAGCTATCTCCTCTTCAACCTCAGAGAAGCCCTCTCGTAAAACAAATTCTGGTGCGCCTAATACATAGATCCCAGATTCAAAGGCAATGGCTCCATACTTTTTCTTAGACGTAAAGGGCTGAATGTCTTTAGCCTTCCAAGGCTGGCTGACTGGTGTCTTATGAAATTTTCGGATGGCATCCATGGTATCGTTTTGATCCATACTAGCCTTGACATACTGAGCTAGAGCTTCCAAGTCTTGAGCATCTTTAACTGGACGAATCTCTGTCACTTCCATACCTGGCTCTGTAATGGTCCCTGTCTTATCGACACAAAGGACATCCACGCGCGATAAGGTCTCAATTCCCTTCATGCTATTGAGCAGGACCTTTTCCTTGGCCAATCTGACAGCACCCAGAGCCAGTGCCAAGGTCATCAAGAGATACAAGCCTTCCGGAATCATCCCGATCAAGGCACCGACTGTTGAAGTCACACTGAGCTTGAGGCTATCGCCTAGGCTGATATAGCTACGAAGAAAAAGGAGCGAACCTAGCGGAATGATGAGAAGGCCGATGATCCCCACAATGCGATTGACCGCATGAACCATATCGGACTCCTCATGAGACTTAACCTGCTTGGCTTCCAGACTCAATTGGTTGATGTAGGAGTCGTTCCCAACTTTTTCTAGTCGCGCTAAACCTTGACCAGCGATCACAAAACTACCTGACATGAGCGCATCTTGCGCTCCTTTTTTGACCTCATCGGCTTCACCGGTCAATTGCGACTCATCGACTTTTAGCTCGCCCTCCAGCATGACCCCATCCGCATAGATCTGATCTCCAGCTTGAAAGCGAACCAGATCTCCCTCCACCAGCTGATCGATAGGTAGAGCGACTTCTTTGCCTTCGCGAAGAGCGATCGCCTCACTCATGTGTAGAAATTGCATCTGACGCAAGATCCGTCTAGAACGGACTTCCTGTACAATACCAACTAAGGAGTTGACCACGACAATCGGGACAAACAAGAGATTGTTCCAAGATTTCACTGCTACCAGCAAAATAGCCAAAATCAAAAATATCAGATTAAAGTAGGTAAAGACATTGTCTCGAATGATCTGTCCTAGGCTTTTTTCTGTCTTGATCGTGACCTTATTTTGCTTGCCCTCTTGGATCTTTTTCGCTACTTCTTCCTGACTGAGTCCTTCTAATCTAACCATTGCTTTCCTCACTCATGTATTTCCAAGGGCAATCCTTCTGGATCGAAGAAAAATGCCATCTTCTTGCCATCAAAATCATCATAGCGAAGGCCTGTATTCTCAATACCTAGCTGATCCAATCTAGCTAGATAGGTCTCTACATCGTCCACTTGAAAGGCCAGATGACGCAGTCCCGCATGCTCGGGCAAGGGGAGCTTAGGCCGTTCTGGGGCCGTCTGTTTGATAAAAAGTTCTAAAGTCAGCTGCCCCTGGCGGAGATTGATCAAGATATCTCCGCGTTCGGGACGGTCATACTCACTGACAATCGCAAAGCCCAACTGGTCCACATAAAAGTGCAACATGGCGTCGCGATCCCGTCCAATGATGGCAATATGATGAATCGTGTCTAACTTCATCTGGTCCTACTTTCTATTTTCTATAAAAAGAAAAGGGAGTGGGACGTATGCCCTTTTTCCCTATCCTTATGATTGTTGCAATACTTTTCGAGGCTTGGTCCCTTCAGCTGGTCCAATCACACCCGCTGCTTCCAACTCTTCCATGAGGCGAGTCGCCCGGTTAAAACCAACCGATAAGCGGCGCTGGATCATGGAAGCACTGGCTTTTTGGGTCTCGATGACGAGCGCTTTGGCCTCTTCAAAGAGAGGATCACCTTCGTCTGAGCCACCCATGCCTCCGTCAAAGTCTGACTCCGATACTTCTCCTGGATCAAAGGCATCATCATAATCAGCTTCTGCCTGCTCTTTGACAAAGTTGACAATCCGCTCCACATCATCATCAGAGATAAAGGATCCTTGTAGACGGATCGGGTGATTTTCATCAATCGGTTTAAAGAGCATATCCCCGCGACCGAGCAATTTCTCTGCTCCATTTTCATCTAAGATGGTCCGTGAGTCGGTCCCAGATGATACCGCAAAAGCGACACGGGAAGGCACATTGGCCTTGATCAAACCGGAGATAACGTCAACCGATGGTCGCTGAGTTGCCAAGATCATGTGGATCCCCGCTGCACGCGCCTTTTGTCCAAGGCGAATAATAGCATCTTCCACTTCTTTACTTGCGACCATCATCAAGTCTGCCAACTCATCAACAATGACCACAATCAATGGAAGGGGAACTTGCTTCATCTCAGACTGGGCATTGTACTCAGCCACCTTGGCATTAAAGCCAGCAATATTGCGAGCACCCACTTTCGAGAAGAGCTCGTAGCGATTTTCCATCTCATCAACGACCTTCTGCAGGGCTCGACTGGCCTTTCGTGGGTTGGTCACAACTGGGATCAAAAGGTGAGGAATATCATTGTAGACTGAAAGCTCCACCATCTTTGGATCGACCATCATAAACTTGACTTCGTCCGGACGGGCCTTCATCAAGATACTCGAAATAATCCCATTGACCGCTACTGACTTACCAGATCCGGTCGAACCCGCTACCAAGAGGTGGGGCATCCGAGCCAAATCAAAAGTCCGAGCTGAACCATCTACAGCCTTCCCAAGAGGAATCTCAAGGAGTTTAGCTGGATCTGTTTTGGACTGCTCCCACAATTCACGGAAGGAAACGGTCGCAATCTCTGAGTTGGGCACTTCAATCCCGACCAGAGACTTCCCTGGAATTGGTGCTTCAATCCGCACATCCTTGGCAGCTAGGGCCAAGGCCAAATCATCTGCTAGGTTGGAGATGCGGTTGACCCGCACACCAACAGCTGGCTTGACTTCATACTTGGTGACAGAAGGACCGATCTCTGCCCGCTCCACTGTCGCCTTGATATTGAAGCTTGCAAAGGTTTCTTCCAAAATGCGGATATTCTGACGAACGATGTTTTTCTCTTTGGATTGATTTTTGGGCTTGTCAGGTGCGAAGAGATCAATGGTTGGAAGCTTGTACTGGAGGAGTTCCTTAGGTGTGAAATCCACTTGAACTTCTTCTCCATCGTCCTCGAATTCTTCGGCTTCCGGAAGCTCTTCGTATGCTTCAGGCTCTTCAGGCCATTCTTCATCTGGCAGGTAGATCTCTGGTGTTGCTGGTGCGACAATTTCGGCTTCTGGGAAGGTCTCTGTGAACGGCTCTTCCGCCAGCACCTCTCCCGTTTCAGGGTCTACAGGATGCCCTTCCATTGAAAGGGGAGATGGAAGAACTGCACTTGCTTCTTCTTGCTCTCTTTCAGCTGCAGCAGCTTCCTCAGCAGCTCTCGCTTCTTTTTCAAGGAATTTCTGCTCGCGACGTTCTTTGCGTTTTTCCATAGAAGCGTGGAAGGCTTCCGATCCCTTTTCAAACAAATCATAGATGGAGTAAGGACTCATCAAGAGGATCCCCAATCCAATAAAGAGAAGGCCAATAAAATAAGAGCCAATATTTGAAAAGAGGAAGGAAATCGGAGCATAAAGAAGGGCACCGATCATACCACCACCGGCAAAGCTCTCCACTCGCAGATGAATCAGGTCTGCCATGATTCTTGAAAAGGTGACCTTGATCCCATTATTGTCTAAATGAAGGGAGGATACAAAGAAGGCCTGAAACATCAAGAGAAGCCCAGCAAAGAAGCTTAGGAATCCTGAAATCACCCCTTCGTGTTTGTCCAGCCATTTAAAAGCATAGAGGTAGAAAAAGGTCGCTAAAATAGCCAAGTAAGCCAAACTCCCAACAAACAGTCGGATCAAGTTGTAGGCCAAGACCCCTACTGCCCCCAATTTCAAGGCTGCAAAGACTAAAACCAGACTAATCAGAATGGTCGCAATCATGCGATGAATCGCTTTTTTTCTTTCTAATTCTGCTTTGGACAGTCGTCTCGTCGACCGTGTTTTTTTTGATTGATTATTGTTTGCCATAACCTTTATTATATCACATTTCCAAGCCAGTTCTCTAGTAAAATCATTTCCTCAATTTTTCAAAAAAAAGTAAAAAAACAGCACCCAGTGGGCACTGTTTCTATAAGTTTTTCTTAAGCTAAACTTTTGTTAAAATATCATATTTTTCTTTGTATTGTTCGTAGTACAAAAATAGGTAGTAACCCCCTACTATTTCTAAAAAGAAGACATAAAGAGCGACAGCCATAATAGCGGGACAGAATGGCATTAAGATGGCATCAATGCTCCCTCTTACATTTGTATGATTTGAACGATCAAACAATACCAAACCCGCTGTAACTCCACTTCCTCCCCAGATCAATAATTGATCTGTTATTTTTTCTGTTGCTAGGGCAGCCAAGGAAGCATAGGGTTTTCTTTCTTCAACCGCAGCCTTTATCTTTTTCGGGACCGTCCTAAAGAGATATATCACAACAACTATCGTTAATCCTGCTGATAAAAAACCGAGAAGTTTTCTGCAAAAAATCCCAATTAATACAAATCCTAATTCCATAAATAGTAATAGAAGGTACATATAACAATAAGTGAGATATTTCAAGATCATTTTTTTCTTTCGATATTTAAACGAATAGAAAATGTAGACCAAATAAAATGAAAGTAGAACAAACAAAAGAGGTAAATTTAACCATTGATAGGCAACATCCCCATCTCCATCTAATCTTATTCCCTTAAAGACTGCTGGAAGAAGGATATAAAGTAGATAGACTATTGCAGAAAATAAAGGCATACCAATAAATCTTTTCCAATTTCCCTTATCGTTAAAGCGGCTAATAATGGTCTCATTTACGAAGGATTGACTTTCTTCAAATGAGTAAGTAAAAAGTTTCATGTTTCCCCCTTTTAGATTCAATCTGTCACTTACTAGTCCTGACTATCACTCGTAGGCACTTCAATAGCAGGCACATCGATTACATTATTGACTTGGATATTATCTTGTTGATCCTTCAGATTTGTCTACTGGACTTGTGGTTTAAATGACGAAGCAAATCCTACTCCAATTACCAATAAACTCGCTCCAATGACGCAAAGTCTCTTGACATGCCAAGCCATCGGCAAGGGAATTTTCGCTCGAATCCCTGAATTCTTGACCCAATCCGGGTGGTCTCGCATGACACGATTTGCTGCCATCAGAGGCATCAGGTAGCCAAAGAGCGCAATGACCGTTGTCAAACCAATAACCCGAAAACGATTCTGATTGGACGGAGAAACATGGTTCACTTCCATCAGGACCATGCCCGTAATAACCAAAATAATGACCAGCAATAGTCCCAAAGATCTCCATAGACCTTCTCTGCGGTAACATTTCAATTCATCAAACGACATCTCCTTAAAATTCTTATCCATTTTTTAATAACTCCTTGTGTTTCTTTAAGTACTTCTTGCCATACCATTCTTCTACTGACTTGCCTTCCCAGTTTCGATATTCTTCAGGATATTTCCATTTGTAGTAGGCTTGAAGGAAGTATGGTAAGCCTATAAAAGCACTGACAGCAAGCACTACTATATTACAAAAGATCCACAGCAATAAAAAGCCAAATGCCTTGATGGAAGTTGAAACATCTAATGAAAAGATTCCCAAAATATGCTTGATAATGATCC
Source organism: Streptococcus parasanguinis (assembly GCA_032477695.1). GTDB lineage: Bacteria > Bacillota > Bacilli > Lactobacillales > Streptococcaceae > Streptococcus > Streptococcus parasanguinis_Y. The sequence continues at coordinate 44,489 of JAWDWJ010000012.1, forward strand.
CTATTCCTAAAATAGCCATCCCATAAAGAGAAATAAATTTTGCGATCTTATTAAGTAAAGTATCCCCCGAAATCTCAGCATACATAAGTTTTCTTAATCCTGCTAGTGCAATTGTAAATAGCATGTATGTCGCTATCATCATGATTCCATAAATGGCAATGATTTCCGCAGTGGATAGATTGGCCAATAAAATGTCAAAAACAACTAGATCTATTTCCAATATGAACCAACCCATAAATGTAAAAACGTGAAACTGATAGCGATATGGTAACAGGTAAGCTTGTTTCACCCACTTTCCAATCACAACGAAAGAAAGCCAAATGAGAAGCAAGATTAAAAACACATTTACTGTTAAGGACTCATGCCTGGCTATTGGAAGAGTCAGCGTCTTACTTTCATGAAATTCCATTGATACAATCAGCACAAAGAAGTTAAAACCGACAGGAAAAATAAGGGATAAAATCAAACTTCGAATTCGAAACCAAAAGGAAGAATGCCCATTCTTAAAAAATTTTGCTGTCTTATCATGTTGCTCTTGCTGTAACTTTACAAACCCATCGTCTTCGAGATTGAGACTTTCTTCAAAACTGGCTTTAAAGATCGATTTCTTCATTCTTACTTTCCAACAACTCCTTGTGTTTTTTCAGGTACTTCTTACCATACCACTCTTCTAGCGATTTCCCTTCGAACTCGCGGTACTCCTCTGAATATTTATTTCGATAGTAACCATACAGTGAATGGGGCAAAAGTAATATAAAATACATACCCAAAAATATCACATTCATTAGAAATATCATACCAATCACTGATACTACACCTATAATATCAGTTCTAACTTCTCCGATTTGTGGAAAAAAGAATTTTAAAATCATCCAAATTGCAACAATTCCTCCAGCAAATCCTGTAACTAATTGAATTTGCTTAAATTGAAAACCATTATCAGTTGGTTCTTCATATAATCGAGTTCGAATTGAAGATATTCTTTTTCGAATAATCATCCCATCAATGATTCCAATTAGAGAATAAATTACAAGTAAACCAGGAATGGTTAAAGTTCTCCCAAAAGCACTAATAAAGAATAAATTAACAAACAATGTCATCCAAATGATATACAAGTTTCCATTTAAAATGCTAACATATGGTACTTTTTCAGAGTATTGTTTCCGACAATTGACTTTACTTATGGCATACCACAAAAAACCGCACAAGAAAAATAACCAGAATGGTAAAAAATTGATGCCCCAAGTTTTCACAGTCATGCCATTCTGTGCATATGCAATATTTGAATCGGTTATTGCTGATAGTCCAAACAGGAACAAAATCCCCAAAAATGAAAATAGTTTTCTCGCAATACTAAATGGCTTTGTGTAGATTTTTCGACTATTTGTGTCCTTAACCATATAATCGATAAAGCCATCATGACGTAGACGACGGCTTTCATAAAAATTGGCTTTAAAGATTGATTTCTTCATTCTTACCTTCCAATAACTCCTTGTGTTTGTTCAGGTCCTTTCAATTAATCTCTATTTCGATTGGAGGATTTACAGATGACTGCCTTCATCCCTCAAGTATTTTTTAGCCTTTCGAACAATATAGAGCGACTCATCTTCTGAAACTAACTTGTGAAAGAGTTCATTGGCTCTGTGCTGATCACCTTTAAGAGTAGCATTCAAGGCTTGGTAGTAGATAATTTCCAACTGCTGGTACTTGAAATCATTGCTTAAATCTTCGAAATAGTCATTGCTTTGGTGCGCAATGGTTAAATCATAAAGGGCAAGACAGACCTTTCTTGTTTTCTCAGCCAGTGTCGGGTCTGTGATAGTCAATTCATTCAACCGACCCTCCAGTTCTCCTCTAGACAAATCAGGATCTGTCAGGACAGTTGATCGCATGAGATAACTTTCAAAAAAGTTTTTATATTTCTGCGGATAATCCGTCTGACTAAGTGCTTCCCTAGCTTCTTTTATGACAGTATCAAAATCTCCCATCATAAAAGAATAGGCAACCGATGTCAGCTTAATATCTATCTGTGAAATAGCCTTTTTCACATTCTTGTTCAACTGAAGGTATTGCTGCCAAAAAGCTAAATCTAAGTCTACATGGAGCAAGGTGTTGCACTTGTTGGTGTAGCTTTTCTTGAGCAATTGGATGAATAAAATCAAGCATGCAATAACCAATAAAACGCCAGCAGTCTGAAGAAGAGTATCCCTGACCACTAATCCAATGCAAAAGATCAGAAGCATTGCTAACAAGCCTGCAGATCTAATATAGAGTCTATAGTTTTTGCGTAGAGTTTTATAATCCAATTTGTAGCCTCCTATTCATGATACGGTTTTTGAGGGAATTCGTTCATTTTCCAACAAATTAACATATCTCCCATCATACCGAATTTTCCATCTATACGCAACTTACTTCTTAATTAGTGATTTATCAAATGTTATCGGTCTTGAAACAACCTCAGAAAATAGAGAATCCCGTCCAGATTTGAAAGTATCGCAAAATTAAGGTACAATAGAGAAAGACAATTATGTTGGAAAGGAAGAATATGAAAAAATTAATCGCCCTACTATTATTTTCCGGCTTGGCTTTAACAGCTTGTTCGTCCAATAAGACAGACGCTAACTCTTCAAGCTCAAGCAAAGAAAAGACAGAGAAGTCAGCAACTTCTAGCTCTAGTGAAAAAGATCAAAAGAAAATTGAAGAAGAACAAAAGAAATTAGAACAACTGCGCAAAGATTTCAACGATGCCATGACCAATGAAAATGCCGTCTTCCCACAACTATCAACTGACGTGGCTGAAGATGAAGCGGAGGTTAAAATCACAACGACTGAAGGCGACATCACTGTGAAGCTCTTCCCTAAATATGCCCCACTTGCAGTTGAGAACTTCTTGACCCATGCAAAAGAAGGCTACTACAATGGCTTACTTTTCCACCGTGTCATTAACAACTTTATGATCCAAACTGGGGATCCTAAGGGAGATGGTACTGGTGGTGAATCCATCTGGAAGGGCAAAGAAAAATCCAAAGATTCAGGTACTGGTTTTGAGAATGAGTATTCTCCATACCTTTACAACCTTCGTGGAGCCCTAGCCATGGCCAATTCTGGTCAAAATACCAACGGTAGTCAATTCTATATCAACCAAAATAAGGAAGATATTTCTAGCAAGCTCCCGACGGATCGCTTCCCAGCTAAGATCATCGATGCTTATAAAAATGGTGGAAATCCAACCCTTGATGGCGGTAACTACACTGTCTTTGGACAAGTCATCGATGGCATGGATGTCGTCGATAAAATTGCATCTGCCGAAACCGATGATAAGGACAAACCAAAAACGGACATCAAAATTGAAAAAATTGAAATCGTAAAAGACTACGATTTCAAGAAATAATGAGAAGAGAACCAAACGGTTCTCTTTTTAAGATATTGATAAACATTTTACATAAAATTAGCTAATAGATTCATTGGTAAATAAACTGAATTCTAATTATTTAAGACATTCATCTACTGAAACTTTCCGCTATGAGAAAAGTGCCTGAAACAATACAGTTTCAGGCACTCGGAATTATTGAGACCTTAGGCTCAATAATTAGTCATGGAACTTCTACGAAGTTCGCTGACGTCCGAACTCACCTAAGGAAAGTTTCTAAGAAGTCTTTAACTTCAATCTGAAAAGAGAACCGCACGGTTCTCTTTTTGTGTTTACGTTAATTCATTAAAGTCCCAGATTTGGTCCATCCAGCCTTCATAGAAGTCTGGCTCGTGGCAAACCATGAGGATCGATCCCTTGTATTCTTTCAGGGCCCGTTTCAATTCATCTTTAGCATCCACATCCAAGTGGTTGGTCGGCTCGTCTAGTACTAAGACATTGTTTTCACTGTTCATGAGGAGACAGAAGCGTACCTTGGCTTGCTCTCCACCGGATAACACCTGGATTTGGCTCTCGATATGTTTAGTGGTCAAGCCACAGCGGGCAAGGGCGGCACGGACTTCTGCTTGGTTGAGAGCCGGAAAGGCATTCCAGACTGCTTCAAGCGGTGTCTGACGATTGCCTCCTTCGACCTCTTGCTCGAAATAGCCAAGTTCTAGGTAATCTCCACGTTCTACTTCTCCAGCGATCGGTGGAATGATTCCTAGCAAGCTCTTCAAGAGAGTGGTTTTCCCGATCCCGTTGGCACCGATGATGGCTACCTTTTGATTGCGCTCAAAGGTCAGGTTTAAAGGCTTGGTTAAAGGACGATCATAGCCAATTTGGAGATCCTTGGCTTGGAAAATGAAGCGTCCAGGAGTCCGGGCATTTTTAAATTCAAAGGAGGGCTTTGGTTTCTCACTTTGCAACTCAATGAGTTCCATCTTGTCCAGCTTCTTCTGACGAGACATGGCCATATTCCGAGTAGCCACACGCGCCTTATTACGGGCCACGAAATCCTTCAAATCAGCAATTTCTTTTTGCTGACGCTCATAAGCCGCTTCCAATTGCGATTTCTTCATTTCATAGACTTCAAGGAATTGGTAATAGTCCCCAGAATAGCGGGTCAACTGCTGATTTTCCACATGGTAGACGATATTGATCACATCGTTCAAGAATGGAATATCGTGGGAAATGAGGACAAAGGCATTTTCATAATTTTGCAAATAGCGCTTGAGCCAATCGATGTGCTCTGCATCCAAGTAGTTGGTCGGCTCATCTAGTAGCAAGATATCTGGTTTTTCAAGGAGGAGTTTGGCCAAGAGGACCTTGGTCCGTTGCCCACCTGACAAGGAGGTCACATCCGTCTCCATGCCAAAATCCATGACCCCAAGAGCACGCGCCACTTCATCTATCTTGGCATCCAAGGTATAAAAATCACGACTTTCTAGACGCTCTTGGAGTTCCCCAACCTCTTCCATGAGAGCATCGACATCAGCTCCGTCTTCTGCCATGGCCATATAGAGGTCATTGATCCGAGCTTCTGCTGTGAACAACTCATCAAAAGCTGTCCGCAAGACATCGCGCACCGTTTGTCCTTCTTCTAAAACCGAATGCTGGTCCAGGTAACCAGCAGTCACATACTTAGACCACTCGACCTTTCCTTCGTCTGGTTGCATCTTACCGGTCACGATGCTCATGAAGGTCGATTTTCCTTCACCATTGGCCCCGACCAGACCGATATGCTCTCCCTTTAACAAACGGAAAGACACATCCTCAAAAATCGCACGGTCCCCAAAACCGTGACTCAAATTTTTCACTTCTAAAATACTCATGCTTGACTCTCTTTCATTGATTTCACTCGTATGATTATATCATCTTCAACTCAAAATGAAAAGGGAGTCCAACTCCCTTTTCTTTTACAAATCTAAGTCTGCGTAGGGTTTCCGGTAGCCAACTTGAACCACTTTTCCGTCTTTGACAAGTAGGGGGCGCTTGATCAGCATACCGTCGCTAGCCAAAAGATCCGCTGCTTCTTCTATTGTCAGTTGATCTACCTTATCTTTCAAGCCGAGTTCCCGGTATTTCATCCCGCTGGTATTAAAGAAAGACTTGATTGGTAGGCCAGATGCTGCCATCCAGTCCTGTAATTCTTGACTAGTCGGTGTTTCGGTTACAATATTTTGGCTCTGAAACTCACATTGGAGACCGTCCAATTCTGATTTAGCCTTTCGACAAGTCGAACATTTTGGATATTCAATAAAGGTATACATCGATTTCATTTCTCCTTCCAGGTAATTCCTTCGTGTTGTAAGAGCCAGCGTTTACGATCGAGTCCGGACGCATAGCCTGTCAATTCTCCATTTTTTCCCATCACGCGGTGACAGGGAACTAGGATCGACAAGGGATTGCGCCCAACTGCTTGTCCCACGGCCTGGGCTGAACCACAAGAAAGATCCTGGGCAAGCTGCCCATAGGTCTTGGTCTCACCATAGGGGATCTCTCTCAATAACTGCCACACCCGCTCTTGAAAAGCTGTCCCTTGCGGCGCTAGTGGAAAGCTGATCGCAATTGGGGCCCCAGCAAAATAATGGTCCAACCACTCCTTTACCTTCTCATGGTAGGGATGGAACTGCTCCAGCGCCCCAAAAGGATCAGGCGCATCTTCTTTCGGATTATAAAAATCAAGCTCTACAAGGCCTTCTTCGCTGACAATGATCGAAAGAAGTCCCATAGGGCTCTCATAGAATTGTTTAAGATAGAGTGTCATTGTAAGCCGCTTCTGCTCTTTGGTCCCAGCGGTCCTCTTCTGAGACCACTTGGAATAGACTGGTTTCTGCTTTTCGTTTGATCTTTTGATAAGCCAGACGGACGCCATCAATTGGGACCTTTCCACAATAATGGTAGCCTAATTTTTCAAGCAAATGTTGCATGACTAGATTATCCGGGTGCGTATCGCAACGGAAATCCGGCCCTTTTTCTCCTTCGATCAAACCTTGAAGGAAGGTTTGAGCCACCCCTTTGCCAGCAGCTTCTTTGGCCACAGCGACACGGTGAAAAGTGATATACATATAGTTGTCATGCTCCCACTTGCCATCGTAAATCTCATTATAGGCTGCTTCATTTCCCTTGTGGACGGCAGCATAGGCGACGACTTCCTGATCTTCAACCGCTACATAGCCACGACTTTCTAGTATATCCTCAAAAATGATCTCTTCATCTGGATAACCATCCTGCCACTGGTCAACCTGTCTTTGAGCCAGGCTTTCCTTGGCATCTTGGATGATTTCCATAATTCGCTGGATCTCATTTGGATAAGCCATTCTAATTTCAATCCTGCTTTCAACCTTTCCTACTCTTGATGGTAACGAGCATAAAGCTCACTCTTTTGCAGGCCGTATTGTTTGGCGACCTGTTTGATTGCTTGATTCTTCTTCATCCCCTCTTGGACCAAGGTATCGATCTCTTGGATCAAGTCGACCTCTTCTAGGTCTAGCACTTCTTCCTTAGCTCCTTCGACGATCAAGAGGCACTCCCCTTTGAGGGGATTTTCTTCAAGAAATGCGACTAACTCTGAAATGCTGCCGCGAGTATATTCTTCGTAGATCTTGGTCAATTCACGAACCAAGACAACCGGACGATCCCCATAGACAGCCAACATATTCTCTAAGGTCGCCTTCACCCGATGGGGAGACTCATAAAAGATCTGAGTCTCAGGATAGGCCACTTTTTCTTGGAAAAAGGCTTTCTGTTGCCCCTCTTTGCGAGGCAGAAATCCATAAAAAATATGAGGTTGAGGGGCTAGGCCACTGGCAATCAAACCCGTTATACCGGCACTAGGGCCAGGCACAGCTACGACAGGAATCTCTCGTTCAATCGCTGCCTTGACCAAATCATGACCGGGGTCAGAGATACTAGGGAGTCCTGCATCTGAGACTTGCGCTAAGTCTTTTCCAGATTCTAAATGGGCGATCAGATCTGGAATTTTTTCCATGGCATTGTGCTCATGAAAGCTAGTCTGGGGCGTCGCAATCTCAAAATGCTTGAGCAAGAGGCCTGTATTTCTAGTATCCTCAGCTGCGATCAAGTCCACATCCTTTAGGGTCTGGACCATGCGGTAACTCATATCCTCCCGGTTACCGATCGGTGTTGGGACCAAGTAAAGCACCCCAGTTTTCTTTTCCCCTTTAAAACTTCGTTGGATCTGCATGCTTACTCCCTAAATAACAACTCGTCACAAAACATACACTCTTCATCGTTCTCACGGCGTTGACCGTAGGAATAAGTGCAGATATGAAAACCATCATTGTAAATACGTTGCAAATTTTCACGACCATGGTGTTGGGACTTTGCGGATGAAGTCTTCTCAACTTCCCCCAAACGCTCCCTCAATTTATCATTTTCTAAGCGAAGAGCTGTATTTTCTTCGATGACTTGTTTCAAATTTTTCTTGATGGCTTCGACTTCAGCCAAGGTGACCAACAAATTCTGAGAGAAGCCGTCTAAAGCATCAAATAATTCTTTTTTATTCATTCTGACTCCTTAACTTTCTAAGCTCAAAACCATATATTCTAGAGCATTTTGAAAAGAAACATTGGCCTTCCACATCCTGCGAGCAAGACTCAATTTCTCAAGCAACTGCTGGGATCGACTCAAGCGCAACTGCTCTTCTACAGCCAACTCCATCAAACGAAAGGCCTGGCTTTGTTTTTCCTTATCATCTGCTAAACTCACCAACTGAGTCACTTCCAAATAGGCACGATTCAAATTGGATTGACAACGTTCGATGAACTGATCACAAACTTTTGCCAGTTCAAAAAACGTAGCATTCTTTTTTTGCTGCTCTGCCTCTTCAAGACTAAAACTAAAACGAGCTACTAAATTTGCCTGTGATTTGATCAAGCCTTCTTTTTCTAACAGTTCGGTTAGGTAGGCTTGCTTTTTAGGAAAATGAACCTGCTGGGCCCGACTCTTGATGGTCGGTAAAATCAAGTTTTCATCAGATGTCAACAAGAAGAGATAGATCTCACTCTGGGGTTCTTCCATGACTTTTAAGAGAGAGTTGGCCGCATTGGTATGCATCTTATCCGCATCTTGGACGATAAAGACCTGCCGACTGCCTTCAAATCCTGATTGAGAAAAGTCTTGAACCAGCGAACGAATGCGATCAGTCTTAATGATCTGGTTGACTGGACGCACGATCTTTACGTCTGAGAATTCTTCTTCTTCAATCAAGCGGCAGGACCGGCATTTGCCACAAGGCCAGACTCCCTGCAAATCTTCGCAAAATTGACTTTGAGCTAGCAAGAGGGCCATCTCAAAACTGGCAAAAGAGCCTGTAAAGAGATAAGCATGACTGAGCTGTTTGTGTTCTAAGATCTGGGTGAAGCGCTCCACCAATTCTGGCTGGAGCTGTTGGATCTCTTCAAGCTTCATTTCAATATCCCCAAGCGATTTTCTAAAACAGCCAAGACATCCGCAAAGACTGCTTCAAAGGATTGACTGGCATCGATTTTCACAATGCGCTCTGGCTCCTTTTCATACAAGGCCAAATAACCTTGTCTGACTTTTTGGTGAAGCTCCAAACCTTCCAAATCCAAACGATTGACTTCCCGCTCTTGGTTTTTGGCAATTCGAGCGAGCCCTTCTTCGACATCCAGATCAAAGTAAAGGGTGAGATCTGGTTTAAGACCATCTGTCGCGAATTGATTGAGCCATTCGATATCTTCCACACTCAGACCGCGACCATACCCTTGATAAGCGACCGAGCTATCAATAAAGCGGTCCATCAAGACAATCTTCCCAGCTGCAAGGGCTGGCAAGACACGTTCCACCAAATGCTGCCGGCGACTAGCAATATAAAGCAACAACTCGGTCTTAGCATCCATACGAGTATGGTCTGGATCTAAAATGACTTGGCGGATCTTTTCTGCAATGTCTACACCGCCTGGTTCACGGGTTGTAATAAAAGGAATTCCTTTTTCTTCAAGTAGAGGCAAAACGGCTTCTAGGACCGATGATTTCCCCGCTCCTTCTGGACCTTCAAATGAAATTAATGTACCGTTTACCATAGTATCCTCTTTCTGTTTTTCTTCTTTTTATTTTACCAAAAATAAGGGTAAAAATCTTGTATTTTAGGAGAGAAAATTTTTCAAAGTCATTTTCATTTTTTCACTTTTTTGTTACAATGATCTTATAAAGTTTTAGGAGACAACCTATCATGTTTAAATTTAAAGATATTCTGGCTATCATCTTGGGGGCCGGCATTTTTTCGTTTGGGATCTATTTTTTGGTCATTCCCTTTCACTTCTATGAAGGAGGAGCAACAGGGATTACCTTGATCACCTATTACCTCTTCAAAATCCCCGTATCCATCATGAACTTGCTGATCAATATCCCTCTTTTCATTCTGGCTTGGAAACTGCTGGGCAAGAAATCTCTTTACCTGAGCTTACTGGGGACTTTCTCGGTTTCCGCTTGGATGGCGATTTTTGAAGCGATACCCCTCAGCCACCGCTACCATCACTTCATCTTTAACGCCTTTAAAGGAGATATTCTGCTTGCCTGTATCGCCTCAGGGGTTGTCCTTGGTTTGGGGCTAGGGATTATCTTCAATGCTGGAGGAACCACTGGAGGAACAGATATCCTCGCTCGCATCTTTAACAAATACACTTCCCTCACCATGGGAAAACTCATGTTGATTGTCGATGCCATTGTTCTGATAACTGTTGTCGTAGTCTTCCAAGATGTCCGCACAGCTATGTATACCCTCTTCTTTATCCTGATTGACACCCTTGTGATCGACTTGATTGGAGAAGGTGGTTTTGCTGGAAAAGGCTTCCTTATCGTTACCTCTAAACCAGAAGAAATTGCCAAAAAGGTATCTGACGATCTGGGTCGCGGGATTACCTTTATCCGCGGGATGGGCTATTACAGCCGTAAGGACCTGGATATTGTCTACTGTGTCGTTTCGCGGAATGAGATGAAACAAATGAAAGACATCATCAATCAGATCGATCCATTCGCCTTCATCACCATTTCTGAAGCCCATGAAATTCTCGGCGAAGGCTTTACTTTAGATAAAGAAAAACAACCCATTAACCGTTAATAGAAAAATCAGGCTGGATGATCATCCAGCCTGATTTTTCTATTAAATAGCTTTTGCGGTTGTTCGAGTGATTTCATCGACTTTCAAACCGTTGGTTTCAAATTTAGTACGAATTCCTTCTAGATCTGTCACCCCATCAATTTGGACTTCGATAACCACACGATCGTCTTTGGTTGGGATATTGACTGTATTTGCGATGTTGTACCCTTCTTCTACAATCAAGTGAATGATTTGTTCGAGAACGCCAACCTTATCTTCAGTCACAAAGCGAACACGAACTCCTTCTTCTCCATAACCGGATACTTCAAGGAAAGCACGGAAAATATCACGGTCTGTGATGACACCGGATACTTGGTCATTGTCCACGACTGGAAGAATTCCCACCTTGTTCTTATACATGAGGTAGGTCGCATCTTCTAAGCTCGCAAATTTAGAGACGGTAATGACATCGCGAAGCATGACATCTTTGACCTTGGTTTTGTTCAACAAATAGTTCATCTCGAAAATAGACAAGCTTGTTGCTTTAGATGGACTTGCTTCTGCAATCGTACCTTCTGTCACCAAGCCAACTAATTTATCATTTTCAATGACTGGCAAACGGTGCAAACCTTGCTCCCGCATCAAATCTGCCGCATGGGCAATTGTCGTATCTGGACTAATGTAAACCACTTTACGTGTCATAAAATCTTTAACAGCCATAACAAGTTCTCCTATGCTTTTATTAGTTCTATTATACTTGATTTTAAGAATGATTTCAAACGCTTTCAGCAGTTTTCTCTTGTTTTCAAAATTTAGAAAAATCAAACAAGAAAGATGAAAAAAGAAAGGTCTTCAGGACCTTTCTTTCGAACATGTTCAAACTATCTTTCCTATAATATAAGATTAATAATTCTTCATAATAGAAATTATGCTATTTTTTGAATCATTTGGGAGTATATTGAAACTTTCCGCCGTGAGAAAAGTGCTAGAAACATTAATGTTTCTAGTACTCGGGAGTTTTGAAACCTTAGTTTCAAAACTAAGTCATGGAACTTCTTCGAAGTTCGCTGACGTCCATACTCACCTAAGGAAAGTTTCTAAATTATCTTTGTCAGCAATCCGAAGAAAGGTTTAGCTAACTTTTCCTTTCAAACAAACTTTAGAAAACTTATCCACCAAGGTAAGCCTTGCGGACTTCTTCTGAGGCTAAGAGTTCTTTTCCTGTTCCAGTAAGAACGACTTTCCCTGTTTCCAAAACATAGCCGCGGTCTGCGATGGCAAGGGCCTTATTGGCATTTTGCTCGATCAAGAGAACAGTTGTCCCTTGTTTTTGGATATCTTGGATGATATCAAAGATTTCTTGGATAAAGATTGGAGCCAATCCCATAGAAGGTTCATCCAGAAGCAAGAGTTTTGGCGTCGACATGAGTGCACGACCCATTGCTAGCATTTGTTGTTCCCCACCAGATAGGGTTGCTGCATCTTGGTTCTTCCGCTCTTCCAAACGTGGGAAACGGGAGAAGACTTTCTTCAAGTTAGCTTGATTTTCTTCTCGATCTTTCTTCAAGAAAGCTCCCATCTCCAAGTTTTCCATAACAGTTAAGCCCGGAAAGACGTGGCGGCCTTCTGGAACTTGAGAGAGTCCTGCTGCTACAATCTTTTGAGCAGGAACCTTTTGAATCTCCTGACCCAAAAACTCGATTTTCCCAGCACTTGGACGCACCAAACCGGAAATGGTACGAAGAATAGATGTTTTCCCAGCACCGTTAGCACCGATAAGAGAAACAACTTCCCCTTCATTCACCTCGAAACTGACATCACGGACAGCCTGGATCATGCCATAGTGTACAGAAAGATTTTCAACTTTTAACATAGACATTAGGCTTCACCTCCTAGATAGGCTTCGATTACGCGTTTGTTGGTCTTGATTTCATCTGGCGTACCATGGGCAATCAAGCGACCATATTCCAATACATAAATCCGTTCTGTTACTTCCATAACCAAGCTCATATCGTGCTCGATCAGCATGATCGTAATATTAAATTCTTTTTGAATGCGACGGATCAATTGGGTCAATTCTGCTGTTTCTTGAGGGTTCATCCCTGCAGCAGGCTCATCCAAGAAGAGGATTTTTGGCTCTGTAGCAAGGGCACGAACGATCTCCAAGTGACGTTGTTGTCCGTAAGCTAAGTTTTTGGCCAAGGTATCTGCTTCTTTTTCCAGACCAAAAATCGCTAACAATTCAAGGGCTTTCGCTTTCAAAGCTTCTTCATTCTTGTAATAGCTTGGCAAGCGGAAAAGACTCGCAAAGACATGTGGTTTGTGGTGATTGGCAAAGGCAATCAAGACATTGTCCAAAACGCTCAAATCTTTAAAGAGACGAATATTTTGGAAAGTTCGTCCCAGACCACCAGCAGCGATTTTATAGGGTGCTTTCCCATTTAGCAGCTGACCATCTAAGGTAATGGTCCCTTCACTTGGTTCATATACCCCTGTTAGGAGGTTGAAGAGGGTTGTTTTCCCGGCACCGTTGGGTCCGATCAAACCAACCAATTCCCCTTCATTAAGTTCCATGGTCACATCCCCAACGGCTGTCAAACCACCAAAGTTTTTTGTTAAATTTTTTACTTCAAGAAGTGCCATTAGTTAGCCTCCTTTTTTGAGAGTAGTTTTTTCAAGCTGAATTCCCATGTTCCAAGAAGACCACCTGGACGGAAGATCATCACGAGAATCAAAGCCAATGAGTAAATGATCATACGGACACTTGAGAAGTCTTGAAGCACCATGTTCAAGATCCCCAAGACGATAGCTGCCACAACTGTTCCTGACATTGATCCCAAACCACCAAACACGACAATGATCAAGACATTAATAGTATTGGTGAAAGAATAATCTTTAGGAACAACGGAGCCAATAAAGCCAGCTTGGAGAGATCCAGCAATCGCCGCTGTGATCGCACCAAATACAAAGGCGATGACTTTGACTTTGGTCGTATTGATCCCAACAGATTCTGCTGCGATTTCATCTTCACGAACAGAAAGGGTAGAGCGTCCAATTGGACTGCGTAAGAAGTTAATCGTAAAGATCGTTGTAATCACGACAAAGAGGTAAACCAATTGCCATGTTGTAAAGGCTGGCAAACCAAGGATACCAGCGGCACCATTTGTTAGAGTACCACCATTGACGATCAAGATCCGGATGATTTCAGAAACCCCAAGTGTCGCAATCGCGAGATAGTCTCCTTTCAAACGAAGGGTTGGAACCCCAACGATCAAGGCAACGACACCAGCAATCAAGGCCCCTAAAACCATCGCGCCAAAGAAAGCACCGTAGGTTGGTGATTTGGAACCGAGAATGGCTGCAGAGTAGGCACCAATTGCCATAAATCCGGCATGTCCGAGTGAGAATTGACCTGAGAAACCAACGATGAGGTTCAAGCCAACTGCAAGGATAATGTTAATCCCGATTTGTTCCAAAATTTGGATATAGAAGAGGTTAAGCACACCCGCTGCAACCAAGACTTGGATCAAGGCAAAACCTGCGACCAAAAGACCAAGCCAGACTAAATTCACTTTTAAATTTTGTTTCATGGCTTACACCTTCTCTTTCACATTTTTACCGAGGATACCTGCTGGACGGATGAGCAAGATCACAATCAAGATGGCATACACAATGGCATCACGGAAGTCTGAAAGACCGATCGCTGTAGCGAAGGTTTCCAACAAACCGATGACAAATCCACCTAGGGCAGCACCTGGAATGATTCCGATTCCTCCAAGAACGGCTGCGACAAAGGCTTTGATCCCTGGTGTCATCCCCATCAAAGGCTCAATCGAGTTGTAATACAAACCGATCAAGACACCACCAGCACCTGCCAAGGCTGATCCCAAAGCAAAGGTAAAGCTGATGGTCCGGTTTACATTAATCCCCATCAATTGAGCAGCATCACTATCGACAGAAACAGCACGCATAGCTTTCCCCATCTTTGTCTTTTGGATAATAAATTGAAGAGCGACCATCAAGAAAATAGACACTCCTAAGATCATCAACTGAATGTTGGAGATTGAAATAGGACCAAAGTTGTAACGAACAGTTTCAATGACTTGCGGGAAGGAACGGGTATTGGCTCCTACAAAGAAGACCATCCCATATTCAAGCAAGAAGGAAACCCCGATGGCTGTGATCAAGGCTGCAATCCGAGTCGAATGACGAAGCGGACGATAAGCCAAGTATTCAATCACAACCCCTAAAATAGCTGTTCCAACCATAGCTAGAAGCAAAGCTACAAAGAAGTTCACTTTCAATGAGTTCAATAAGAAATATCCCATAAAGGCACCTACCATGTAGATATCCCCATGGGCAAAGTTGATCAATTTGATAATTCCATACACCATAGTATAACCAAGGGCCAAGAGTGCATAGACACTTCCCAAGATTAGACCGTTCACTAATTGCTGGAGCATTTGAACCATCCTTTCTAACAATAAAGAGCGAGGCCAGGAATTTTTATTCTCCCAGCCTCTTGTACAAACAACAAATGATAATTATGGTTTAACAGACTCAACAGATTTGACTTTACCATCTTTCAAGCCAATCATCAGAGCTGATTTAACCGGGTTGTGGTTCTTGTCGATTGACATTGTACCAGTCACACCTTCCAAGTCTTTCAACTTCGCAAGGTTGTCTTTCAATTCAACAGAGTTCTTAGCACCTTTAGATGCTTCTGCAACCATGTAAACTGAATCATACGCCAAAGCTGCAAACATTGAAGGTTCTTCGTTGTATTTTGCTTTATAAGCTTCTACGAATTTCTTGGCTTTATCAGTCATTTCACCTTCAGTAGAGAATCCAGCTACATAGTAGATGTCTGTAGCTGCAGCAGGTGTTGCTTGTTCAACGAATTTCGCATCGCTAAATCCATCACCACCAATGATTGGTTGTTTGATTCCCATACCACGTGCTTGGTTTACAATCTTACCAGTTTCAGTGTAGTACCCTGGAAGGACAATCGCATCGAAGTCTTTGTCTTTGATTTTTGTAAGAGCAGCTTGGAAGTCTGTATCCTTAGATTGGAAGGTTTCCGTTGCTACGATTTCACCTTTGTAAGATTTCTTGAAGGCTTCAGCAATCCCTTTCGCATAGTCAGATGAGTTATCGTAGTAAAGAACGACTTTCTTCGCTTTCAAGTTATCAGTTGTGTATTTGGCAATGATTTTTCCTTGGAAGCTATCGATGAAGGTTGCACGGAAAAGGTAATCTTGACCTTTTGTCAAATCATCTTGAGTTGCAGATGGTGTAACCAATGGCACACCTGCTTTACCAGCATTGGCAACGGCTGCTGCAGTAGCACCTGAAGTTGCAGGTCCAACAAGAGCGTTCACTTTTGATTGGGTTACAAGGTTTGTAGTGACTGTAGCTGCTTCAGCTGTTTCAGACTTGTTATCTTTATCTGTGACAACGATCTTTTTGCCATCAGCTCCACCCTTAGCGTTGATTTCATCAACGGCCAATTGAGCACCTTTTTGTTCAGCGCTACCGTAGGCTGCTACTTCACCAGTTTTTTCAAAGTTAAAACCGACTTTTAGTTCCTTGCCGATTTCGTTACCAGTTGTGTTTGAACCTGAAGTAGAAACTTCACCACAAGCAGCAAGAAGAGCGACACTTGCAATGGTTAAAAATGAAAGAGCAAATTTTTTCTTCATTTGTAATGATCTCCTTAAATGAATCTTAAAATAAATACATTAAGAATATACCGAATTATCTGACAATTGTCAATAAAAAAAGCGCAATCCATCAAATGATTGCGTTTTCTAAACTTCTGTGACCACAGATGGGGTCTCCAATCGTTGTAAACTCCCCACAAAATCTGTATCTAAATCTTTGAGATGGCAAGGCAAGACCTTTTTGACATAACGTTCTTTCTTTAAGTCTTCCATGACTTGATCGGCCTTGTCACTGTCCACATACAATTGGACATAACGGCATTTCTTAGAATGGTACAAGACATCTCCTACAGATTGTAATTTTTTCCCGTCTCGATTGTAATATAATTTAACAATCAAGCCTGTTCTTTCTTGTTTCTCAAACATGGTCAATCCCTTTCTCGTTCTGTTACTAGTATATCAAATTTCAAGAAAAAGAACTACTCTTTTATGAGAGCAAAAAAGAGAGTGGGACAGAAATCGGTAATTCGTTAGAATTCGATTTCGTCGTCCCACCTCCGCACAGTTGAGTAGGGCTGTAAAAGCTGATGAAATCA
>JAWDWJ010000013.1:0-84484 GCA_032477695.1 Streptococcus parasanguinis
CTGTAAAAGCTGATGAAATCAGCGTAGTAGAGCCCACTCAACCACTGCGTCTTGCTCGACAATCCAAAGACAATTGAGAGGCTAGGACTTTTGTCCCAGACTCTTGTTTCGTATTGCATGGTTTTAGAATAAAAGACAAGACTTTCGAAGTAATTGCGAGAGTCTTGTTTAGTTTTTATGCTAACGAGTGTCCAATTAATTAGATTGTAATTCGCTCATGTACCAATTTAATGGATCGTTCTGTAACCTGTTGTCTTCTCTCTTCATTCCTCATCTAAGAGAATTCTGGTGATTTATGGTAAAATAAGGTCTATATATGTGAGGACAAAGAGATGATTAATAGAATTACAGACAACAAATTTAAACTAGTATCCAAATACCAACCGTCTGGGGACCAACCGCAGGCCATCGAGCAGTTGGTGGATAACATCGAGGGTGGCGAAAAGGCCCAAATCTTGATGGGGGCAACTGGTACGGGGAAGACCTATACTATGAGTCAGGTTATTGCCCAGGTCAATAAGCCGACCTTGGTCATTGCCCACAATAAAACGCTAGCAGGTCAGCTCTATGGAGAGTTCAAGGAATTTTTCCCTGAAAATGCGGTCGAGTACTTCGTATCTTACTACGATTACTACCAGCCAGAAGCTTATGTGCCATCGAGCGATACCTATATCGAAAAAGATAGCTCGGTCAATGATGAGATTGACAAGCTTCGTCACTCAGCAACCTCCGCTCTTTTAGAACGAAATGACGTCATTGTAGTCGCGTCTGTTTCGTGTATCTATGGGTTGGGTTCGCCTAAGGAATACTCGGATAGCGTAGTGAGCCTGCGTCCAGGTCTCGAGATTTCTCGTGATCGTTTGCTCAATGACCTGGTGGACATTCAGTTTGAGCGCAATGACATCGACTTTCAACGGGGGAAATTCCGTGTCCGTGGAGATGTGGTCGAGATTTTCCCAGCTTCGCGTGATGAGCATGCCTTTCGAGTCGAGTTTTTCGGGGATGAGATTGAGCGGATTCGTGAGATTGAAGCTTTGACTGGCCAGGTTCTAGGAGATGTGGACCACTTAGCGATCTTCCCAGCCACTCACTTCGTGACCAATGACGACCATATGGAAGTGGCGATTTCCAAGATTCAGGCGGAACTAGAGGAGCAGTTGAAGGTCTTTGAAAAGGAAGGCAAGCTCATAGAAGCCCAACGCCTGAAACAACGGACCGAGTACGATATTGAAATGTTGCGGGAAATGGGCTACACTAATGGGGTCGAAAACTACTCTCGTCACATGGATGGCCGGAGTGAAGGAGAGCCACCGTACACCCTTCTTGACTTCTTCCCTGAAGATTTCCTCATCATGATCGATGAAAGTCACATGACCATGGGCCAAATCAAGGGTATGTACAATGGAGACCGCTCACGCAAGGAAATGCTGGTCAACTATGGTTTCCGTTTGCCATCTGCCTTGGACAACAGACCACTGCGTCGTGAGGAGTTTGAAAGCCATGTCCACCAGATCGTTTATGTGTCTGCGACACCAGGCTACTATGAGATGGAACAGACGGATACCGTGATCGAGCAGATCATCCGTCCAACTGGTCTTCTGGATCCAGAAGTGGAAGTACGCCCTACCATGGGACAAATGGACGATCTCTTGGGTGAGATCAATGCGCGTGTAGAACGTGGAGAGCGGACCTTTGTCACCACCTTGACCAAGAAGATGGCAGAAGACTTGACCGACTACTTTAAAGAAATGGGTGTCAAGGTCAAATACATGCACTCGGATATTAAGACCTTGGAGCGGACGGAAATCATCCGTGATTTGCGTCTGGGTGTCTTTGATGTCTTGGTCGGTATCAACCTCCTTCGCGAAGGGATTGACGTACCAGAAGTTAGTCTAGTTGCCATTCTCGATGCGGATAAGGAAGGCTTCCTCCGTAATGAGCGGGGTCTCATCCAGACTATCGGTCGTGCAGCCCGTAATAGTGAGGGTCACGTGATCATGTATGCGGACACCATGACCCAGTCTATGCAAAAAGCCATCGATGAAACGGCCCGCCGTCGTCAGATTCAAATGGCCTATAATGAAGAGCATGGAATAGTCCCACAAACCATTAAAAAGGAAATCCGTGATCTCATCTCTGTTACCAAGGCGGTGGCCAAAGAAGAGGATAAGGAAGTGGATATCACCAGTCTCAACCGCCAAGAGCGCAAGGAATTGGTCAAGAAACTGCAAGGTCAAATGCAAGAAGCCGTCGAAGTGCTTGATTTCGAATTGGCAGCCCAAATCCGAGATATGATGTTGGAAGTCAAGGCCTTGGATTAGAAAGGATAAATCGATTGAAGATTATCATTAAAACAATGGAAACTCCTGAAGAGATAGAAGGAAAATCTCTCGTTCATTGGCAAACGTGGAGAGAGGCTTATGACGATCTTTTACCCGCGGATTTTCAGGAGACGATGACATTAGAAAAATGTCGATTCTTTAGTCAAAAATATCCAGAAAATACCTTGATTGCGATGGATGGAAAGAAGGTCGTTGGATTTATCAGCTATGGAAATTTTCGTGATGAAGCCATTCAAGCTGGTGAAATCATCGCCCTATATGTTTTAAAAGATTACTATGGAAAAGGTGTGAGTAAACAGTTAATGCATGCTGCATTTGCTGCTCTTGATCAATTCTCTGAAATTTATTTATGGGTATTGAAAGATAATAAGCGAGCCATTGCTTTCTATCAAAAAATGGGTTTTACTTTTGATGGCCAAGAACAAATACTTACACTTGGAAAACCTGTTAAGGAATTGCGGATGATGTGTTCTTCAAATAAAAATTCCTAAAGGACGTATCTATCAATCTTTGAAACATTATCAATTAATCAAGTAAAAATATAAAAGAGATAGAATGAACCAAAGAGATGAAGGAGAAGACGAATGAAGATTCTAGTCATCAATGGGCATCCGGATAAGGAAAGTTACTGTCAGGCTATTTTTAAAACCATTGTCGAAACAATTGACTCAAATCGCCACGAGCTTAAAGTGATTAATCTCAATGAAGAGGACTTTGATCCGGTTCTTCGCTATGGCTACCGAAAGCGGATGGAAGAAGATCCCTTTATCCTTCGTTCTCAAGAATGGATCCAGTGGGCGGATCACCTGATCTTTGTCTATCCCATCTGGTGGAGTAGTATGCCGAGCCTTATGAAGGGCTGGATCGACCGGGTCTTTACACCGGGGATTGCCTACTCGGCAAATGATCAGGGTAGCTTTATCTGGAATTACCTTAGAGGCAAACAATTTAAGAAGTTGCTCAAAGGGAAAACAGCCAGTATTTATGCGACCTCCATGGCGCCTACTTGGTGGTACAAGATTTTTTCAGGTTCTCTTAACATTCCTGATAGTTATGGCATCTCTGTTTTGAAGAATGCCGTCTTGAACCACTGTGGGATTAAAACCAAGCGCGTCTGCATCTTAGGAGAAGTCGGCCGGGATGTGAATACCGCTAGCATGCGGGAACAGCATCTCCAAAAGGTAGCAGCAGAAGTGAAGAAACTCTGATACTGTCCTTGTCTTTGTTGGACATTTCTAGGCAAGCGGTTGTATTCTTAACGGATGTTGGATAAAATAGAATTAAAATCCATGGGAAATAGGGGAAATAAATATGTTGCTGTTTATGTATATGATCTATGTCATCTATTTCATTTCAAAACTGAAAAAAGAAGATAAAAGAGTCTCTCTATTTACGAAGATTGTTGTTTATGGTTTATTGGTTTTATCATTGATTAAGATCTATTTCGGCATAGTGGCATTTATATTTTCCCCTTTACCACTAATTGGTTCAATAGTTTCTTTAGCTCTTGGTGGTATGAGATTGGTTCTTAAAATAGTTATAGCACTTAGCTTACTTTTATTATCGCTAAGTCTATTCTTAGACAGCAAAAAAAATGATCCGGATACGCCCCTTATAGAACATTGGCTCCGGTTAGGTTATCATATTCTGTTGATGTTACTTTAGGAGATCCAGTTTAAACCAATTACTAAGAAAGGGAGATCAACATGAGAAAGTATCGGACCCTGTTTCGAATCTTGTATCTGATTTTGTTGCTTTTTGTTTTTGCTAACTTCCTTTTGGACTTCAATGGTTGTGCCTTTACGCCGCTCCTCTGGAATCCCTGGTTGTATCTAGGGGCTGTGACTATTCTATGTCACAGCTGGTATCGCTTCTATCGAACTCACGCAGTCAATTGGAAGAATGTAGTGGGGCTACTGTTTAGTTTCTTTGCTAGCCTGATCCTAGTATTATTCATTGTGTTTTTCTTTAGTTTTGATGGTCATGGTTCGGTAACTATTCACTCGGAGTATTATTTAAAAGAGAATTCAATTGTCTTTCAGAGAGGTTCCCTTTTAGATGCCTTCGATGAATACCATGAGCTAGTAAATCCCTTTGTCATGAAAAAAGAGATAAAGAAAAAAGTTTATATTGATTAATTGTCAATATCATAGAAAGGAAATATATGTCACGTACAACGCTTACTATACTGTGCAATCTTTGCATGGTCGAAGATCTTGAAAATGGGAAAGTAGTCCTCCAATACCGCTCACCTGAAAAGACTCACTGGGCTGGCTATGCTTTTCCAGGTGGCCATATCGAAGAAGGAGAAAGCCTTGTAGAATCCGTCATTCGTGAAGTTTACGAAGAGACAGGACTTACAATTACAAATCCAAAACTGGTTGCAGTCAAAGACTGGCCACTAGACGATGGAGGTCGCTATATTGTCTTTTGCTACAAAGCGACAGAATTTACAGGCCAGCTCAGATCATCTGAAGAAGGAGAAGTTTCTTGGGTTGAGAAAGACCAATTAGAAAAGTTGGATTTATCCTACGACATGCTTCCTCTGCTGGAAGTGATGGAAGACCCAGATTTGTCCGAGTACTATTATCGCAAATGGACAGATGATGATTGGGAAAAATTAAGATTTTAAGCAAAGAGCTAGAAATATCTAGTTCTTTTTTTCTCTTCAAAGATAAAATGTTGCCTAAAGCACTGAGAATTTTCATTCGTGCTTGAATCTGCTCAGAAAAAGTACTATAGTATAAGCATAAAATACAATTGTAATCTTTCATACTGTGAATAGAAAGAAGGCAAGATATGAAATTACAATTTAGAATCCTTATAGGAATTTGCTTCTTGATCGGTGCCTTAGTCTTTGCCTTTCAAAAGGAATGGTTATACGCTTTGCTGTTGCTTTTGGTTGGGGTTTCTTACCTTTATAAAGGAGTGCGTCGATGAAGAGCGAGTGTTTAAACATCAAGGGGCTAAATGTTTGGTATAAAAAAGACAAGCCCGTTATAAAAGACACGAATTTGCTTGTACCCAATCATTCTGTAGTCGGGTTAATTGGTCGAAATGGAGCAGGGAAGACAACCTTGCTAAAAGCCTTAAGTAGTGTCTTTGATCATCGGCAGTATGCAGTTGAGTCTGTTACCATAGAAGACAAGGCGACCTCTTTTCATACGAATTTCTATAAGAGCCGTACCTATACAGTTTTTACTGAAAACAATAGTTTTTTAAACTGGGATTTTGTTCATTATTTTAATTTTGTCTGTCGTTTGTATCATCGAAAGAGAGATGAAACGTTATTGCAGGACTTGATTTCAGGCTTTCATTTTGAAGAATTTCTCAACACCGATATCGGTAGTTTGTCAACGGGGAATAAGAAGAAAGTCTTCTTGATCACAGCTTTTTATCTCAAACCTCCCCTCCTTATTTTGGACGAACCATTTGATGGCCTTGATTTTGATGCGACAGAATTTCTATATGGTTTGCTATTGCAGTATAAAGAAGAAGGCTCTATTCTGATGAGTTCGCATATCGCAGAGAGTATCGTTCGAGTCTGTGATACAGCTTATTCTATTGAAGATGGTCACCTAGACGCCATCGAATCTAATTTAGAAGATTGGTTTCATGACGTCAATCGTCAGAGGGGGTAGAGCATGTTACTAGCTATTTTTAGAGATGTGGTATCCAAAAATCGGCTCTTCTTGTTCTTGACTTCCTTAGCCTTTGCTCTTTATTACCATCTTGTTGGGGCCAAATTTTCTACGAGCTTTCAAGTTTTATTGATCAGTACGGCTATTGTTACTGCTCTATCAACCTTTCAATTACTCTATTCCTACTTTTCGATGGACAGGGTCCAAGCATACTACCAGCTTCCTTTGTCTCTCAATCGTTTTAAAAGGTCTTTTCTAACGCTAACCTTTCTTCTCAATTTGTTGGAGCGCGTGCTGTTATTGATCCTCTTTTTGGGAGTCAGGTTAGACCTGCTACAATCCTTTAAGCTTGTCCTCCTTTCTTTACTGGTGGTATTAAGTGTGTTTTATGTCTTTATCCAGTTCAATACCAGGCCTAGTTTTCTAGGAGGAGTGCTCATTTCTGTAACGACTGTTCTTACAGGATCTTCTTTATGGGTCCAACAAGTGCCCTATATGATTTTCCTTTCAGCCCTCGTTACTGTCTTTATTTTTAAAAATGAGGACTTGATCGCGATTTCAAAAAATGATCAGTTGCTCGTCGCAAAGAGAAGAAGTGGCAATTATTTTTGGATTTCCTTGTTTCAAGAGCGCTATTTTTCCATCAATTTTGTCTTTACTCTCATCTTCCTCCTTCTCATTCTGATACAGGATTATGAGGCTCCATTAAAAATCATCATCCTTTTAACAATTGCTTCTGTCAATACGCCATTAACCACTCTCATTTCTGCTGATAAAGATTTGATCGATCATGTCAAGTCCCTACCTAAGAGTCGGTTCTTTTACTTGATGTATTACCGTGTATTGCTGACCTATTTCTTATCTGTGAATCTATTTGTTGCTCTGTTATTAAAAATGGTACTCATGCCTGACTTGGGGATTCTATTTTTACTAGGAGTGATGATTCTGGCAGTAGTGGAAGCTTTTTTGCACTTACTGATTGAAATCTATTTTCCTTTAAGGGAATGGAATTTAAAGAGGGAATGTTGGAAACACCCAAGAAAATACATTGTTCCTAGTATCGTCTTCTTACTTAGTTGGAGTCTCCTTTTCTGCTTCTAAGGAATTGCTCCTTCGCTTGTATCTATACCTTAATTGTAGTATGATAGAGGAGTTGAAAAGATGCTAGAAAAGGTGGCAAGTATATGAAAGATTTTCACTTTGATGCAATTGCTGCATTTGAAAATTACGAAATCGAAAAGATGAGAGATGGCCATGTAGTGGTGTCAACCAAGGTCGTTGAATCATCGCTCAATTATTATGGAAATGCGCATGGAGGCTATCTCTTTACCCTGTGTGACCAGATCAGTGGTTTGGTCGTAATTTCTCAGGGGGTTGATGGTGTGACCTTGCAATCCTCGATCAATTACTTGAAAGCAGGGCGTCTGGGGGATGTCCTCACGATCCATGGCGAATGTGTCCACAGTGGACGGACGACTCGAGTTGTGGATGTAGATATTACCAATCAAGACGGTGTCAATGTCTGCAAGGCAACCTTTACCATGTTTGTTACGGGAGTGAGAGATGAATCCGTACAAGTACGCATTTAAAAATTATATTTTTGATTTTTATGGAACCTTGGTCGACATCGAAACCGATGAGTCAAGTCCAGTCTTATGGGATACCATGGCTCAGATCTACCAATCCTACGGGGCAAGTTACACAGGAGAAGGTCTGCGCCTGCGTTATAGAGAGTTGGTGCAACAAGCTGAAGAAGACTTGGCCAAGGAAAAACGAGTTGCCCATCCTGAGATTGATCTGACGGTCATTTTTGTGCAATTGTATTTAGAAAGTCATCCTAGTGGAAACAGTGTTGCCCACCTCAAAGAGTGGGGACGTTTGATTGCACGGACTTTCCGTGTCCTTTCTCGCAAACGATTGGAGCTTTATCCTCACACGAAAGAAGTATTAGAGGATATGAAATCTGCAGGTTGCCGGATCTATCTCTTATCCAATGCTCAAGCAGAATTTACCAATCCTGAGATTGATTTAGTAGGCTTGAGAGAACTTTTCCATGCCATTTACTTGTCATCAGATGCAGGTATTCGCAAACCTCAGCCAGAGTTCCTCTTGGAAGTGCTGAAAGAACACCAGTTGAACCCTGAGAAAACGGTTATGGTGGGGAATGACTTTACAACAGATGTTGCTGTTGCCCAAAGTATCGGCATGGAGAGTATCTTGATCAATACCTTCCCATACTCTGATGCTGAACTGCGCGAGAAGAATCAAGCAGGCGTGCTCGTGATTCAAGACATTCAAGAATTGCAGGAAGATTGAAAGATATCATCTATGTAAGGAGGCCAAGTCGCCTCTTTTTTTGAAATCTTACATTCGAGCAGGATTTGTCAAATTTTCGCTTTCATGGTATACTATGAAAGTTAATTTGAATAAGGAGATAAACATGAATAACTTACCAAACTGTCCAAAATGTAACTCTGAATACGTCTATGAAGATGGAGCTCTCTTGGTGTGCCCAGAGTGTGCTTATGAATGGAACCCAGCTGAGGTCGAAGAAGAAGAGGGTGTCGTAGCGATTGACGCCAACGGAAACAAATTGGCTGATGGTGATACGGTGACCTTGATCAAAGATTTGAAAGTCAAGGGTGCACCAAAGGATTTGAAACAAGGAACGCGCGTGAAAAACATCCGTATCGTAGAAGGCGATCATAACATCGATTGTAAGATTGATGGTTTTGGCGCAATGAAACTCAAATCAGAATTTGTGAAGAAGATCTAAAGATAAGAAGAAGGGCCTAGCCCCTTTTCTTTCAGGAGAATACTATGAAATTCAAACTATTATTTAGCTATCG
Organism: Streptococcus parasanguinis; assembly: GCA_032477695.1. Taxonomy (GTDB): domain Bacteria; phylum Bacillota; class Bacilli; order Lactobacillales; family Streptococcaceae; genus Streptococcus; species Streptococcus parasanguinis_Y. Next base: position 8,833 of record JAWDWJ010000013.1, read on the forward strand.
TTTTCTATTGTTTATCTTAAGTGTGCTCGGTGTTTATCTGCAACTGACCAAGCATGGTGGCTTTGGCATGATGCTCTATTACACCATTTTATCTAACATGTTGGTCATGTTCTTTATGGGAGACATGGTTTGGCGCATGGTTCGAGGTCGTTCGACCCAGACTCAGGGCTACCTTCGTATGAAAGGCGCAGTTACCATGTCCATTATGATCACCTGTGTCATCTACCACTTTATGTTGGCGCCTATTGCGACACCAGAGAAGTTTTATCGTTTGGAAAACTTCCTCTGTCATTACATCGTTCCTCTGATGTTCTTCTTTGATACCCTAGTGATTGATAAAGCCAAGCAATACCGTAAGTTCGATCCCTTCCTTTGGACCTTGATTCCCCTAGCTTACATGCTCTTTGCCCTTCTCAATGGGTTGGTCTTGAAGTGGCCGATTCCAGGTGCAAAAGATAGTCCCTTTGCCTATTTCTTTATCAATGTGAATAAATACGGCTGGGCTTTTGTGGGCAAATGGGTGGTGATCATCTTTATCGCTTACCTCTTAGCTGGCTATGTGCTCTATGGGATTAAAAATATCAAGCGGAAATCGGCTGTTTCTTAGTAAAAGCCGAACATTATTCAGACGAAAAGTCATGTTTTTAAATTTTTTTGAAAAAAGTTGAGTTTTTTCTTGCATGTCGTTTGAAACTGTGATATAGTTATCTCAATTAAATAAATCCTTTAATCCTGTCCCGTGAGGCAGGCAAGGAGACTGTGAAAAACAATGGCTAGGACCATAGGGCGAGACTCTATCCTCTTAGACCATCCATTTGCTGAACCTCCTTGAAAAAGGAGGTTTTTCTTTTACAACTAAGGAGGACTGAATGAAAACCAAAGAAGTCGTTGATGATTTGACGATGAAACGGGCCATTACCCGCATCACCTACGAAATCATTGAACGAAACAAAGATTTGAGCCAGATTGTGCTGGTGGGGATCAAGACGCGTGGTGTTTACATCGCTCGCCGGATCCAAGAACGCCTTTCTCAACTGGAACAAATCGATGTTCCTGTAGCAGAACTAGATACCAAGCCTTTCCGAGATGATATGAAGGCGACAGAAGATACGACGGTTTTACCAGTTGATATCGCTCATAGAGAAGTCATTTTGATCGATGATGTCCTCTATACAGGTCGCACGATACGCGCTGCCATTGACAATCTGGTCAGTCACGGTCGTCCTGCTCGAGTGAGTCTTGCGGTTCTAGTCGACCGTGGGCATCGGGAGTTGCCGATTCGTCCGGACTTTGTTGGGAAAAATATCCCGACAAGTAAGTCAGAGGAAATCATTGTCGAGATGGTGGAGCTAGACGGTCAAGACCGCGTCCTCATCAAAGAAGCTTAAATAAATTGTAAACTATTTGCATTCACATTATAAAAGGAGAATCAACATGTCTGAAAATCAAATCGCTCTTAAAAACCTTGTCTCAATGGAAACTCTTACCAATGAAGAAGTAATGGCATTGATCAAACGTGGGATTGAGTTCAAAAACGGAGCAAAAGCAGCCTACGAAGACCAACACATCATCTCAAATCTTTTCTTTGAACCTTCAACTCGTACCCACAAAGCCTTTGAAGTGGCAGAGTTGAAATTGGGATGTGATCTCCTTGACTTTGATGTGAAGACAAGTTCTGTGAACAAAGGGGAAACACTTTACGATACCATCTTAACCATGTCAGCTCTTGGTGTAGATGTCTGCGTCATCCGTCACCCTGAAGTGGACTACTACAAAGAATTGGTTGAAAGCCCAACGATCACAGCTTCAATTGTCAACGGGGGAGATGGATCCGGTCAACACCCAAGTCAAAGTTTGCTAGACTTGATGACCATCTACCAAGAATTCGGTCACTTTGATGGCTTGAAAGTTTGTATCGCTGGGGACTTGGATCACTCACGTGTGGCAAAATCAAATATGCAAATCTTGAAACGTTTGGGAGCAGCCCTCTACTTTGCAGGTCCAGACGAATGGAGAAGTGCGGAATTTGAAGACTATGGAACCTTTGTCACTATCGATGAAGTCATTGAAGAAGTAGATGTGATGATGTTCTTGCGTGTGCAACACGAACGTCATGATTATGAATCACTCTTCTCTAAAGAAAACTACCACCGTCTTCACGGTTTGACACAAGAACGTTATGACCGTATGAAAGATACTGCGATCTTGATGCACCCAGCACCAGTCAACCGTGACGTTGAAATTGCGGACCACTTGGTAGAAGCTCCTAAATCACGTATCGTAGAACAAATGACTAACGGTGTCTTTGTCCGTATGGCCATTATTGAAGCCGTCCTTAAAGGTCGCGGTGCAAAATAAGATAACTGACAATTCATTGAAAGGAAAGAAAGAGGACAGAGTAGAGAGCTACATGGAATCTGACTTTCCTTTTTTTGAGGAACTATGATAAAATTGGACTAGTGAAAAAGAAGGGAGGGGTTCGATGAAACGATTATTGGTCCTAGAGGATGGGACTGTATTTGAAGGAGAAGCCTTTGGTGCAGACTTATATGTGACTGGTGAATTGGTCTTTACGACAGCCATGACAGGCTATCAAGAATTGATCACGGATCAGGCTTTTAGTGGCCAGATCCTCTCCTTTACCTTTCCAGTTATTGGCGCAACAGGGATCAATCGAGATGATTCTGAATCGATTACTCCCACTTGTTTGGCAGTAGTGGTTCAACATCTGGTGGAGATGCCGAGCAATTGGCGGCAGCAGATGACCTTGAATGAATTCTTGAAGCGAAAAAAAATCCCTGGTATTGTAGGGATTGATACGAGACAGGTGGCAAAAATTGTCCGCAAGTATGGACGGATGAAGGCGACTGTCATTAACAAGGGGGATTCGATCGAGCATATCCTGGATCAGTTGCGAGCGACAGTGCTTCCCAAAGACCAAGTGCGTCAAGTCTCGACAAAAACAGCCTATGCTGTACCAGGTTTTGGAAAGAGTATTGCCTTGATTGATCTAGGGGTCAAACACTCTGTCTTGCGCCAGCTGAGTCAAAGGGACTGTAATGTGACAGTTTATCCCTATGATATCTCTTATGATGAACTGATGGAACAACAGCCCGATGGCGTTATTTTATCCAGTGGGCCTGGCGATCCCCATCAGGTGAAAAAGCTCTGCCGCTTGATCAAAAAGCTCAATGGTCAGATTCCAATCTGGGGTATGGGCTTGGGAGCACAGGTATTGGCTCAAGCTTATGGAGCGGAGCTAGCTCCCATGGAAGTCGGGCATTTCGGTTTAAATATTCCTGTACGTGAAATTGCGACAGGAAAAATCGAGATAACCAGTCAAAATCACTTGTATAGTATCGCACGCGATAGCCTGCCCCATGATTTATTGGTCACACATGAAAACGTTAATGACCATAGTATTGAAGCTTTTCGCCATCGTTACCAACCGATTTTAGGGGTTCAATTCCAAGTGGATGCGAGTCCAGGGCCAAGGGAAAATCTCTATTTTTACGATGAATTTTTAGAATTGATTGATGCCAAAATTCACGAAAGTAGAAGGGAGAAGGAATGATGAAAGAAAACCAGAAATTGCTTCTCCTATGTGGAGATTCTTATCAGGATATTAGCCTCTTGGCTGCGGTAAAGGAAGCACAAAAACTGAATGCCAAGGATGGGAATGCTCTGGTCCTTTATCTGGGCGAAGAAAATACTATCACCCAAGAAGCTGGAGAACAGGTTGTAGTCAGTAAGCTTAAGCTGGATGCTCTTAGGATGATTCTTCTTTCTTATACTGGATCTCGTTTGCTTCTAGCTTTTGCGGATAAACAGATTTTAAACCTCTTATTTCGTTTGGAAGAAACTGGATTTTTCAAAGACGCATCGATCATGATTATTGGACCGAGCCTCCAACGTTATCGTAGTTTTTATCAGCAGGCAGATCAACGACGCCTCTTTCAAGAGCTGGGCTATCAGGTACCCGCTTCCGCACTGGTCGGTTCTGTTCGAGAAGCTATCGAGTTTTCTGAAGGTATTCAATTTCCCATTATGATCTGGCCGGTAGCGAGTAAGCAAGGGCAGGGGCGAAAGATTGCTCATAACCTGGATGATCTGTGCGAAGCAGTAGAAACGGGACTTTCGGTCTCTCCAAGTCAGCAGTGTTTGCTAGAATTTTCGACCTATGGCTTTAAGGAACTAGATTTTGTAGTCATGCGCGATCGCGAAGACAATCACTACCTGGCGGCCTCTATTGAAAGCATTGATCCTGTCGGGATCCACTCTAGTGACTCTTATCAATTTATGCCAGCGGTCACCCTGACTGACCGGGAATTTCAAAATCTTCGAGAAGCAGCGATCCACATCAGTCGCTATTTGAAGCTGACAGGAGCCATTTCGATCAAGTTTGCATTGGATCCGACGAGCTATGCTTTTTATATCTTAGAAGTTAACCCATTTGCTTCAGATAGCATCTCGATGGCCTCTATGGGCTTGGGCTATTCCTTATTTGAGCAAGGAGTAGAGTTGCAATTAGGGCGGTCTCTCGAGCATTTGCCTCATCCCTTATTAAAGGATTTAAAGGCTGTTTATGAACCGAGTTTGGACTATATCTTCTTTAAGATTCCGATTTTTTCTGATGCTGCTAAAAATGCCCGCCTCAATACCCAAATTCACTCTTATGGGGCGGTTTATGGATTTGGGAAGAGAATCGATGAGGCTTATCAACAAGCCCTAGAAACCATTAAAGACAAGAACTTGCTGACCATCCTTCCTGAGGAAATGAGCGATGATGAATTAATCCAGAAAATTGCTCGTCATATGCCACACCGGCTCTTCTATATCTTAGAAGCTTTGAAACGTGGTTTTGAGTTTGAGGAACTCTTGGATTTGAGTAAATTAGCACCTGTTTATTTGCAGGTCTTGGCCAATCTAGTGGAGTTAGATAAAGGAATAGAGGCTGAGACAAGTCCAGCCTTTCTTCCGGTTGAGCCATCAGCTGGCTTATATGAGGTCAAAGCGGGAGCAGCCTATTATCTGACCCAAAACGGAACCAATGAATCATTGAGTTTGGATGCTGCTTGTGTCTTGGTGGATGATCTAGAAATCTGCGATGAGAGTTTTTACCAAAAGGTACGAAAGAAGGCGAAAGAGCTGAAAGAAAAAGGACAACAGGTGATCTTACTCACAAATCGTCCTTTTACAGAATCATTGGCAGATAAAGTCTATTATCTTTCGATCAATGAGACAAGCCTTCGCCTGATTCAGACCATTGATCAGGTCAAAGATATTGTCAAGCTTTCTAATAGACAATAAAGGATCCGGACAAACTATCCGAATCCTTTTTTGTTTCTTATTTTTTGGTCACAATACCGATAATGGTATCAACTGCGCGTTCCATGGTTTGGAGGCTAACGTATTCAAAACGACCATGCATATTTTCACCACCGGCAAAGATATTTGGTGTTGGAATCCCCATAAAGGAAATTTTAGAGCCATCTGTACCACCGCGGATCGGTTCAATGATTGGAGTGATTCCAAGATCTTCCATGACTTCCTTAGCAAGGGTAATCGGTGTCATATCTTTTTCAATTACTTGCTTCATGTTATAGTACTGATCTTTGAGGGTGAGGAGAACGCGTTCGCTACCGAGTTCCGCATTCATCTGATCGGCAATAGATTGCATAAGGTCTTTGCGTTTCTCAAAGCTTTCAGTTTCAAAGTCCCGAATGATGTAGCTGGCACTTGCTTCCTCGACAGTTCCATCGATGTTCATCAAGTGGTAGAAGCCTTCATAGCCTTCAGTTAATTCTGGACGTGCTCCTTCAGGGAGTTTGTTATGAAAATCAATGGCCAATTGAAGAGCGTTGATCATTTGACCTTTGGCTGTACCTGGGTGGACATTGCGTCCTTTGAAGGTGATTTCAGCTCCAGCTGCTGAGAAGGTTTCGTATTGAAGCTCTCCGAGAGGACCACCATCGACAGTATAGGCAAAGTCTACATCAAAATCCTCTGCATCAAATTGATCTGCTCCGACTCCGATTTCTTCATCTGGACCAAAGCCGACACGGATTTCTCCGTGTTTGATTTCAGGATGAGCTGTCAGGTATTCAATAGCTGTCATGATTTCAGCGATACCTGACTTATCGTCTGCACCCAGAAGAGTAGTACCGTCCGTTGTGATCAAGGTTTGTCCCTTGTAGTTGTTCAAATGAGCAAAATCAGCTGGATCGAGTGTGAAACCAGAGTCACCAAGGGCAATGACACCCCCATCATAATTCTCAACAATTTGTGGATTGACATTTTCGGCATTGAAGTCAGCGGTATCCATGTGAGAGATAAATCCAATCTTGCGTGTAAAGCTTGGATCATTAGCTGGAAGTGTTCCAATAGCATAGCCGTTTGGCAAATAGTAGACGTTTTGAAGACCCACGCGTTTCATTTCAGGGATCAAGACGTTTGTTGCAAAATCAACTTGTGATTGGGTACTTGGAGTGGTTGTAGAATTTTCATCTGAGCGTGTGTTAACCTTTACATAGGTAATAAAACGGTCTAACAAATTTTGGTATTTCATGATCATTCTCCTTTTTCAGTTTCAATTAATTTGTGAATAGCATGGGCCACGCCATCCTCATCATTAGTCAAGGTGATGAAGTCTGCGATTTCCTTGACAGCAGCATTGCCATTTCCCATAGCGACGCTGTAGCCAGCAAAACGTAGCATTTCAAGGTCATTATTGGCATCTCCAAGAGCCATGACCTGGTCTCTCCTATAACCTAATGTTTGACTTAATGCTTGAAGAGCAGAAGCCTTGCTCGCTCCTTTAGGAAGGATTTCAAATAAGATATCCTGTGAACGTACAGTGTTAAAATCGGCCTCTAATGCAGCCTCGTACTGAGCTTGGAAGTCATCAATAGCAGAAGGAGCTCCTACGTACATGGCTTGAAAAATAGGAACAAGGTCAGGCAGATCTTCTTCTGAGACAGGTGTCGGTTTACTATTAACAATGCCCGCATCCATCGTGACAAGTTCACTGGCTTCAGGTGCAACCACTAGGTAGTGATCCATATCAAATAAGGTTAGCTGAACGTCTGTATCTTCCGTCAAAACTTGCAACCGGTGCATGTCCTCAAGGCTCAATTCTTCCTTGCCAATGATTTCCCAATTCTTAGTCGACAAGGTTGTACACCCGTTATTGATAATCATATAGTAGTTACCATCAGGAAGTCCAATCTCTTCAAAGATAGGACGTACACCCGCTAAAGGGCGCCCAGTACAGATCACAATGTCATAGCCGGCTTCATGGGCCCGGTGAAGAGCTTCAATATTGCCTTTAGAGAGAGTCTTATCCTCATGCAAAAGAGTTCCGTCCAAGTCAATCGCAATTAATTTAATCATTTGATTTCCTCCAAATCAAGAGGCACAAAGCCATCAATCACTTTTCCAATCACACCAGGTTCCTCATCTAGTGGAATGATTTGATCACTATATTTCTTATTGAGGGAAACCAGTCGAATACCGTTGGCCTCACGAAAGACACGTTTGATCAAGGTCTGTCCATCAAAATCAATGGCATAAATAGCCCCTGCCTGATCATAATAGGTTTGCTTGATTAACACAACGGCCCCTTTTTCGTATTTAGGCTCGAGGGAATCCGTATGAATCCAAAAAGCCAAATCATAAGGAATCTTTTGATCAAACCAGACGATATCAGCTTGCTTTTGATTTTGGTAAGCTGCAAAAGAATCATAGACAGAATAAGAGTGGTATTGCTTTTCAATTTTCTGTCTTTCTTTTTGATGGGTCAAGAGACTCTTTCCGTAAGAAAGAAGATTTTCTTGATTTCCTTCATCGAGCTGTTTATACAATCGTTCAATCTCTGAATCAATGACTACAAAATCATTGCGCAATCGAGGGTCAATATCAGCAACTGCTACCTGGAAAAAGGCTGCAATCTTCTCTAAATTTTCGGGAACGGGAAGAGAAGTTCCTTTTACATATCCAGTTAGGGTACTTGCAGGGATTCCAGTAATACGAGATAATTCGATCTGCTTTTTTCCTTGTTCTTTCAGTAATTCTCTAATCTTTTCCGATATAATCCGTAATGCCTCTTTGTCTTGAGGGCTTGCTTTTCCACGACCTCTGGCCAACGTACTCACCTCCTTGTATTTACCTTTTCTATTATAATGAATTAAATCGAAAAAGTAAATAGAAATCACTGATAAATGCGAAAAAAAGATGAATTTGATATAAATCGGATTTTCATTTTAAATTATATCGGGTATTCCTTTACTTTTTGAGGAAAAAGGTCTAAGATAAGAGCAAAGAGTTCATGGAGGTGGAGTATGATTCGTAGCGTTCAAGTCAAAGATGCAGGTCAAATTCGAGATTTGTGTCACCAAGTATTGGGGTATGATTCGACCCTTGAGAAAGTGGCAGCTCAGATCGATAAATTTAATCAACCAGATTCGGGTCACTTTTGCTTTGTTTATGAAGAGGACCAAACAGGCCATATTCTTGGTTATGTGGAGGCAGAAGTTTATGAAAGTCTTTATAGTGACGCTGGTCTGAATGTTTTGGGACTTGCTGTTTTTCCATCTGCTCAAGGACGTGGGATCGGTCGCCAATTGATGGAGCGAGTTGAAGAACTTGCTAAAAGCAAGCATTATGCTTTTATCCGTTTAAATTCTGCCTCTCATCGAAAAGAAGCCCATCTCTTTTACGAACGAATAGGCTATGAGGGGAATAAATCGCAGAAGCGATTTTTGAAAATAATGAATTAAGATAGGCAAAGGCCTATCTTTTTTGTTATAATGAAGAGTACGATTAAATTTACTAGGAAGATGATTATGCCAAATTTTGAAGAATTAAAAAAACGACAAGAGAAGATTCGGAACTTCTCGATCATCGCCCATATTGACCATGGAAAGTCAACCTTGGCCGATCGAATCTTAGAAAAAACCGAAACCGTGTCTAGTCGGGAAATGCAAGCCCAACTGTTAGATAGTATGGACCTGGAACGGGAACGGGGGATTACCATCAAGCTGAATGCTATCGAATTGAACTACACGGCTAAAGATGGGGAAACCTATATCTTCCACTTGATTGACACACCAGGACACGTGGACTTTACCTATGAGGTTTCGCGGTCGCTCGCTGCCTGTGAGGGTGCAATTCTCGTAGTGGATGCCGCTCAAGGGATTGAAGCCCAGACCCTAGCCAATGTTTACCTAGCGCTGGACAATGATTTGGAAATCCTGCCAGTCATTAATAAGATTGACTTGCCAGCTGCAGATCCAGAACGTGTGCGCACAGAAGTAGAAGATGTCATCGGGTTGGATGCTAGTGAAGCTGTCCTAGCCTCTGCCAAAGCTGGTATTGGGATTGAAGAGATTTTGGAGCAGATCGTTGAGAAAGTTCCAGCACCGACGGGTGATGTTGAAGCCCCTCTTCAAGCCTTGATCTTTGACTCTGTATATGATGCCTATCGTGGGGTAATCCTTCAGGTCCGAGTGGTCAATGGAATGGTTAAACCAGGCGATAAGATCCAACTCATGAGCAATGGCAAGACCTTTGATGTCACCGAGGTTGGGATCTTTACTCCTAAAGCAGTTGGACGTGATTTTCTTGCTACTGGAGACGTTGGCTATATTGCGGCCTCTATCAAGACCGTTGCGGATACCCGTGTCGGGGATACGGTGACCCTAGCGACCAATCCAGCAAGTGAGCCACTACATGGATACAAGCAAATGAACCCAATGGTCTTTGCTGGCCTTTACCCAATCGAATCTAACAAATACAATGATCTTCGTGAAGCCTTGGAAAAATTGCAATTGAATGACGCCAGTCTTCAATTTGAACCGGAAACTTCTCAAGCCCTTGGTTTTGGTTTCCGTTGTGGTTTCTTGGGTCTCCTTCATATGGACGTTATCCAAGAGCGTTTGGAGCGTGAGTTCAACATTGACTTGATCATGACAGCGCCGTCTGTTATTTACAAGGTCAATTTGACAGATGGAGAAGCACTGGATGTCTCCAACCCTTCTGAGTTTCCAGATCCAACCAATATCGCTTCGATCGAAGAACCGTATGTAAAAGCCCAAATCATGGTGCCGCAAGAGTTTGTCGGGGCTGTCATGGAACTGGCCCAACGCAAACGTGGGGATTTTGTGACCATGGATTACATCGATGAAAATCGGGTTAATGTCATCTATCAAATCCCACTGGCAGAAATTGTCTTTGATTTTTTTGATAAATTAAAATCCTCTACTCGTGGCTATGCGAGCTTTGACTATGAGTTGTCTGAATACCGTCCTTCTAAATTGGTTAAAATGGATATCCTTCTCAATGGCGATACCGTCGATGCCCTCAGCTTTATCGTTCACAAGGACTTTGCCTATGAACGTGGTAAGTTGATCGTTGAGAAACTCAAGAAAATTATCCCTCGTCAACAGTTTGAAGTGCCTATCCAAGCAGCCATCGGTCATAAGATCGTGGCCCGTACAGATATCAAGGCCCTTCGTAAGAACGTCTTGGCCAAGTGTTATGGTGGGGATGTCTCCCGGAAACGTAAGCTTCTTGAAAAACAAAAAGCTGGTAAGAAACGGATGAAGGCCATTGGATCTGTAGAAGTACCACAGGAAGCCTTCTTATCTGTCTTGTCAATGGATGAAGAATAACATTTAAAGTGCCTCAAAAGGGCACTTTTGTTTTAGATGTAAAAGAAATAGACTGAATGAGAAAGGTTGGATCAGATGTGACACTTATCCTATTTTAAAATACTCACTTTCATGGTAGACTAGAGGAGAGAAAACGTTCTCAAGGAGGTTGAGCATGAAACGTAAATTATTGGTCACATCATTGACGATTCTTTCTGCCTGCACACTAATGGCTTGTAGTCACACCACTCAAAAGGACACAGCAGCTTCTTCTACAAAAGAAAGTGGCAGCAAAGTCGAAAAGCAAACAAGCAGCTCTTCGTCAAAGGATACTTCTTCTACAAAGAAAAACACTTCCAGTCAAGAAACCAAGCGGATTGGAAATGCAGATTATGGATACATCGATATTCCAAGTAAATGGTTCAAATTCACGGATATCGATGGGACAGAAGCGGTCCAATACACAGATGGAAGTGCCTATAACATTGTCACCTTGAACAGCTATACGCGGGAAAAAGCAAAAGTTCCTGCGGATATCGAGTTTAATGCAGAATTTCTAGCCAAGAAACTGGCCGTTATGTGGCAAGATAACCAGGATGTTGGGAAGATGACGGGAGCGCGGACTAAAGTCGCAGGACTGGACGCCTACCAGCTTCAAATCATCATGAAATCTGGTCAATACCTGATTACTTGGATCTTCCAGAAGGGTGAAAAAGTTTATACCATTTCTTTTGAAGGGGATGCAGAAACCTTGAAAACCTTTATCCCATACATTGAAAATACTTGGAGCCTAGATGGAACAGGCGCTGTAACGGATTAATCAAGTGAGATAGATCTCAGGATCTATCTTTTTTTAGAGTCTTTGTGGTATAATGCTTCTATTGTTTAGAAGAGGAAATAGAGGATGACACAGGAAATTGATATTGAAAAATACCATCAGTTAGCTCTCCAAAAGCAAAAGGAGCACCGCAAGGTATTGGCGAATCTCAAGAAGAAGCCACCTAAGAATTTAGATAAAATAGCTCAGGAAATCCACGATGAAGTTTTCCAAGAAATCGATTGTACCGCTTGTGCTAATTGCTGCAAGACCTTAGGGCCCGATTTTAAGGAAGCCGATATCACGCGGATCGCCAAATATTTCAAGATGAAACTTCCTGCTTTTGAGGCAGAATTTCTTCAAGTTGACGAAGATGGGGACAAGGTTTTTAAATCCATGCCTTGCCCCTTTCTTGGTGGGGACAATCTCTGTTCCATTTATGATGTTCGTCCAAAAGCTTGTCGGGAATTCCCTCACACCGATCGCAAGAAGATTTATCAGATCAACCATCTAACCATCAAGAATACCCTCACTTGCCCAGCGGCTTATTTATTTGTAGAAAAATTGAAGGATCGTTTGTAATGGCATATAGATTTTTACTTTTTGATTTGGACCATACCTTGTTGGACTTTGAATCTGCTGAAGAAACAGCCTTGACGCAGATGTTAGAAGACATGAATTTTCAAGATGTACAGGCCTTTAAGGATTACTACAAACCCATGAACCAAGGGCTCTGGAAGGATTTGGAACAAAAGAAATTAACCAAGCAAGAGCTCGTGGATAGTCGGTTTGCGATTGGGTTTGCCCACTTTGGGATCACGGTTGATGGGGCTGAGATGGCTCTTCGCTACCAAGATTACATCAGTCTTCAGGGGCAGTCTTTCCACGGTGCGGAGGACTTACTGGCTCGACTTGAAAAAGCAGGTTACCAGCTCTATGGTGCAACGAACGGAGTGACTGCCATTCAAGAAGGACGCTTAGCTCATTCTACAATTGCTTCTTATTTCAAAGAGGTCTTTATCTCTGAACAGCTTCATACTCAGAAACCAGAACCTGCTTTTTTTGACAAAGTTGGCCAACTGATTCCAGGGTTCAGCAAGGAAGAGACCCTTATGATCGGAGATTCTTTGACAGCAGATATCGCAGGAGGAAATGCTGCGGGGATTGATACCGTATGGTATAATCCTGATCACAAGGCAAATACCAGCCAAGTAGTGCCGACTTATACCGTTAGCAACTATCAAGAAATCGCCGATTTACTGATAAAATAAAAAATTTTAAATACTGTCAAGTTTTTTTCTTGACAGCTCTATAAAATGTGTTATAATAGATCATGTGCTAAATAGCTTGTCTATTTCACCGAAAATTAAAATATAGAAAAGAGACATATAAAAATGGCAGTTAAAATTCGTTTGACTCGTATGGGTTCTAAGAAAAAACCTTACTACCGTATCAACGTTGCAGATTCACGTTCACCACGTGATGGACGTTTCATCGAAACAGTTGGAACATACAATCCACTTGTTGAAGAAAACCAAGTTACTTTGAAAGAAGACCGCGTTCTTGCATGGTTGGCTGATGGAGCTCAACCTTCAGATACAGTTCGCAACATCCTTTCAAAAGAAGGTGTCTTGAAGAAATTCCACGATTCTAAATTCTCAAAATAATCATAAAGTAGGTTGATGTATGGATACGATTGAAAATCTCATTATTGCAATTGTGAAACCCTTGATTTCACAACCGGATGCTTTAACCATCAAGATCGAAGATACTCCTGAATTCTTGGAGTACCATCTTGACCTTGATCCTAGCGATGTTGGTCGTGTAATCGGTCGAAAAGGTCGCACCATTTCTGCGATAAGAACGATTGTCTACTCTGTCCCAACTGAAGATAAAAAAGTAAGAATCGTTATTGACGAAAAATAAAAGGCGGGACTTGGTCCCGTTTTTTGTTGGAAGGAGAAAGAATGAAAGAAGTGACCATTGGCCAATTACAAGCCTATTTACAAGAACATTACCAGAATACTCGGACAGAAGAAGGACTATTTATCAAGCTGGTTGAAGAGGTTGGGGAAGTAGCCGAGGTCTTAAATGGACGTTCTGGACGGAAAGCGGGTGTCCAGGATTCAAATGAGGAATTGGCTAAAGAACTGGCTGATATCATTCACTACACGGTTGCTATCGCGGCCATCAATGAGATTGACCTTACTAAAACTATCTTTGAAAAAGATAAAACAGCAGCCGTAAAATACCAGCACGAACGGGATTTGGAGCAGTTTTTAGCAGATAAGTCCATTTGAGAAAATCCCTTGAACGTGATAAAATAAAACCTAAGAATGTTAAGTGAATTGTTGTTTAGAAAGGGTTGTTTTGATATGAACCGATTTGAAGTAACTACAAAGATTGGTTGTCTCTCTGTTACTTATGAAAAGAGAAATAAAGTACTAGTTTGTTTAAATGGTGCTGGTTTGATACCGAGTTATGAAAATTTTCTACCAATACTTGAAAAACTTCCTTCTTCAATAGGTTACTTAACGATTGATTTTCCGAATACAGGTAGGAGTCCGATTCATAGTCAAACAGGATTTAATTTGGATAATCTTGTTGAAGCGGTATTCGAAATCCTGAAAGGGTTGGAAATTTCTGATTACATACTTTGTGTTCATAGTTTAAGTGGTGTTTTGGCTTTAAAGTTAATGAGTAAACCAATTAAGTGTCAAGCTTTGATAGCAATTGAACCAACAACAAAAAAAATAATGTTTGCTGATTTTTCAAAAAATCCTTATCCAGAAATGGAAGAGCAAATGAGGATGATTGAAGAATGTGGTCCGGAAAATTATTTTAAGGGACTAACTCAAGCAACATTTGAACCTGAAACTGATAGACTGATTTGGGAATTGATGGAAGAAAAGGGTTTAGAATTGGAAAAGCAAGTTCCTGGATTTCAGATATCTGTAACTATTACCGCTGAAGATTTTGATAGTTTGTCCTTAGCAGATAATATTCCTGTTTTCGTATTTTGTCAGGCGTATAGAGAAAAAGAGTACAGAGATTCAGAATATTGGAATTCTAATACAAAACTCATTCTAGGTGGAAACCACCACTATCTACACTGGTCAGAATCGGAAAAAATTGCAGCTCTTATTAGAGAACTGTAGAGATAAATTAATTAAAAGAGAAATGTAGTGAATAAAATGAATTACTTTAACGTTGGGAAAATTGTTAATACCCAAGGATTACAAGGAGAGATGCGGGTCTTGTCTGTGACAGACTTTGCGGATGAGCGCTTTAAAAAGGGAGCAGAGTTGGCTATCTTTGATGAGAAGGATCAGTTTGTCCAAACGGTGACCATTGCCAGTCACCGCAAGCACAAGAACTTCGATATCATCAAGTTTAAGGATATGTACCATATCAATGCCATCGAGAAATTCAAAGGATTTAGCCTCAAGGTTGCAGAAGAAGACTTGACAGATTTGGAGGATGGCGAGTTTTATTACCATGAGATCATCGGCCTTGATGTTTATGAAAATGACCAGCTAATCGGTCAGATCAAGGAAATCCTGCAACCAGGTGCCAATGATGTCTGGGTCGTGAAACGAAAAGGCAAACGAGATCTTCTCTTGCCTTATATCCCACCAGTCGTCTTAAATATCGATATCCCTGGAAATCGTGTGGATGTAGACATCTTAGAAGGGTTAGACGATGAAGATTGATATTTTAACCCTCTTTCCAGAGATGTTTTCGCCTTTGGAGCATTCTATCGTCGGCAAGGCGCGTGAAAAGGGACTTCTCGAGATCAACTACCATAATTTCCGTGAAAATGCGGAGAAAGCGCGCCATGTGGACGATGAACCCTATGGGGGTGGGCAAGGCATGCTTCTACGAGCTCAACCGATTTTTGATGCCTTTGATGCCATTGAGAAGAAGAATCCACGCGTGATCTTACTGGACCCTGCTGGTCGGACTTTTGACCAAGCCTATGCTGAAGAATTAGCTCAGGAAGAGGAATTGATCTTTATCTGTGGCCACTATGAAGGCTACGATGAACGGATCAAGACCTTGGTGACAGATGAGATTTCTCTGGGAGATTATGTTCTAACGGGCGGTGAGCTAGCAGCCATGACCATGATTGATGCGACAGTCCGCTTGATTCCAGAGGTGATCGGAAAAGAATCCAGTCACCAGGATGACAGTTTCTCCTCTGGTCTCTTAGAGTATCCTCAATACACCCGGCCTTATGAATACAGAGGAATGACAGTTCCAGATGTTCTTATGAGTGGCCATCATGAAAATATCCGTCAGTGGCGCCTCTATCAGAGTTTGAAAAAGACCTTAGAACGTCGTCCAGACTTGCTAGAAAACTATGAGTTGACAGCAGAAGAAGAGAAGATGTTGGAACAAATTAAACAAGAAGACTAACAGCGTCAGCTGTTTTTCTTTTGCCTCAAAAATTTATGAAAAAAACTTTTAAAACCTACTAGTTATTGGTAACAAAATGTGGTATGCTAAGGGGTAGAGAAACTTCAAGAAAATGATTAAGTTTTGGGGGTGAGTTTAATGGGAAAGAAATTAGGAAAATCGGTTTTCACGACTGGGATTGCTGCAACAACAGTCCTATCTGGTATGTTTCATCACAAAGCAAATGCCGAAGAGGTCAAGCAAAATGAAAATCCAGAAACCAACAGCACGGAAGTAGTTGAAAAACCAATTACAGTTGATGAGTTGAAGCAAATCACAGCTCAAAAAGGGCAAGTGGTGAAAGATGTCCACTACCAAGAGCAAAAAGTGATCGATGCTCAAACAGAAGTCAAGGCTGCTGGACAAGAACTGGAAGAAAAGAAAGCAGAAGTGACGGATGCGGAAAACCTCATCGCAACGACTTCGGATGCCCAAGTTCAGAATGCAGAAAATGACGTCAAGGTGGCTCAAGCCTATGTGACTATTGAAGAAAATAAGGTTCGAGAAGCAGAAGCTGCTCATGACCAAGTCGTAGAGGCTGTTCGTCAACAGGAAAATCAGGTTACTGCTCAGGAATCTTTGGTCGATGTAGCACAAAATGAATTGAACCAAGCCAAAGCACCGATTTCAAATGATGAGAATGTACTCAACCAGGCTTTGTTGGAGCAAAGTCAAGTCGAGCAAAGTATCCGAGAATCTCAGAATCATCTTGCAACCTTGCAAGCGAGTCAGCAAACTGGCTCAGATACTGTGGCTCAAATTGAGAACGACATTCAACTGGCTCAAACGCGTCTAACAGATTTGAAAGCGGTCATCGCTACCAAGGAAGCAGAATTGGCAGCCTTAGAACAAGCAGCGGCCAATAGCCCAGTTCAGTTGAGTCAAGCGACTTATGAAGGTTATTTGCAACACTTAGCAGACAATGGCAATGAAGCTGCAGCGAGCGCTTTAGCCCTCTACAAACGTGGTCGTGAAGAAGACGGCTTAACGGTTGGAGAGTCTGGATCCTTGCAAGCTAACCTCCGAGCACTTGAAATTGCTGATGCTATCAACGCTTATCGTCGCAATGCCGGCTTGCCTGAATTGGAACTGGATCCCTATTCCCTTCCAGCCAGTCAAGTACAGTTGGAATACTTCAAAAAAGCCAACTGGCATATGTTTAAGTATTTGCCAAACGAGAACATCGCTTATGGCTTCTCACCTGCTGGTGCGGTTGACTTTTGGTACAATGAAAAAGCGGCTTATCAGGAAGTAGCGGCTCAATATGGTCTACCAACAGACGAAACACAAATCGATGCCAATGACATTTATATGAAAATTGGGGCTGAGGCCTTTGCGAAGGTTGGTCACTACCTCCAAATGGTAGACAACAAAGCGACAGCTTTATCAGTCGCTTATGACCCAAGCAATGCTATGTCAGAAGCAGCTTTCTTACATAGTCCGGTCCATTCAGCAGTGTCAACCAGTGCACTCGCTTACCAATTGCGTCAGGGAGCTGGCGCAACGACGACAAGATCAGATGTGAAAGCAAAATCTGATGAAGTCGCTAATCTCAAGTTAGACAAGGCCAATCAAGAGTCTCAAATCATTATCCTGCAAGGCAAGTTAGAAGATGCCCGCCATGCTAATTCAAACGTGGCAGTAGAGATGGCCAATGTCCAAAAGACCATCCAAAATTACAAAATTCTTCTTGTTAGCAAGGACCATGCGGTTGAAAAGGCGAAGGCGACTCTTGATGTATCTCGAGGTCGGATTGAAGCAGCTATCCAGCCAAAAGAAGCAGCCCTTCAAAAAGCGAAGGATTTGTTAGCGGCTGCGCGTGAGAAATTAGATCTTTTAAAAGCTGAAGAAGCAGAAAAAGCCCAAGTCGTTCAAGAAGCGCATGAGGGCTTGAAGGCGGCGCAAGAGCGCCTGGTTGCTGCTGAAAAACGTCTTTCTGACTTTAAAAATGCTCCAGAATTATTGGTCAAAGCCCAATCTGTTTTATCAGCTGCTGTGGCTAATTTAGAGAATAAAAAAGAAAAATTGGAAGCAGAATTCACAATCCTGCAATCTTATCAAAGTGTCGTGGAACTGTTGAATTCCCAATATGAAGATCTAGCGTCACGAATGGATCCAGCTATTTTAGAAGCAGCAGATATGCCAATGGATATCCGCTCAAGCAATCCAACAACTTTCTCGGATAGACCAACGGTTCTTCCAACAACTACCAATAGTCCACAAGTGCAAGCACCAACAGCTACTCCAGCTCCAAAACAAGAAGCCAAAGTAGAAGAGATCAAACCTAAAAAAGAAAACAGCCAAGCTGTGGCAAGTGCAGATTCTTCCAAATATGCAGCAGCAACAACAGGTGTAGTCGTTGGGTTACTTGCTGGATTGTTTGGTTTCAAGAAAAAGAAACAATCTTCAAATAATGATTAAGACATATTGAGAATAGAGTGGATACTTAGACACTTTATTGCTTAAAATCTTTAAAAGAAAATTTATGAGAGTGGGACAAGAACTCTTTTAACAAAATGAGTTCTTTCCTGCTCTTTTTTTGTACTTTTTTGGAATTTTTGAAAGAAAGTGATAGAAATTGATAAAAAAATGTTGACATTTTTTGAAGAAAGAGTATAATGGTTTTTGTAATCGATTGCAAAAGGAGGAGAAATGCTCAAGTCTGAACGAAAACAATTTATCCTCGAAAAGGTATTAAAGGAAAAATTTGTTTCCTTGGAAACCCTTGTACAAGAGCTGGGAACGTCTGAATCAACCGTTCGGCGAGACTTGGATGAGCTAGAAGCTGAAAGCAAACTTCGCCGGGTTCACGGCGGTGCGGAAAGCCTGCATTTTCTTCAAGAGGAAGAAAGTAATAAAGAAAAATCTATCAAAAACATTCAAGTTAAGTCAAAAATTGCGGTAAAAGCAGCGGAGTTGATCAAAGATCATGATGTCATCTTTATCGATGCTGGGACGACTAATGAACTCTTGGTACAAGAAATTGTCAATCCAACGGTAACTGTGGTGACCAATTCGATTCACCATGCGACCAAGTTGGTCGAGCGAAATGTTCCGACGGTCATCATCGGTGGGAAGGTAAAATCTTCTACAGATGCTAGTATCGGAGGGATCGCGCTCAATCAAATCGGTCAGTTGAATTTTGACAAGGCCTTTCTTGGAATGAATGGAATCGATGATGAATTTTACAGCACTCCAGACCTGGAAGAAGGATCTGTCAAGCGTGCTATTATCGAAAATGCAAAAAAAACCTATATCCTAGCGGATGATTCAAAAATTGGGGTGACGTCTTTTGTCAAAGTGGCTCCGATCAAGCGAGCCATGATTATCACCAATCAATGTGAACCGCAACGATTAAAGGTTTTAAAAGAAAAAACGGAGGTTATAGAGGTTTGATTTATACAGTAACACTTAATCCAGCCATTGACTATATTGTTCGTCTCGATCATGTAGAGACCGGGGCCGTCAACCGGATGGCTTCGGAAGATAAATTCGCCGGTGGTAAGGGGATCAATGTCAGTCGTGTCTTGAAGCGTCTCGATATCGAGAACACGGCGACAGGATTTATCGGTGGTTTCACAGGACGCTTCATTGAAAACGTACTGACTAGTGAAGCCATTTCAACCAACTTTGTGACAGTGGACCAAGATACACGGATCAATGTCAAGATCAAAGCTGATGAGGAAACAGAAATCAATGGGAATGGCCCAGAAGTGACGGAAGCGCAGTTGCAAGAATTGCTCAGCATCCTATCGAGCTTAACAGCGGATGATGTGGTAGTCTTTGCAGGATCTGCCCCATCTTCACTTGGCAATGCCATTTACAAAGAATTGATCGCAGCAACTCGTGTGACAGGTGCGCAAGTGGTTTGCGACTTTGAAGGGCAAACCTTGATTGATTCCTTGGAGTTCAATCCCCAATTGGTCAAACCAAACAACCATGAGTTGGGAGCTATTTTTGGCGTTACCTTGACGGAATTGCCAGAAATCGAACGCTATGCCAAAGAAATCTTGGCCAAAGGAGCACAAAACGTCATTATTTCCATGGCGGGTGATGGTGCTCTCCTTGTCAGTCCAAGTGGCACTTACTTCGCAAAACCAATCAAAGGGCAAGTGAAGAATTCAGTCGGAGCTGGCGATTCTATGGTAGCTGGCTTCACTGGGAAGCTCGCAACGACAGGAGACGTCATCGAAGCTTTCAAATGGGGAGTGGCTTGTGGCACAGCGACCACCTTCTCAGATGATTTGGCGACAGCGGACTATATTAAAGAAACTTATGAAAAAGTAGAGGTAGAAAAACTATGAAAATTCAAGACGTTTTAAATAAAAACGTGATGTTGTTTGATCTTCAAGCAACAGATAAAGAGGGCGTGATCAATGAAATGGTCCAATCGCTCCTTGACAATGGTGTGGTGACAGATTTTGAAACTTTCAAAGCTGGGATTATGAACCGTGAAGCACAAACTTCAACTGGTTTGGGTGACGGAATTGCTATGCCGCACAGCAAAAATGAAGCTGTCAAAGAAGCAACGGTCTTGTTTGCAAAATCAAACAAAGGTGTTGACTACGCCTCACTTGATGGGCAACCGACTGACTTGTTCTTCATGATCGCTGCTCCAGAAGGAGCAAACGACACTCACTTGGCAGCCCTTGCTGAATTGTCTAAGTACTTGATGAAACCAGGATTTGCGGATAAACTTCGCCAAGCAAGCACTCCTGATCAAGTGATCGCAGCCTTTGATGCAGAAGAGCAAGTAGCTGCAGCTGAAGAAGCGAAAAAAGCAGAAGCTGTAAAAGAAGCAGCTTCATCTGACAAACCTCTCATTGTTGCCGTTACAGCATGTACAACTGGTATCGCCCACACTTACATGGCGGAAGAAGCCCTCATCAAAAAAGGTGAAGAAATGGGTGTTACAGTCCGTGTTGAAACAAACGGTGCATCCGGTGTCGGCAACCGCTTGACAGCAGAAGAAATCGCCAAAGCTGAAGGAGTCATCATTGCAGCGGATAAAGCAGTTGAAACAGCTCGTTTCAATGGCAAAAAATTGATCTCTAAACCAGTCGCAGCCGGTATCCGTCAGACAGAAGAATTGATCCAAACCATCTTAGATGGTAAAGCAGATGTCTTCCACGCTGAAAATGCAGCAGAAGCTAGCGCTAGCCAAGAAAAATTGAGCTTGGGTGGAGCCTTCTACAAACACTTGATGAGTGGAGTTTCTCAAATGCTTCCATTCGTTATCGGTGGTGGGATCTTGATCGCCCTTGCCTTCTTGATTGACCAAATCATGGGTGTGCCAACTGACCTTGAGTCTTTGAAACAACTTGGTTCTTATAACCAGCCTGCTGCTTACTTCATGACTGCCGGTAAAGCTGCCTTTGGTTTCATGTTGCCAATTCTAGCTGGATTTATTGGATTCTCTATTGCAGAAAAACCAGGTTTGGTTGCTGGTTTTGTAGCTGGTGCTATTGCTGATAGTGGTGCAGCCCTTGGAAATGTTGCATACGGAGCTACTAAAGCAACTATTCCTGCCGCGCAAAGTTCCGGTTTCCTTGGAGCCTTGGTTGGTGGTTTCCTTGCAGGTGGAGTGATTCTTGTTCTTCGTAAGGTTCTTGCAGGCCTTCCACGTTCACTAGACGGTATCCGTTCAATTCTTCTCTTGCCATTGCTTGGTGTTGGACTTACCGCAGCAATTATGTTTGTATTGAACATTCCAATGTCAGCAATTAATACTGGAATGAATACTTTCCTTACAAATCTTGGAGGAAGTTCAGCAGTTCTTCTTGGTCTTCTTGTCGGTGGTATGATGGCTGTCGATATGGGTGGACCAGTTAACAAAGCAGCTTATGTATTTGGTACAGGTACTTTGACAGCTTCAGCTCTTTCTGGTGGTGGTTCTACTGTTATGGCGGCCGTTATGGCAGCTGGTATGGTTCCTCCATTGGCAGTATTCGTAGCTACAGTCTTGTTCAAAGATAAATTTACTAAAGAAGAACGCGATTCTGGTTTGACTAACATTGTTATGGGACTTTCCTTCATCACAGAAGGTGCCATTCCATTTGGTGCAGCTGACCCAGCGCGTGCGATTCCAAGCTTCATCGTAGGTTCATCTTTGACAGGTGCCCTTGTTGGTCTCGCAGGATTGAAACTTATGGCTCCTCACGGAGGAATCTTCGTTATTGCCCTTACTTCAAATCCGCTTCTTTACATCTTGTTCGTATTGATCGGTGCAGTCGTAAGTGGTATCTTGTTCGGATTGCTTCGCAAACCTAAAAACTAATCATGACGAAAAGGTTGGGAATGCCCAACCTTTTTTACTGCGCAAAAACACCAACTAGTGATGAAGTTGCTTATCTCTATAGATTTCGATATAATTATTATAACTTTTCCTTTTCAAGGAGGACGGATCATGAAAAAAGGGAAATTGGTCATTCTTTTAGCCATCACTTCTGTATTAGCAGGAGGTGTGATTATCGCTAGTCAAAAACAAAATATCTTTTCAAATGACACGCACCCAAGTAAGCAACTTAGCGCTAGAGAGAAGCAACTAGCTTATTTAAAGGAACACGAAAAAGATATGGCCGATTTTGTAAAATCGATGAGCCCGAAAGTTGATAGTGTCCAGTTTGATTGGGATAGTATGGAAGTTGGTCAGGTAGGCAATGGGACACCTCATGGTGGTGGCTATATGTTAACACTGAGAGGAAGGGTGAATCAGAATAAACAAACGAAATTCATGGTTGGTTTTTCTTTAGATAATGCTAACAGCACACCAAAGGAATTTGGAATTTATGAGATGCAACCGGTAAGAATTTATAGGGATGGCGGTTGGTATTATTATGACTAATCGTCATTCAAAAGCCTTTATCTTGTTTTTTCGAGCATGACAAAAGGATAATAAGCCAAAAAAAGCTAATAATTGATCAGAAATAGTTATCCTCTGTCTAAAAAATGGCCAGACTTCCCCGGACTTTTCTTCTTGTACTAGCGAAAAATTCACCTCATTCTACATTGGTATCTTGAGCCGAATTATGGTATAATAAGCATAACGCATATTTTTAGGAGAATAAAAATGGATATTCAACGTGAAAAAGAATTTGTCAGCCAATACCACTATGACGCTCGTAATTTTGAGTGGGAAAAAGAAAATGGCATTCCCGAAACAAAAGTAGATGTAAACTTTCAATTAATCAATCGTGATCAACAACAAAACACAACGTCTTTGATTGTGATTTTGAGCTACATGATTGTATTTGACGGTTTTGTGATCAGTGGAACTATCACTCAAATTAACCACTTGTTTGGTCGTTATGTCAATGAACCAAGCGAATTCAGCAAAGATGAAGTGGAAGAATTGGCTCGTCCTTGCTTGGATATGCTCAACCGTTTGACTTATGAAGTTACAGAAATTGCCCTTGATTTACCGGGTATTAATTTGGAGTTTTAATCAATGAAATTAGCAGTGATTACAGATTCGTCTGCCTATTTACCGCAGCACCTTCTCCATCACGACGACTTATTTATTTTAGACATTCCGATCTATATCGATGGAGAATCCTATGTGGAAGGGAAGAATCTGACACACGACGAGTTCTACCAAAAGATGGCTGCGTCTAAGGAATTACCAAAGACTAGCCAACCGAGTGTGGCAGCGTTAGAAGAACTCTTATCTGGTTTGACAGCTAAAGGTTATACGCATGCTCTAGGTCTCTTCTTGTCATCAGGCATCTCCGGATTCTACCAAAATATCCAATATTTGAAGGACGAATTTGAAGGCTTGACCGTCGAATTTCCTGACTCAAAAATCACTAGCGCTCCATTAGGAATGATGGTAGAAGATTGCTTGAAATGGGCTGGTGAAGGTCGTTTGTTTGATGAGATTGTGGCCAATGTCCAACACCAGATTGATGGGACCACTGCCTATATTATGGTCGATGATTTGAATCACTTGGTCAAGGGGGGACGCCTGTCAAATGGCGCTGCCATCATTGGCAATCTCTTGAGTATCAAGCCGATCCTTCACTTTAATGACCAAGGTGTCATCGAAGTTTTTGAAAAAGTCCGTACGGAAAAGAAAGCCATGAAACGCTTGGTGGAAATCGTTGATGAAGGACTCACCGGAGGTCATTACCAAGTCTTTATCATCCATGCTAATGTACCTGAAAAAGCCGAAGCGCTTCGTCAGATGTTGGTGGCTGAAGGGGTAGAGGGAGAAATTCCTTTTGCTACCTTTGGAGGCGTGATTGGGACGCACTTAGGTGACCATAGCTTAGCAGTTGGGTATATCCCTATCGTTTAAGGAGAATTCTATGTCAATTAAAGTCATTATTGCAGGTTTCAAGGGGAAAATGGGGCAGGCAGCCTATCAGATGGTTTCTGAAGATCCTGAGCTAGAACTAGCTGGCTTGATCGATCCATTTACTGATGAGACAGAGGTTGCAGGGGCCCCCGTCTTTAACCGCAAAGAAGATGTCGTAGGTCTAAAGGCAGATGTTTGGGTGGACTTTACCATGCCAAAGGTTGCTTACGAGAATACTCGCTTTGCAATTGAAAATGGCTTTGCTCCTGTTGTAGGGACAACTGGCTTTACACCTGAGCAGATTCAAGAATTGACAGAGCTTTCTCGTGAAAAGGATTTGGGTGGCTTGATTGCTCCGAACTTTGCTATTGGAGCTGTGCTCTTGATGCAATTTGCAGCGCAAGCGGCCAAGTATTTCCCAAATGTGGAAATCGTCGAATTGCACCATGATAAGAAGAAAGATGCACCGAGTGGAACAGCGATTAAGACAGCTGAGCTGATCTCTGAGAAGCGCAAAAAAATCCAGCAAGGTGCAGCAGATGAAGAAGAGTTGATGTCTGGAGCAAGAGGGGCAGATTTTGAAGGGATGCGCATCCATTCTGTTCGATTGCCTGGCCTAGTGGCTCACCAAGAGGTGATTTTTGGTAGCCAAGGTGAAGGCTTGACTCTCCGTCATGATTCCTATGATCGTGTTTCCTTCATGACAGGAGTAAATCTAGGGATTAAAGAAGTTGTCAAGCGTCATGAGCTTGTCTATGGTTTGGAACACTTACTATGAGATTAAAAAAGATGCCTTCTGAGTTTCAGGAGGCTTTACCAATATTAGAGAAGATTAAAGCAGCTGGTTTTGAGGCCTATTTTGTGGGAGGATCTGTCCGAGATGCTCTCTTGGATCGTCCGATTCACGATGTCGATATCGCTTCCTCCTCTTATCCAGAGGAAACCAAGGCGATTTTTGATCGAACAGTAGATATCGGTATCGAACACGGGACCGTCTTGGTTCTTGAAAATGGTCAAGAATATGAAATTACGACCTTCCGGACAGAGGATGTCTATGTCGATTATCGCCGTCCAAGTTCCGTGTCTTTTGTCCGCTCACTAGAAGAAGATCTGAAGCGCCGCGATTTCACCGTCAATGCCTTTGCCTTAAATGAAAAAGGAGAGATTGTTGACCTCTTTCAGGGGTTAGAAGATTTAGAAAACAAGGTCCTTCGGGCCGTTGGACTTCCTCATGAACGCTTTCATGAAGATGCGCTCCGCATCATGCGAGGCTTTCGTTTTCAAGCCAGTCTTGGCTTTGAATTAGAAGCAGCAACCTTTGATGCTATGAAGGAGTGTGCTCCTTTGCTAGAGAAAATCTCTGTTGAGCGCACTTTCATCGAGTTCGATAAGCTCTTACTTTCTCCATATTGGAGACAAGGCTTGGAGGCCATGCTTGCAAGCAAAGCCTATCACTATCTACCAGAAATGAAGGATCGTAAAGAAGCACTTGAGCGTTTGTTTGACATAGAAATTGAATTTACCTTTTCAACTTCTGAGCAAGCTTGGGCTGCTCTGGTTTTAGCACTAGACATCCAAGACATTCCAAAATTCTTTAAGAAATGGAAGACCTCAAGAGACTTTGCCAAGACGGTGGAGCAGATCGTGGAGATTCTTAAGCTTAGAGAAAAAGGAAGTCTAGACAAGCGTGCATGTTACAAGTATGACAAGCGTTTGTTGCTACTAGCTGAAGAGCTCCGTGAAGCGTATGCCTTGAGTGTGGATTATATGGCCATCGAGCGCGTCTATGATAGCTTGACCATTCATGATAAGCATGAAGTGGTGGTCAATGGCGGTATGCTGATCAAAGACTACGGCTTTCAACCAGGTCCAGCCTTGGGAGAGATTTTGACAAAAATTGAATATGCCATTGTCGATGGGGAACTGGCCAATGAGAAAGAGGCCATCATCGCCTATATCCAGCAAGCAAAAGAGGAGGAAAAATGAGCGATTTTATTGTCGATAAATTAACCAAATCTGTCGGAGATAAGACCGTCTTTCGTGAGATTTCCTTTATCATTCACGACTTGGATCGGATCGGATTGATCGGGGTCAATGGGACTGGAAAAACCACGCTGTTAGATGTATTGTCAGGTCGCTCTGGCTTTGATGGAGATGTGAGTCCTTTTTCTGCCAAGAGTGATTATACGATTGGCTACTTGACGCAGGAACCTGATTTTGATGATCAAAAGACGGTTCTGGATACGGTGCTATCTAGTGATTTACGTGAAATGCAGCTCATTCGTGATTATGAATACTTGATGGCGGATTACCGAGAAGAGAATCAAGCCCGTCTTGAAAAGGTCATGGCGGAGATGGATTCGCTCAATGCTTGGGAAATCGAGAGTCAGGTCAAGACAGTCCTTTCCAAACTTGGGATTGAAGATTTGAATGCCAAAGTTGGGGATCTATCTGGGGGCTTGCGTCGTCGGGTGCAATTGGCACAAGTTTTGCTGTCTCATCACGACCTGCTATTACTCGATGAGCCAACCAACCACCTGGACATTGATACCATCGAATGGTTGACTAATTTCTTGAAGAATTCTAAGAAAACGGTGCTTTTCATTACCCACGATCGCTATTTCTTGGATAATATCTCGACACGGATCTTTGAGTTGGATCGAGCTAGCTTGATCGAGTATCAAGGCAATTACCAGGATTATGTCCGCTTAAAGGCTGAGCAAGATGAGCGTGATGCAGCACTTCTTCATAAGAAGCAGCAACTCTATAAGCAGGAGTTAACCTGGATGCGGCGGCAACCCCAGGCGCGTGCGACCAAGCAACAGGCGCGGATCAATCGATTCCATGATCTCAAGCAAGACTTGTCTGGTCAAAGCAACCAGACGGATTTGGAGATGAACTTTGAGACTAGCAGGATCGGAAAGAAAGTCATCGAGTTTAAAGATGTGAGTTTTGCTTTTGAAAACAAGCCGATTTTACAGGACTTTAACCTTTTGGTGCAAAATAAGGACCGCATCGGGATCGTTGGGGATAATGGTGTCGGCAAGTCCACCTTACTCAATTTGATCGCTGAGCGACTCCATCCTCAGTCAGGGCAAGTCATCATCGGAGAAACCGTGCGGGTGGCTTATTTCTCACAACAAATCGATGGTTTGGATGAGAGCAAGCGCGTGATTAATTTCCTCCAGGAAGTTGCTGAGGAAGTGAAGACGACCGTTGGGACGACATCAATTGCAGATCTCTTGGAGCAATTTCTCTTCCCACGTTCTATGCACGGAACCTTGATTGAAAAACTCTCCGGTGGGGAGAAGAAGCGCCTTTTTCTTTTAAAACTCTTGATTGAAAAACCCAATGTGCTTCTCCTCGATGAGCCAACCAATGACTTGGATATCGCTACCTTGACGGTTTTGGAAAACTTTCTTCAAAACTTTGGAGGTCCCGTCATTACCGTTAGCCACGACCGCTATTTCCTAGACAAGGTGGCAAGCAAGATCCTGGCTTTTGAAAATGGGGGCATTCGGGAGTTCTTTGGCAATTATACGGATTATCTGGATGAGAAAGCCTTTGAAGCAGCTCAAGTAACGGCCAGTCACAAGGTTGAAAAAGAGAAACCTGTCAAGCCAAAAGAAGAGAAGAAGCGCATGAGCTATATGGAAAAGCAAGAGTGGGCGAGTATTGAAGCAGATATCGAAGCCATTGAAAATCGGATCGCAGAGATTGAAGTGGAGATGAATGAAAACGGCTCTGACTTTGGCAAATTGTCAGCCCTTCAAAAGGAATTTGATCAGGAAAATGAGCGATTGCTTGAAAAGTACGATCGCTATGAATACCTGAGCGAATTAGATGAATAAGGAGGCACTATGAATCAATTGAACCGGATATCCCTTGGGATTTCAGCCACTATTTTTACCATTATCGGTATCGTCTTGTTTATCAATCCGATTGAGCACATTGGCTCATTTAGCTGGTTGATTTCTTGTGGCTTCTTTTTAATTTCCCTTTCGCGTTTTTCACGCTATTACCGATTGCGCCAAGCTGGTATCATTCAGCAACAACAGCTCTTTCACAGTATGGTCGCCTTGGTTTTTGCGGTCTACTTACTGCTTTATGGCTACAAGACCTTGCCGATTGTCTTTCCAGTCACTTTAGGAATTTGGCTGATCTACCGTTCGATTTTGAACTTCCGAAAAGCCAATTTCTACTCGAGGAAGGTTGAGGAACTGTCCAAGCGTTATATTTTCTTTGCCTTGCTACAGCTCTTCATAGGTTTATTCTTAATCGTTAGCCCACTCTCGATAAGTGTCTTTCTTTTAAATATTATTGGCTTGATTTTCCTCATTTTAGGATTGCAATCCTTTAGTCTCTTGTTAAAAAGTTAAGAAAAGTTACGTGCAAACCTTTGCGTTTGATAAAAAGTCTGATATAATAGAACTGTAAGTGTTTACAAGTTTGAAAGGAGTTAAAGATGTCTAAAAAAATTATCGGTATTGACCTTGGAGGAACTTCCATCAAGTTTGCTATCCTCACTTTAGATGGTGAAGTTCAAGAAAAATGGTCTATTAAAACAAATATTTTGGATGAAGGAAGTCATATTGTAGAGGATATGATCGAATCGATCGCGCATCGTTTGAAGATGCTTGGGCTTGATGCTTCTGAGTTCCAAGGAATTGGAATGGGTTCACCTGGTGTCGTTGACCGTGAAAAAGGTACAGTTATCGGTGCCTACAACTTGAACTGGAAGACCCTTCAACCAGTCAAAGAAAAGATCGAAAGTGCCCTTCATATTCCATTCTTTATCGATAATGATGCCAATGTTGCTGCCTTGGGTGAACGTTGGAAAGGAGCTGGTGAAAACCAACCAGATGTTGTCTTCATGACACTTGGTACAGGTGTCGGCGGTGGGATCGTCGCTGAAGGTCGTCTCTTGCACGGTGTGCGTGGAGCTGCTGGTGAGCTTGGTCACATCACGGTTGACTTTGATGATCCAATCCAATGTACCTGTGGTAAAAAAGGTTGTCTTGAAACGGTTGCCTCAGCAACTGGTATCGTCAACTTGACTCGTCGTTACGCAGATGAGTACGAAGGGGACTCTCAATTGAAAGTCTTGATCGACAACGGAGAAGAAGTAACGGCTAAAACGGTCTTTGACCTGGCAAAAGAAGGCGATGCTCTTGCTTTGATCGTCTACAAGAACTTCTCACGTTACCTTGGACTTGCTGCTGCCAACATCGGTTCAACCTTGAACCCGTCTAAGATTGTTATCGGTGGTGGGGTTTCCGCTGCTGGAGACTTCCTCTTGGATGGTGTGCGCAAGGTCTTTGAAGAAAACTCATTCCCACAAGTGCGTGAATCTACTCAATTGGCACTTGCTACTTTGGGAAATGACGCCGGTGTGATTGGTGCTGCATCCCTTGTATTACAATAAGATGAAATGGAGATCTGGCTCGTGCTGGGATCTCCTTTTTTTCTGTCTCCTGTGATATAATGAAGACAAAACTGGATTCAAGGAGAGTATATGACAAAAGCAGATACAATTTTTAAAGAAAACATTCGAAAAATCATGGAAGAAGGAGTCTGGTCAGAGCAGGCGCGTCCTAAGTACAAGGATGGTAGAACGGCCAACTCCAAGTACATCACGGGAGCCTTTATGGAATTCGACCTTGCAAAAGGCGAGTTTCCTATCACCACCCTTCGTCCCATCGCGATTAAATCAGCTATCAAAGAAATGCTCTGGATCTACCAGGATCAGTCGAATAGCTTAGACCTTTTAGAAGACAAGTACAATGTCCACTACTGGAATGACTGGGAAGTGGGAGATAGCCGGACAATCGGTCAGCGCTATGGAGCTGTCGTCAAAAAGCATGACATTACGAATAAAATCCTCAAGCAATTAGAAGCCAATCCTTGGAATCGCCGCAATATCATCTCGCTCTGGGATTATGATGCCTTTGAGGAGACAGACGGACTCTTGCCCTGTGCTTTTCAGACCATGTTTGACGTACGGCGCGTGGATGGGGAGATCTATCTAGATGCGACCCTGACCCAGCGTTCGAATGATATGTTAGTGGCTCACCATATCAATGCCATGCAGTATGTAGCCCTACAGATGATGATTGCTAAACACTTTGGCTGGAAGGTTGGGAAGTTCTTTTATTTCATTAACAACCTTCATATCTATGACAACCAATTTGAACAAGCAGAAGAATTGCTCCGTCGCGAGCCCTCTGATTGCCAACCGCGCTTGGCCTTGAATGTGCCAGACGGGACCAATTTCTTTGACATCAAACCAGAAGATTTTGAACTGGTCGATTATGATCCAGTGAAGCCACAGTTGAAGTTTGATCTTGCGATTTAGTGATAAATCAAAGTTTTTTGATGCCCTGATCTATGGGTGAAATCCTTTCAGAATTAAAACAATTTCAGCTAAAAATTTTTACTCATTTTTGAGTCAAAACATTTTGAAAATCGTTCGGGTTTTGTTAAAATAGATAAGGTTTGGAAAAACTAAACAATTTTAAAAAGAATGTTAATTTATAGATAATTATGGAGGTCCATTAGATGGGGAAAGACTTATTTAATGATCGTATTAGCAGATTCTCAATTCGTAAACTGAATGTGGGTGTTTGCTCAGTACTTTTGGGAACACTTGTCATGGTTGGGACAGCCGCAAGTGCAGCCGCAGAAGAAAAGACAGACACGACAAGTGAAAATGTAGCAGCAGTTGCAACAGCGTCAGAAGCGACCGCAACATCAACAGCTACTTCAACAGCTACTTCAGCGGCATCAACAGCTGCAACGACATCAACTTATGATGCAAACGCAGCAATCACTGCACCAGCTACATCAACTGCCGCAGCGTCTACAAGTGCCGCTTCAAGCACGAGCACAGCAACATCTGCTGCCTCAACTGCACCAGAAACATCAACAGCTGCAACACCAAAATTAGAAGCAACTACACCAGGAATCATGGCAGTAGAAGCAGCTTCAACAAGTGCAGATAAGAAAGAAGAAACAACTTTTTCAGCTGGACAAGGTGTAACAGCAAACAATACACTAGCCACTGAAGAGACAGCACAAACTTCTGGTAAACGTCGTAGTCGTCGTTCAATTGGGGATCCAAACGATCCAAACCTCATCGGAGATGATGTCCAAGATGCCACATCAACTCCAAAAGTTGAAAAACCTGGCTTTACAACAAATATCAAAGCTACAGACTTGGCTAGCCAAATCTCTTGGTTGGATTTTGGAGATGTAGCTAACTGGACAGGAACGACGACAACATCAAGCGGGAATCTGGCCCTTCAAGTAGGCTCTACCTACACCAAGGAAATCATGCCTGGCTATGTGGTCAAGATCAAGGTTAAATCCTTAAAACCCTTCCAAGCGACAGAACTTTATAAAAAACGTCTTGAAGAACGAGGAGCAACAGAAGCAGAAAAAGCGACCTATGACCCAAATGCTAAGAACGGATATATAGGAACAACTACTAATCCTGGAACTAACAATGCATTTGGAAAAGGTGAAGAAGCTAAAATTATTGCCGAAGCTCAAAACCGTTGGACAGAAATAAAAGGTGAAGGCATCGATACTGGCACTAAAAAAACAACCATCAGTTCCGAGTTTGACGGTGGAAATATTGGTGTTCAGTTTGAAATTTCTGCTACTTTCCGTGGCAAAACCGTAAAACCTGCTGTAGTCATGGCAGATGGTGAGTCCGCTAACCCTGGTGAATCGGTTATTTTCACCACAAACGGAGAAGGTTGGAAACAAATTGGGGAGTGGTATAAATATGGAAGAACATCTACTAAAACCTTTATTCCACAAGATACAGACAATTTATTTGGCCCAAATCCTTCCTTTAATATAGAAGGTACGAATTACTATTCGACGAACCTTAACTTACTTAAACGTGCAAATGAAGTGGGACCAGATAAAAAAGCGGTTGCTTGGAAGTACTTTGGAAGTGCTGATTTAACAACTGGAGGCCTCGGAACAGGGGTCTTCGGGCCAAATATTTCTGCAGGTCCTTCTGCCGTTCCCCTTGTTATGACAAAAGGAGCTTCTGAAGTTGGTCTTTACATTGCTTCAAGTGGTAAACAATCAGCCATGCTTGGATTCTTCCCACTTGATGAAGGAGATGCGCCAGCATCTTACGGGAAGGCGATTCATTCGATTGCAACTGTAGATGGTGTAACAGGTAAGAAAGTAAACCAACCTTATCTAGGTCACTTAAGCCCTGATATGGATGAAAACAATACGCTTGATTGGACGGGTGATGACAAGGCGACCACTGCGGATGAAGGCATCGACCAATTACTTCCAAATGATCTCAAAGGGAAAACCAATGAGCTGATCAAGATGGACCGGACACGTCCAGGTAATTACACCATTTCAGTGGAAGCTCATACGGATGGAGCAGCAAAAGCTAACATCTATGGTTGGGTAGATTTCAACCAAAACGGAACCTTCGATGAAGATGAACGGTCTGATTTAACAACCATTACCCAAGATGGAACGGCTACGTTAAGATTTACAAAGAGTAAAACCTATATTGATCCTAGTGTCAATGAATTAGGTGTTCGTGTCCGGATTGCTAAGGATGCTGATCAAATTGAAAGCCCAACGGGGATGGCTTTCTCTGGTGAGGTTGAAGACTTTAAGACTCAAATCACTCACCCACCAAAAGGGGAATTTAAAGAAACAACTGGCCCTCAAGGTGCAAAACAAACAGCAACCGTAGCCTTTACTGCTCGAGGTTTGCAAGGCTATAGCCTAACTGAGTCAGCAAAAATTGATGAAACAGTAGCTCCACAAATGATAGATAACCGTACGGGGCAAGTCGTAACACCTGGTGCAGATGGCTACTATGCTGTAGCTGGTCAAGGGAAGTACAAGATCACTTCAAACGGAACTTCTGTGGATGTTGAGTTCATTCCCGAAGATCACTTCCTTGGAACAGCTGACGGTATCTCTATCCGTCGTACAGACAGCAATGGCTACGATACGGGTTGGTCAACAAAATTCCCAGCCGATGAAGCCAATGTCGATACTGCCATCAATACCATGGACGGTCTATACATCCCAACAGTTACACCAACGGAAATTGAAGGGGTAGATAAGACTTCATCAGATGTCCAAGGTGCGACTCAAACTGGTACACCTACTTTTAACACAACTACAACGAATGCTAATGGCGAAAAGATCTCTGTCACTCCAAGCTTGGAATACCCTGCTAAATTGGTGGACCCAGCGACTGGTCAAGTAACCAATGCAACCTCTGTAACAGTAGCAGGTGAAGGAACATACAGCATTGACGATGCTACTGGTAAAGTAACCTTTGTTCCAGAACCAGGATTCACAGGTACAGCTCAAGGTGTTACCGTATCAGTGACAGCTCCTGTCGGAAGAGATAAAGACGGTACCGTTCGTGATGAATACCTTAAGACAGCGACAGCTAAGTACACACCAACGGTTACTCCAATCACAGTGACTCCTACAGACAAGGTTTCTGCGGATATTCAAAATGTTCCTCAAACCCAAACACCAACCTTTGATTTGAGTAACGATAAGACTGCTGAAATCACAAGCAAGAAATTGGTGGATCCAGCAACTGGTCAACCGACTGATGAAACAACTGTAACAGTAGCAGGTGAAGGTAGCTATACAATCGATCCTACTACAGGAGCGGTGACCTTCACACCTGAAAAAGACTTTGTCGGTACTGCAAAAGGAGTAACTGTTCAGGCAACTGCTACTATTACAAATGCTAATGGTAAGACTGCAACCATTACTTCAGATGCGACCTACACACCAACTGTTGTGCCAGCAGTTCCAACTGCAAACCCTGCAACTTCAAAAGATATCCAAGGTGCAACTCAAACCGGTACACCAACCTTTGCAGGAACTACTGTTCAAGTAAATGGTGAAGATAAAGCTATTACCATAAAAGACAATAGCTACACATTGCTAGATAAAGATGGTAACGAAGTTTCAACGACACCAGCTTATGCTGCCGATGGTACTACTGAAATCGGTACCTACTCAATTGATCCAGCAACTGGAAAAGTAACCTTCACTCCGTCAGACAAGTCATACACTGGCGCAGTCACACCAGCCAAGGTTCAAGCTGAAAGCTCAAACGGTATCAAGGTGGACACAACTTACACGCCTGAAATCGTTCCAGTAACACCGACAGCAACTCCAGCTGAAACAGAAGATATTCAAGGTGCTACACAAACTGGTAAACCTGAATTCAAGGGTGGAACAGTAACTATTGATGGTGTTGAGAAGACAGTAGCCATCAATGAAAATGTTCCAGCAACCTTCGACGATGGTTCAACTACGAAGACTGTAGACGGTGTAGGTACTTACACAGTAGCTGCAGATGGCACAGTGACATTTGTTCCTGAGAAATCATTTGTCGGAACTGCACCGGCTGTAACGGTTGTTCGTGAAGACATGAACGGAACTAAGGCTTCAGCGACATACACACCAACTGTAACTCCGGTAACGCCAACTGCAGCCCCAGCTGAATCATCAGGTGTTCAAGGTGCGACACAAACTGGTAAACCTGTATTCACTGAAGGCGACAGCCGTGTTCCAATGAACGATGATGTTGCTGCAACATTTGACGATGGTTCAACGACTAAGACTGTAGACGGTGTTGGTACTTACACAGTAGCAGCAGACGGAACTGTAACCTTTGTCCCTGAAAAATCATTCACAGGTAAAGCACCAGCCGTAACGGTTGTTCGTGAAGATACAGATATCCAAGGTGCTACACAAACTGGTAAACCTGTATTTACTGAAGGCGATAGCCGTGTGCCAATGAACGATGATGTTCCAGCAACATTTGACGATGGCTCAACGACTAAGACCGTTGATGGTGTTGGTACTTACACAGTTGCAGCAGACGGTACTGTTACATTTGTACCAGAAAAATCATTCGTTGGAACTGCTCCAGCAGTGTCGGTTGTTCGTGAAGATAAGAACGGAACCAAAGCTTCTGCTACTTACACACCAACTGTGACACCAGTAACACCAACTGCTACACCAGTTGAAACGACAGGTAAACAAGGTCAAACCCAAACAGGTAAGCCTGAATTTACTGAAGGTGACAGCCGAGTACCAATGAACGATGACGTTCCAGCTACTTTCGACGATGGTTCAACTACCAAGACAGTGGATGGCGTTGGTACTTACACAGTAGCAGCAGACGGAACTGTAACCTTTGTCCCTGAAAAATCATTCACAGGTAAAGCACCAGCCGTAACGGTTGTTCGTGAAGATTGGAACTGTAACCTTTACTGAAGGTGATGAAGTAGCGCCAATCGACAAGAATACCATTACTCTTCTTGATGAAAATGGTCAACCAGCAGCATCAGTAGAAGCGAAATCACCAGCAGGTGATGTGATCGGTACATACACAGTTGATAAAGACACAGGTGTAGTTACTTTCACACCAACAGATAAATCTTACTCAGGTGATGTAGTTCCAGTTAAGGTTCAAGCAGCTGATACTAATGGAACAACAGTAGAAACAACTTACACACCTAAGATTACTCCAGTTGTCCCAACTTCTGAAGATGCAACATCGACAGATATCCAAGGTCAAACACAATCTGGTAAACCAACCTTCACCGAAGGAAATCCAAATGTTCCAATCGATGAAGATACACCAGCGACCTTCGAAGATGGCTCAACTACGAAGACTATCGATGGTGAAGGAACTTACACAGTTGCTCCAGATGGAACAGTAACCTTCGTTCCTGAAAAATCATTCACTGGAACTGCTACAGGCGTAACAGTGAAACGCGTGGATAAGAACGGTACTGAAATCACAGCGAAGTACACACCAACTGTGACACCAGTAACTCCAACTGCAACGCCAGTTGAAACTACAGATATCCAAGGTGCTACACAAACTGGTAAACCTGTATTTACTGAAGGCAATAGCCGTGTGCCAATGAACGATGATGTTCCAGCAACATTTGATGATGGCTCAACGACTAAGACTGTAGACGGTGTTGGTACTTACACAGTAGCAGCAGATGGAACAGTAACCTTCGTACCAGAAAAATCATTCGTCGGAACTGCACCAGCTGTAACAGTGGTTCGTGAAGATAAGAACGGAACAAAAGCTTCTGCGACTTATACACCAACCGTAACACCAGTAACTCCAACTGCAGAAGATACAACATCTACTGACAAACAAGGTCAAACGCAAACAGGTACACCAACCTTCACACCAGGTAATCCAAATGTTCCAATGGATGATGATACACCTGCAACATTTGAAGATGGCTCAACTACGAAGACCGTTCCTGGTGAAGGGACTTACACAGTTGCTCCAGACGGAACCGTAACATTTGTTCCAGAAAAATCATTCACTGGAGAAGGTACAGGCGTAACAGTTAAACGTGTTGATAAGAACGGTACTCCAGTTACTGCTAAGTACACACCAACTGTGACTCCAGTAACCCCAACAGCAACTCCAGCTACATCAGAAGCACCTCAAGGTGTGGTTCAAACTGGAACAGTAACCTTCACTGAAGGTGACCCAGTTGCACCAATTGACAAAGATACCATTACTCTTCTTGATGAAAATGGCCAACCAGCAGAATCTGTAGTTGCTAAGTCACCAGAAGGTAAAGAAATTGGTACTTTCACGGTCGATAAAGAAACAGGTGTTGTGACCTTCACACCAACGGATAAATCTTACTCAGGTGATGTGGTTCCAGTTAAGGTTCAAGGTAAAGATACAAACGGAACAGTTGCTGAAACAACCTACACACCTAAGATTACTCCGGTTGTACCAACTGCTGACCCTGCAACATCTACAGATATCCAAGGTAAAACTCAAACAGGTACACCAAGCTTCACACCTGGTAACCCTGCAATCCCAATGGATGATGATGTGCCAGCAACCTTTGAAGATGGTTCAACTACGAAGACAATTCCAGGTGAAGGAACTTACACAGTTGCTCCAGACGGAACCGTAACCTTCGTACCAGAAAAATCATTCACAGGAACAGGTACAGGCGTAACAGTGAAACGTGTTGATAAGAACGGTACTCCAGTTACTGCTAAGTACACACCAACTGTAACACCAGTAACTCCAACCGCTGAGCCAGCAACATCTACTGACATCCAAGGTGCAACACAAACTGGTAAACCTGTATTTACTGAAGGTGACAGCCGTGTACCAATGAACGATGATGTTCCAGCAACATTTGACGATGGTTCAACTACGAAGACAGTTAAAGGTGTTGGTACTTACACAGTTGCTCCAGACGGAACAGTGACATTCGTACCTGAGAAATCATTTGTCGGAACTGCACCAGCAGTAACTGTGGTTCGTGAAGATAAGAACGGAACAAAAGCTTCCGCAACTTACACACCAACCGTAACGCCTGTTACACCAACTGCAAGTCCAGCAGTATCTACTGATGTGCAAGGTGCAACTCAAACAGGTAAACCTGTATTTACTGAAGGCGACAGCCGTGTACCAATGAACGACGATGTTCCAGCTACATTTGACGATGGTTCAACTACGAAGACAGTTGAAGGTGTTGGTACTTACACAGTAGCCCCAGACGGAACAGTGACATTTGTACCAGAGAAATCATTTGTTGGAACTGCACCAGCAGTGACAGTGGTTCGTGAAGATAAGAACGGAACAAAAGCTTCCGCAACTTATACACCAACAGTAACTCCTGTGACTCCAACAGCTGATCCTGCAACATCTACAGATATCCAAGGTCAAACCCAAACAGGTACACCAAGCTTCACACCTGGTAACCCTGCAATCCCAATGGATGATGATGTACCAGCAACCTTTGAAGATGGTTCAACAACTAAAGTTATTCCAGGAGAAGGAACTTACACCGTTGCTCCAGACGGAACCGTAACCTTCGTACCAGAAAAATCATTCACAGGAACAGGTACAGGCGTAACCGTGAAACGTGTTGATAAGAACGGTACTCCAGTTACTGCAACTTACACACCAACTGTAACACCAGTTACACCAACAGCAGAACCAGTTACTTCAATTGGTAAGAAGGGTCAAACCCAAACAGGCAAACCAACCTTCACAGAAGGTGATAGCCGTGTACCAATGAATGACAAAGTTCCTGCAACCTTCGATGATGGTTCAACTACGAAGATAATTCCAGGTGTTGGTACTTACACAGTAGCAGCAGACGGAACTGTAACCTTCACTCCAGAACCTGAATTTACTGGAACTGCACCAGCAGTAACAGTGGTTCGTGAAGATGTGAATGGAACCAAAGCTTCTGCAACTTACACACCAACTGTCCTTCCAATCACTAAGTTTGTTGATAAAGAAGGTAAGGAAATCCCAGGATATCCTACAGTTGATGGAGAAGAACCAAAAGCTGAAATTCCAGGTTACCGCTTTGTGGAAACGAAGAAATTGCCTAATGGTGATACAGAACACGTCTATGAAAAAGTTACGACTTCATATGTAGACGAAAATGGGGACCCAATCCCAGGTAACCCAACAGAAGATGGGGAACAACCGAAGAAGGATATCCCAGGTTATGACTTCGTGAAGACTGTTGTAGATAAAGATGGAAACACTCAACATATCTACAAGAAGACTGTGACACCAACTCCAATGCCGGATCCAACTCCGACACCAGAGCCACAGCCACAGCCTACTCCACAACCAATTCCACAACCAAAACCAGAAGAGCCAACGATTCCTGTCGTTCCAGAAACAAAAGAAGAAGTGAAGTATATCGATCCACAAAATCCTACTGCACAACTTCCAAACACAGGAACAAAAGAATCTTCTACTGCTGGTCTTGCAATCTTTAGTGCTTTAGCAGGTCTCTCATTATTCGGATTTGCAAAACGCAAAAAAGAAGACTAAGCTAACTTGTGGCTAAGAAAAACCGCGAAAATCTCGCGGTTTTTTCTTTTTGTATTTGAAAAAATATCCTCCAAACTAGATAGTTGAAATCAGTCTTTTATAAGAAAATTTGATAAAATAGAAGTATCAGTGTAAAGGATGAGAGAATGAAAAAGATTATTGGTATCTGGGCTCAAACTGAAAATGGTATTATCGGAAAGGACCAAGTCATGCCTTGGCATCTTCCAGCTGAGCTTCAGCATTTCAAAGAAACGACCATGGGGCAAGCGATTCTTATGGGAAGAGTGACCTTTGATGGTATGAAAAAACGGGTTCTACCAGGTCGGACTAGCATTATCTTAACGCAAGATCAGGCTTATGATTCTGAAAATGATGCTGTACTCGTCATGCATAGCAAAGAAGAAGTTTTAGAGTGGTATCAGAACCAAGAGAAGAATCTTTACATTATTGGGGGGAGTCAGATTTTAAGGCTTTTCTCTGATCAGTTAGAAGAGTTGATCCAGACCATGATTCATGCAACGATTGATGGCGATACATTGGCACCAAAATTTGATGAGAGCCACTATGAAAGAGTACGTCAAGTCCATCATCCGAAAGATGGGAAGAATCCATATGATTTTACGGTCAACTATTATAAGAGAAAGGATTTAGACTAATGGAGCGAAGTGTCTTTGGTTTTTTTACAGCTGTCCTATGTGTCATCTGTTTGATTTGCGCCTTACAAACCTTTCGTAAAAAACGGTTCGGCCTCGCTATTTTATTCTTACTAAATGCTTTTACCAATCTTGTGAATTCTATTCACGCCTTTTACATGACCTTATTTTAAACTAAATAGAAACAGAAAATGACAGAAAGAGGAAATACATGCCAACGAATCAAAACAATGATATGATGGTTTATTGCTCATTTTGCGGAAAGAGTCAAGATGAAGTCCAAAAAATCATTGCAGGAAACAACGCGTTTATCTGTAATGAATGTGTAGAGTTAGCACAAGAAATTATCCGTGAGGAGCTAGCAGAAGAAGTTCTTGCAGACCTTAGCGAAGTTCCAAAACCAATCGAATTGCTCAATATCTTGAACCACTATGTGATCGGTCAAGATCGGGCTAAACGTGCACTTGCAGTAGCGGTATACAACCACTACAAACGCATTAACTTCCACGATACACGCGAAGATGAGACGGATGTTGAATTGCAAAAATCAAACATCCTTATGATTGGACCTACTGGTTCAGGAAAGACCTTCTTGGCCCAAACCTTGGCTCGTAGCCTGAATGTTCCATTTGCTATTGCAGATGCAACAGCTTTAACTGAAGCCGGTTATGTGGGTGAAGACGTTGAAAATATTCTCTTAAAACTTCTTCAGGCAGCGGATTTCAATATTGAGCGTGCAGAACGTGGCATTATTTATGTCGATGAAATCGATAAGATTGCTAAGAAAAGTGAAAATGTCTCGATCACACGTGACGTTTCTGGTGAAGGGGTGCAACAAGCTCTCTTGAAGATCATCGAAGGGACCGTCGCTAGTGTTCCACCACAAGGGGGACGCAAACACCCTCAACAAGAGATGATCCAAGTGGATACCAAGAATATTCTCTTCATCGTAGGAGGAGCCTTTGACGGAATCGAAGAAATTGTTAAGCAACGTCTCGGTGAAAAAGTCATCGGTTTCGGTAAGAACAATAAAGCCATCGATGAATCCAGCTCTTACATGCAAGAAATTGTAGCAGAAGATATTCAAAAATTTGGAATTATCCCAGAATTGATTGGACGTCTTCCAGTCTTTGCGGCTCTTGAGCAATTGACTGTTGACGACCTTGTCCGTATTCTAAAAGAGCCACGCAATGCCTTGGTAAAACAATACCAAACCTTGCTCTCTTATGATAATGTTGAATTGGAATTTGACGATGAAGCCCTTCAAGAGATTGCGAATAAAGCTATTGAAAGAAAGACTGGAGCTCGTGGTCTTCGTTCGATTATTGAAGAAACCATGATGGATGTCATGTTTGAAATTCCAAGTCAAGAAGATGTAAAACTTGTCCGAATCACAAAAGAAGCTGTTGACGGAACAGAAAAACCAGTTCTTGAAACAGCCTAGAAAGATAAAATATGGAAATTAACACACATAATGCGGATATCCTCTTAAGCGCTGCAAATAAGAGTCATTATCCTAAAGATGAGATTCCAGAAGTTGCACTTGCCGGTCGATCAAATGTCGGCAAGTCTTCTTTTATTAATACTCTCTTAAATCGAAAGAACCTGGCCAGAACATCTGGGAAACCAGGAAAAACCCAATTGCTAAATTTCTTCAATATCGATGATAAACTCCGTTTGGTAGACGTACCTGGTTATGGCTATGCACGTGTCTCTAAAAAAGAACGCGAGAAGTGGGGGCGGATGATTGAAGAATACCTCACCAGTCGTGAGAACTTAAGAGCAGTCGTT
Source organism: Streptococcus parasanguinis (assembly GCA_032477695.1). Lineage (GTDB taxonomy): Bacteria > Bacillota > Bacilli > Lactobacillales > Streptococcaceae > Streptococcus > Streptococcus parasanguinis_Y. Next base: position 50,393 of record JAWDWJ010000013.1, read on the forward strand.
AGCCTAGTCGATTTTCGTCATGAACCTTCTGCAGATGATGTTCAGATGTATGAATTCTTAAAATATTATGAAATCCCTGTGATCTTAGTAGCAACCAAGGCAGATAAGATTCCACGTGGAAAATGGAACAAACATGAATCCATTATTAAGAAAAAACTGGATTTTGATCCAGCAGATACTTTCATTGTCTTTTCTTCGGTAACCAAGGAAGGACTAGAGGAGTCATGGGATGCTATTTTGGAAAATGCGTTTTACGAAATAAATTGAAATGACATGAAAATGTCATTTTTGTTTTGGATTTATCTCGCAATTGTAATAGAAGTGTAATATAAGTGGCTTTGTTTTCTTCTATTTATATGGTATAATCTCTATAAAGATAAAAGATGATAAAAAATTAATTGGAGATAAATTGTATTATGAAAAAGAAAATACGGAATAAAACGAAATTATTTGGTTTGTTCGTTTCTGTATTAGCGGTGGGGACATTTGCTGCTGCTATGAGCGAGCACGTAACATCAGTTGGTGCTAATGATGGAACTTACCAAGCATACTCGGACCCAACTGAAGCTTTCATCTCACAAATTGGTGAGTCAGCTCGTCAGCTTGGTCAAGAGAATGATCTTTATGCTTCCGTTATGATCGCACAAGCGATCTTGGAAAGTGGATCAGGACAGTCTGGTTTGGCTTCTTATCCACATTACAATCTTTTTGGGATTAAAGGAAGTTATGCTGGACAATCTGCAGTGATGCAAACTTGGGAAGATGATGGTGCTGGAAATTCGTATACGATTAATGATGCTTTCCGTTCATACCCTTCTTACTATGAATCATTGCAAGACTATGTAGCAGTTTTGAAACAAGGACATTTTGCAGGTGCTTGGAAGAGTAACACATCAAGTTATCAAGATGCAACAGCGGCTTTGACAGGTGTTTATGCGACAGATACTAGCTACTACGCAAAGCTCAATAATATCATTGAAACCTATAATTTGACTCAATATGATTCACCAAATGTTCAGGGTGGCATCACTGGATCGGTATACAATCCATATCGTCAACAGTTCACTTCACAAGAAATCTTGAATTTGGATATCGCTTGGGCGAACCGTTTGAATTATTAAAACTAAAACAGGCATTCGCCTGTTTTTTCTTTTTGTTTTTTAGTACATAGTATTATTCGATATAAAACGTATATAGTGAAAAGTTAAGAATTCTTCCTGAAAACCTTTTCAAACTTTTCTCTCTATGATATAATGATTTTGTTCACAAACATTATATAAGGAGAATAGTATGTCTGAATCTAATTTTATTCAAAAAGTTGGAGCGGCGTGTAATAAGAAGGAAGATCTCTATCAGAAATCTAAAACGCGCTATGCAGTCCGTTCTATTTTTGCTGGAGGTTTTCTTACTTTAAGTACGGCGGTCGGAGCAGTTGCCGCAGACTTGTTGAATACCTTCTTACCTGGGTCTGGTCGTTTTCTATTTCCATTCATCTTTGCCTGGGGCTTGGTTTATCTCCTATTCTTAAATGCGGAGTTAACCACCTCAAATATGATGTATTTGACGGCGGGGACCTATCTAAAGAAAATTCATTGGAAGAAAGCGCTGGAAATTCTTCTTTATTGTACCTTCTTTAATTTAATTGGTGCTTTAATCGTAGCTTTTCTTTTCAATCAAACCACTGCCTTTGCACATATCGATCCAAAAGGATTCCTAGCCACGGTGGCAGAAAATAAACTCCAACGGAGCAATCAAGTCGTTTTCTTTGAAGGGGTTATTGCCAATATCTTTGTAAATATTGCTATTCTTTCTTATCTATATTTCAAAGATGAAACAGCCAAGGTGCTCTTAGCCCTATCTGCTATTTATATGTTTGTCTTTATGACCAATGAACACTTGGCGGCTAATTTTGCTTCTTTCTCATTATTAAGCTTTAATTCAGTATCTAGCCAATTACCACATTTTGAGTTTTTAAATATTTTACGTCATTATAGCGTAACCTTCTTTGCCAACTGGGTAGGGGGAGGAGTCCTAATGGGACTAGCCTATGCTTGGTTGAATAATATCAAGAGTCTTTACAACGATTAAAAAATATAAAAAAAGTTTGCAAAAGTACTTGCATTCTTTTTTTATATGTGATAAACTAATTAACGGTTTGAAAAAACTGCCTAAGACAGTAGGGGAGCTCGACTCATAAAAATCCTACCGAGGACAAAACGTATCAATTAAAAGAAGCGTATTGTACTTTCGTGTCTAGGTTTGGGCGCGTTTTTCTTTTGGGAAAATTCCCCAAGCAAAATAATTACGGAGGTGAACACACTAATGAGTGAAGCAATTATTGCTAAAAAAGCGGAACTAGTTGACGTAGTAGCTGAAAAAATGAAAGCTGCTGCATCAATCGTCGTTGTAGATTCTCGCGGTTTGACAGTTGAGCAAGATACAGTTCTCCGTCGCAACCTTCGCGGAAGCGAAGTTGAGTTTAAAGTTATCAAAAACTCAATCTTGCGTCGTGCAGCTGAAAAAGCTGGTCTTGAAGATCTTGCATCTGTATTCGTTGGACCTTCTGCAGTAGCATTTTCTAACGAAGATGTTATCGCACCTGCGAAAATCTTGAACGATTTTGCAAAAGACGCTGAAGCACTTGAAATCAAAGGTGGTGCAATCGAAGGCGCTGTCGCATCTAAAGAAGAGATTCTTGCACTTGCAACTCTTCCAAACCGCGAAGGACTTCTTTCTATGCTCCTTTCTGTACTTCAAGCGCCAGTGCGCAACGTTGCTCTTGCAGTCAAAGCGGTTGCAGACAACAAAGAAGACGCAGCTTAATCTTAAGCTACGCAGCGTAGCCTAGCTACAAAAAAATAAAACATAAAATTAAAACTTATTTGGAGGAAATAACAATGGCATTGAACATTGAAAACATTATTGCTGAAATTAAAGAAGCTTCAATCCTTGAATTGAACGACCTTGTAAAAGCTATCGAAGAAGAATTTGGTGTAACTGCAGCTGCTCCTGTAGCTGTTGCTGCAGCTGGTGCTGCTGACGCTGGTGCTGCTAAAGATTCATTCGATATCGAATTGACATCTGCAGGCGACAAGAAAGTCGGCGTTATCAAAGTTGTACGTGAAATCACTGGTCTTGGTCTTAAAGAAGCTAAAGAACTTGTTGATGGTGCACCTGGCGTTATCAAAGAAGGTGTTGCTGCAGCTGAAGCTGAAGAAATCAAAGGTAAATTGGAAGAAGCTGGAGCTTCAGTTACTCTTAAATAAGAGGCATATACCAATTAGAATTCGGAATACTATAGTATCAGCCTTTTAGAATCGTGAACACATTTTAGAAACTGATAAATTAATTTAGTTTCCTGCCAAAAACCCTACCAAAAATTAATTTGGCAGGGTTTTTCTTTTTAATAAAATTATTTTGGAGAACAGTTGAATATTGTTCTCCTTTTTTTATTTTCTGGAGGGAAAATGACAAAAGAATTACAATCATCACGCTATATTGTCATTTCATTTTTAGTACGTGAAATGGAAATTGACATTGTTGAAGCCATATCTCTTATGGCTGAATTAGAAAAAAGTGGCTTGGTTCGATTGGAATCAAGTGGAGATTTAATACTCAAAGAACTTGGAGGAGTGCTATGAAACGAATTACCGCAAATCAATACCAAACTTCAGAACGGTATTATAAATTACCTAAGATTCTTTTTGAAGATGAGAAATATATGGATATGAAACTAGAAGTAAAGGTGGCATATTCTATTTTAAAAGATCGCTTAGAATTATCTCTCAATCGTGGTTGGATAGATGAAGAAGGCGCGGTCTATTTAGTATTTTCTAATTCTAAACTGATGAGGCTGTTAGGTTGTTCGAAGTCCAAATTACTGTCCATCAAAAAGACTCTTAAAGAATATGACTTAATTGATGAAGTTCAACAGTCTTCAAGTGAGAAAGGAAGACTAGCCAATAAGATTTACTTAGGGGAATTATCTTCTACCCCAGTATCTATTTCTGACAGACCTAGTGTTAAAAAAAGACTAGGGCAGGATGAAAATGAAACGGCCCCCGTCTCACATTCAGCCCCTAGTGAGACTGAAGTTAGTGAGACTAAATATAGTGAGACTGATTCTTTATTTATTGAGGATGAGGAGGAGAGGTATACTCAACCTATCTTGAAAAGAAAAGTAGAAAAGGTCACAAAATATGATCAAGATTATATTTGGGGATTGGTACAAGATCAATTTAGACGAGAAGGTTTTTCTGAAACAGCCAGTGAAATTGCTATGACTGATTTTGAGAGAATCTATCAGTATGCTCTTGACAATGTTCGCTTTGTTAGAAGAGCGGAAGTACTTGCTGAATTTGTGTTTAATGGCCTATATTCCGTTTGGAATAACCGTGTTAGAAAAGGAGGTGGTTAAATGTCACCAATCGAGTGGATATTAGTTATGCTCATTTTCATTTCAAGTGGTGTGACTCTTTGGACATTGATAGTCGATCAGAAAGGGGTGATAAAGAAATGAAATTTATTGATTTATTTTCAGGTATCGGTGGTTTTCGACTAGGAATGGAAAGTGTCGGACACGAGTGTATTGGATTTTGTGAGATTGATAAATTTGCTAGAGAATCTTATAAGTCCATTTTTCAAACGGAAGGAGAAATTGAATTTCATGACATACGAGATGTTTCAGATGACGAATTTAAAAAACTTAGAGGGAAAGTCGATGTCATCTGTGGGGGATTCCCTTGTCAAGCATTTTCAATCGCAGGAAGACGATTGGGATTTGAAGATACTAGAGGAACTTTGTTCTTTGAAATTGCTCGGGCGGCCAAACAAATCCAACCACGTTTTCTTTTTCTTGAAAATGTTAAAGGCCTACTCAATCACGATAAGGGACGGACGTTCACCACAATCCTTACCACACTTGATGAGTTGGGGTTTGATGTTGAGTGGCAGGTGCTTAACAGTAAGGATTTTGGCGTTCCCCAAAACAGAGAGAGGGTGTTTATTATCGGACATTCTAGAAAGAAAGGTACCAGACTCTTATTTCCTTTCAGACGAGAAGGTCAAGCAACTAACTCTGAGACTTTGAAAGCACTAGGAAATTTGAATCCATCAAGAAGTGGAATGAGTGGTAAAGTCTATTATTCAGAAGGTCTTGCGCCAACCTTAGTTCGTGGAAAAGGAGAAGGATTTAAAGTTGCGCTTCCTTGTATGACACCAGACAGATTAGAAAAAAGACAAAATGGTAGACGTTTCAAGGATAATCAAGAGCCAATGTTTACTTTAAATACTCAGGATCGCCATGGTATTGTCGTTGTTGGAGATTTACCAACTAGCTTTAAGGAAACTGGTCGCGTCTATGGAAGTGAGGGCTTATCTCCAACACTGACTACGATGCAAGGTGGAGATAAAATCCCCAAAATACTGATTCCAGAACCAATCCAATTTCTAAAAGTCCGGGAGGCAACTAAAAAAGGATATGCTCAAGCAGAGATTGGAGATTCAATTAATTTGGAAAGACCAAGTTCTCAGTATCGGCGTGGTAGAGTTGGAAAAGGTATTGCGAATACTTTAACAACTAGTGGGCAAATGGGAGTAGTAGTGGCTAGCTATGAAGGAGAAGATAAACAAGTTTATCACGTAGCAGGTATTTTAATAGATGGACAATTTTACCGTTTGAGAATACGACGAATCACTCCTAAAGAGTGTTTTCGCCTCCAGGGCTTTCCTGATTGGGCTTTTGAAGCTTCGAGAAAAGTCTCTAGTAATAGTCAGCTCTATAAACAAGCTGGTAATAGTGTAACCGTTCCTGTGATTGCTGCAATCGCAAAGAAATTAAAAGAAATAGAGGAAAAAGATGAAAGCTTTAAATAAAGAGTCAATACTAGATTGTGATGAATTAGAAACAGAATTACATGCTGCAGAAATCAAACAGCTGGATGAACAAATATTTTTGATGCCCAATTATCCATGTGAGTTTGAGGTGACTTTTTTAGATGATTACCATAAAAAACATAATTACCCACTATTTTATGAATCCTATCTTCAAAACATTATGGAATTCCTTGAAAGTCAGGATATAAAGAACGGAGTTGATGCCTTTGTAGATGATAATCAGAATCTTGTTTTTGTTTTATATGGACAAGGCTATCGAGCCGAGGGAAAAGAGGGAATACTTACAACCCAAGTAACTGTAAAAGCTTATGATGAAGACAAGAAATCAATTAACTTCTCAGATCTATTAGATTCCTTAATCGTTTCAGAATATCAAATGGAACCGAATCTTTGGGAGGTCTCCCATGATTGATCTCTATCTAAGTAAAAATAACCATAGAAATCAACTTCTTTTAGATTTCTTTCAAAACTACGGCATTGAGGTATCTTGTCATTCGATTTCTGAAATGACAAAGGACAAATTAGTTGAGATGATGAGCTATTCTTCAGATTGTTTTGAGTTTTTATCGCCAAATTTATTACGTTTTAAGAACCGTGACAATCTAAGATTAACGGATTTCATTGAGATGATATTAAAAAATCCTGAACTAACCATCAGACTTCCACTTGCGGTTTCAAATAAGCGAGTTTATCCGAATCTGAATTTGGAAGAGGCTAGAGCTCTATTGCCTAGAGATACGAAACAATTGATTTACATGGAACAAACACATTATTTATCTAGTTAAAGGAGAAGCAATATGGCTGAACGATTTTGGGAGAATTTGTCCATTATTTTGGCTGAAAGAAATATCAGCTGGATTGAGTTAACCAGAAAAATGTTTGCGGGAGAATTTCACTATCCAAGTGAATTGAATCGTTTGTATCAAAAAATACGCCACTACAAGATGGAACAACGAATGCCTCAAAGTCCATGGGTAGAAAGGATTGTGCAGGTATTAGATTTAGATTATGAAGATTTATTTCGGAGGTAACTATGAAAAGAATAATTCCAGTTTATATATTCCAACAAGTAAATGTCTTATTGGTATCCCTATACTTACTGAAATTGCTTTGTATTGGTGAGTTAACCATACTACAGATTCTCTATTGTGCGTCGCTCATTTCTTTTTTATGGATGTATGGCCAACGAAAACAAGTGGTCAAGGTCAATATGAAAACTAGGATGAAATGGCTTGGTATTGGATTCGTTAGCCTACTGATTATAAGCCTATGTTTTAGTCTGATTCATGCTCAAGGAACCACGAATCAAGCAAACTTAATTGGCCTTCAACATCAAGTTCCTTGGTTTTCATTTTTATTGTTCTTAATCAATGCGAGTATGGTTGAAGAATTTCTGTATCGTGAAATTTTATGGAACTTGGTCAGAAAATTAGATATTCGAGTTGCTTTGACAAGTGTTTTATTTGCCTTAGTACATCATCCAGGAACCATTCTAGCTTGGTGTTTATATGTTTCACTTGGGATGTTTTTAGGGCTTGTACGCTACAAATCGGACTTATGGGGCAGTATGGGGCTACATTTAGTGTGGAACCTATCAGTCTATGTCTTATTTTTTCTTTAATAATAGCTGGTCTGTCTTAAGCATGGATCAATTTTGAAATAAAAAAACTAAATGAATTGATTTTAAAGAAATAAAATGCTAACATATATAGTAGGTGTTAGCATTTTATTTCTAAGAAAGGAGAATGATATGGTTGATAAAAGAGAGAAACTGATGAACTCTTTCAATCAGTATGGTTTTTTAACTTTTAAACAAGTAATAGATGAAAATTTACACTACAAAACCTTATTAAAAATGGTTGCAGAAGGAAAAATCGATGCTGAAGAAAAAGGGTTATATCGCTTACCTGATATTTATTTAGATGAGTGGTTTGTCCTTCAGTATCGATTTCCAAAGGGAATCTTTTCTTTGGAGACAGCACTTTGGTTACATGGTTTATCTTTGACTATCCCTTTTAATATGACGATGAGTTTTCCTTATGGTACGAATACCAAAAACATTAAGGAAGCAGATATATGTCCTATTATTTTACGCTCTCACTATAGTGAAGGAATTATTGAAATAGAGCGCCTTCCTGGTCAATTTATTAAAGTTTATGAAGTTGAACGAGTTTTGGTTGAATGTCTAAGACCAGTTCATCAGGTGGATCTTCAAATTATTGCACCAGCGTTTAAAAAATATTTTCAACAAAATAAAATTCATTTACACAAATTATTTTATTATGCCCAGCTATTTAAAGTAACTGATAAGTTACAATCTTATACGGAGGTACTATCTTAATGTTTTCAAATGCGAATAGCTTTAAAGCAAAAATCAAAAACATTTCAAAAGATAAGGGAATTCCAGCTCAACAAGTACAACAACATTATTTAATTGAGCAAGTATTAAAGCTGATTTCTACTAGTTCTTATAGAGATTCCTTCATTGTAAAAGGAGGGTATCTAATAGGTCAAATGATTGGACTAGATAAGCGAACCACAATGGATTTAGATGTCACTCTGAAGGGAACCGAAATGAGCAGAGAAAATTTGATTCATATCTTTGAAGAGATTCTTTGTTCTAAAACTGATGGATTTTCATTTTCAGTAGATAAGCTAGAACCTATTCGCCAAGATGATGAATATGGAGGATTTTCATTAAAATTAAATGCAACTTTTGATACATTAAAGGAGGTTGTTTTTATTGATATTACTACTGGTGATAAGATTACACCAAGAGAAATTACTTATTCAATGACTTCTATCTTTACTAATGAAAGTATCAAGATATGGACATATAATCTAGAGACTGTACTTGCTGAAAAGTTAGAAACAATCATCAGTAGGGGATTAGCTTCGACACGCCCACGTGATCGATATGATCTTTTCACCTTGTATAAACTTAGAAAAGAAGAGATTAATCTAGAAGTATTAAAAAATGCACTTGAGAATACGGCAGAAAAACGTAAAAGTAAAGATACTATTTATAATTGGGAAGAACAAGTGAGAGGAATTGAAATTTCTGATTATCAGAAAGAGCTATGGATTCGTTATCAACGCCAATTTAAGTATGCTAAAGATATCTCATTTGATAACTCTGTTCAGGTCATTAGGGAAATTATGCAACAAATATTTTAGTACAAAAGCAACTCATTCGTAAAGCAGTGAGTTGCTTTTTTTATTCCAACAACCCCAAAAATGTGATAAAAATTTCAACTACTCTTATCTATAATAAAGCTACCTGTTCTTTGAAAATTGAATCCACTCCGTCTTGATTAGCGTGCCTGTGTAAGTAGGGACTGAGAGTATTTCCCTGTGAAGGGCAACTGGCACAAGACGTGTGTGAGAATTTTCTAACAGACACGGAGTTTATCGTTACCAGACTTAAACGATGCGACAAACTAGATAAAGGAGTTAATCATGAAGGTAGTAAACTTGTATGATTTGAAACAAATGGGAAATAAAGGTGGTTGTACCATCCAATTGATTCATCACTTTCCTTTTGGTATGGGCTTAGGACATCTCAAAAAAGACTACATTGAATTTAAACGTGTTGGTATCGTTGATGGGAAAGCAGTAGAAGTTACTCTTCGAGAATCTTATTCTAGAGATCTACTGCAGGTTGTCAAGTCGATTAAGCAACGTCAGAAATTGATAGCTTATCGTTATAAAGAAGGAAAGCTGCTATTTGTTAAGGAGGAGGCATCAGATGTCCTCTGAACAACAGGAACGAATGGCAGTTCAATATGCTGAGCGTAGTCTTTTATTTACTGTAAAAAGTCTCTTAAAGATTCTAGAATGGTCTAGACGTCAGGCTTTAGCACAGGATTCCGCCTATAAGGTAGGAGTGCAGAAATTAGAAGAATTGCTACAATCTCCTTATTCGATTGATACGATTAATCTGAAGAAAGATTTTTTAGACAAACCAATTGATATAGAGAAATTTAAAGCTTTTTTAGAAAAAGAAGAGATTCCTTTGGCCATCGCTTGGCAAGGGGATTCTCTGCATTTCTACACGAAAGACCGTTCAATTCTAGACAATCATTTAGACCATCTGTTAGAAAAAATGGTTAATGATCCGGAGAAATTAGCTGATTTTACCATGGATAAGTCTTTAGACCAAGCAATTGATGAGGCTAAATCCCAAATTACCTTTAGACAAGAAGGGGCCGTCAAACAGAAAGAGATGGTGAGATGATGTACAGTGGAAAGAAATTCCTACTATTCTCACTGTTAGGAATCTTACTAGGCTATCTTTTTCATCGTTTGACGCTTTTGTATGATTCCTATACTGGAAATAGCTTAGATAAATGGACTCATCTTCTGATGGAAGGTCAAGATGAAGTTCTTCAGTCGCCATGGAATGTTTCCTTTACTGGAAAATCAAGTGCTTTTTTTCTACTAGGATTTGTGATGATGTTGCTGGTTTATCTCTATTTAGAGACTGGCAAAAAACAATACCGAGAAGGGGCAGAATACGGGAGCGCCCGTTTTGGAACTCTAAAAGAAAAGAAGCTCTTTTACGGTAAAGAATTTTCTCATGATACGATCTTAGCACAAGATGTTCGTTTGACATTATTAGATAAAAAACCACCCCAATATGATAGAAATAAGAATATTGCGGTGATTGGAGGTTCAGGAAGTGGGAAGACCTTTCGCTTTGTGAAACCCAATCTGATTCAGATGAATAGTTCTAATATTGTAGTGGATCCTAAAGATCACTTGGCCGAAAAAACAGGCAAACTCTTTTTAGAACATGGCTACCAAGTAAAGGTATTAGATTTAGTCAATATGAAGAACTCAGATGGCTTTAATCCTTTCCGCTATATAGAGACAGAAAACGATTTGAATCGCATGCTGACGGTTTATTTCAATAACACCAAAGGCTCTGGCTCCCGTAGTGATCCATTTTGGGATGAAGCTTCTATGACTTTGGTACGAGCTTTAGCCTCCTACTTGGTCGATTTCTATAACCCTCCTAAAACAAGAGAACAGCTCATTGAAGAGAGTCGTTTGAGTCAAAAGGAATACCAAAACTTGTTGAAACGTCAAAAAAAAGAAGTGGAAGAGCGAAAAAAACGAGGGCGTTATCCAAGTTTTGCTGAAATCTCAAAACTCATTAAACACCTATCCAAGGGTGAAAACCAAGAAAAAAGTGTCTTAGAAATTCTATTTGAAAATTATGCTAAAAAGTATGGGACTGAAAATTTTACCATGCGAAATTGGGCAGATTTTCAAAATTATAAGGATAAGACTCTGGATTCTGTTATAGCTGTAACCACTGCTAAATTTGCCCTCTTCAATATTCAAAGTGTCATGGATTTGACCAAAAGAGATACCCTTGATATGAAGACATGGGGCAAGGAAAAATCAATGGTTTACTTAGTTATTCCAGATAACGATAGTACCTTTCGCTTTCTTTCAGCCCTCTTTTTTTCAACCGTATTTCAAACCCTAACAAGACAAGCAGATATTGATTTTAAGGGTCAATTGCCTCTTCATGTGAGAGTTTACTTAGATGAGTTCGCAAATATCGGAGAAATTCCAGATTTTGCTGAACAAACCTCAACAGTTCGTTCTCGTAATATGAGTCTCGTTCCCATTCTTCAAAATATTGCCCAACTTCAAGGACTCTATAAAGAAAAAGAAGCTTGGAAAACCATTCTTGGGAACTGTGATAGCTTAGTATACTTAGGTGGGAATGATGAAGATACTTTTAAATTTATGAGTGGGTTACTCGGTAAACAAACCATTGATGTTCGAAATACTAGTCGTTCCTTTGGCCAAACAGGTTCAGGATCCCTTTCTCATCAAAAGATTGCTCGTGATTTAATGACACCTGATGAAGTCGGAAATATGAAACGGCATGAATGCTTGGTTCGAATTGCCAATATGCCTGTCTTTAAAAGCAAAAAATACAATTCAACCAAGCATCCAAACTGGAAGTACCTAGCCAATCAAGAAAGCGATGAACGGTGGTGGAACTATCAAATCAATCCTTTGAATCAAAGACAAGAAAATCATCTTGAAGGCCTTAGAATTCGTGATTTAACTTTTGAATCTAGTTTAAAATAAAAATAGAAAAGAGGAAATAGATGATTACGCATTTTAAAGGTTTTGTTTATGGAGTAGACGCAAGTGCTATGTTTGCACAAGCTATGTCTTTGTTACAGAAGGGATTGATTGCGGTTGGTGCCTTTCTCGTTGTTGTGGGGATTGTCAATCTTGCAACCAACATTAAAGATGGTGGACCAGGTGTTCGGAATGCCATTCTTGAAATTGTCGGTGGAGTTATGGTAGGGGCTGCTGGAGCCTTTGTAACCCAGATTTCAATTTAGGAGGATAAACAATGACATGAATCTTAGTTTAGTCTCACCCTTTGTTTACCTTGCATCTGAAAAAATATCAGCTGAAAATTTATTTGAAGGATTTAATGTGGATTTACAATCTACGGTAGATCTGATTAAATCTCTATCTAGCTACAATCCAACTGTTTGGACTTATATGTCTAGTATTACTAAAAGTGTCATGCAACCTCTTGGTGTTGCGATTTTATCAGTTGTTCTCATCTTAGAATTTTCGAAGATGGCAAAGAAAATTGCTAACTCAGGTGGAGCGATGACCTTTGAAGCATTAGCGCCGATGTTGATTAGTTATATTATGGTCGCAGTTGTAATTACCAATACTACCGTTATTGTAGAAGCTATCATCGGGATTGCGAGTCACGCCATTGAACAAGTGGCCTCGATTGTGGCTCACGGTGGGGCAAAGTATGATACACTCTCTGGATTAAAAGGTTCAGGATTTATTGGCCGGATGATTGTGGGCTTTTTCGCCCTCCTCATTTGGCTTGTTCGGATAGTAAGTGCAGCCATGGTTAATCTTTTGGTATCTATTCGATTTATTCAACTCTACCTTATGATTCCATTTGCCCCTCTTACGATTCCAACATTTTTAAGTGATGAATGGAAGTCTATTGGTATTGGTTATTTAAAAAATATTATGGTTTATGCGGTACAAGGGGTTCTCATTTTTCTGATTGTTTCTCTTGTTCCTTTGTTTGAATCTGCTGGGAAAATAGCTGTTTCAAATGGTGCAGGAGTCTTGCAATCACTTGCGATTATGTTTGGTAGTTTGGTACAAGCTATCTTACTGATTATTGCCCTCGTTGGTTCTCAACGTACGGCTCGCTCAATTTTAGGTATGTAATTAGATAAAGGCTAGGAAGTGATTGCTTCTTAGCCTTTTTAGAAAGGAAAGTCATGAATACACGTGTCTTTAAAGACATCTCAAAATACCAACACAGGGCTTGGTTAGGTTTCACCACAAGACAAATCATCTTTGTTTTACCAGCCTTTATTGTCACAATTATTGTTTTGGGCTTGAATCTCTTTTTCTGGCAATTTGGAGATTGGTTTGTTTACGGTTTTGTGTTTGCCTTTACCATCCCCCTCATGCTTTTTGGAGTCTATAAACCCAATGATTTATATTTTGAACATTATTTGAAATACCGTCTTCATTTTGAACTAACGATACCCCTACGCACAATTTCAGGAAAGAAAGGACTTGAACATGAAAAGAAAATCAAATACATTAAAGAAACAAAAAACTTCAACGACTAATAAAAAGGAAGAAGTTAAAGATAAAAAAGAGGAAGTGTTACCATCAACGGCTAATACTCTTTCCTATCAAGCCTTGTATCAAAATGGTCTGATGCAGGTAAAAGAAGATTATTTTTCACAAAGCTATTTACTTGGTGATGTCAATTACCAGACCGTTGGTTTAGAAGATAAGGGCGCAATCATTGAGAAGTATTCTGATTTGATTAACTCTTTAGATGACCAAACCAACTTCCAATTGACCATCTTTAATAAAAGATTGAATTTAGAAAAGTTTAGACAGAGTGTTTTGTATGAGGAAAAAGAAGATGGGTACGATAGCTATCGTAAAGAATTGAATCGGATGATGAATCAAAATTTAGACAGTGGGGAAAATAACTTTTCAGCTGTGAAACTGATTAGTTTTGGTAGAAAGGATTCTAATCCCAAACAAGCTTATCGTTCCTTGTCTCAAATAGGCGAATATTTCAAGAGTGGTTTCTCAGAAATTGATGCTCGATTTGGATCCTTGACTGGAGAAGAACGGGTGAACTTGTTGGCAGATATGCTTAGAGGAGAACACCATCTTCCTTTTTCTTATCGTGATTTAACGAGATCTGGCCAGACAACTCGTCACTTCATAGCACCTAATCTCTTGGATTTTAAAAACAAGAATTACCTACAAATCAATGACCGCTTATTACAGATTGTCTATGTGAGAGACTACGGTATGGAATTAGGGGATCAGTTTATCCGAGACCTCATGCAAGGAGATCTGGAATTGATTGTAAGCCTTCATGCTCAAAGTTCGACCAAGGCAGATGCCATGAAGAAACTACGAACAAAGAAAACCTTAATGGAATCTCAAAAGATTGGGGAACAACAAAAACTAGCTCGTACAGGTATCTATTTGGAAAAAGTAGGTCATGTATTAGAAAGCAATATCGATGAAGCTGAGGAACTCTTAAAAACCATGACCGAGACAGGAGATAAACTATTTCAAACGGTCTTCTTGATTGGGGTCTTTGGTCAGGATGAAGAAGAACTCAAACAAGCCCTAGACACTATCCAACAAGTGGCCGGCTCAAATGACCTAATGATTGATAAACTTCCATATATGCAAGAAGCAGCCTTTAATAGTTTGCTGCCATTTGGTTGTGATTTTTTAGAGGGAGTATCACGGAGTTTATTAACATCTAATGTAGCAGTAAACTCACCTTGGACTTCAGTAGATTTACAAGACCGTAGTGGGAAATATTACGGTATCAATCAAATCTCAAGCAATATTATTACCATTGATCGCAGCCTATTAAATACACCGTCTGGTCTGATTTTAGGAACATCTGGAGCTGGGAAAGGGATGGCAACTAAGCATGAAATTATCACGACCAAAATCAAGGAATCTGGTGAAAATACTGAAATTATCATCGTGGATCCAGAAGCAGAATACAGTGTCATTGGACGAGCTTTTGGGGGAGAAATGATTGATATTGCGCCCGATTCCCAAACTTATCTCAATGTCCTTGACTTGTCTGAGGAAAATATGGATGAGGATCCTGTAAAGGTAAAATCAGAATTTCTTTTATCTTTTATTGGCAAGTTATTGGATAGAAAAATGGATGGGAGAGAAAAATCGATTATAGACCGAGTCACTAGACTCACCTATCAGTCATTTAAAGAGCCTTCTTTGGAAGAATGGGTCTTTGTCTTGAGCCAACAACCAGAAGAAGAAGCGCAGAATTTGGCACTTGATATGGAACTGTATGTTGAAGGTTCTCTTGATATTTTTTCTCATAAGACCAATATTCAGACAGGATCTAACTTCTTAATCTATAACGTTAAAAAGTTAGGAGATGAGCTGAAACAAATCGCTCTTATGGTTGTTTTTGATCAGATATGGAATCGTGTCGTTCGGAACCAAAAATTAGGGAAGAAGACCTGGATTTATTTTGATGAAATGCAGCTTCTTTTATTAGATAAATATGCCAGTGATTTCTTCTTTAAATTGTGGAGTCGTGTCAGAAAATATGGAGCCAGTCCGACTGGGATAACCCAAAATGTCGAAACCTTATTGTTAGATCCAAATGGTAGACGGATTATTGCCAATAGTGAATTTATGATTCTCCTCAAGCAAGCAAAAAATGACCGAGAAGAACTAGTTCAACTCTTAGGCTTGTCAAAAGAACTCGAAAAATACCTAGTCAATCCAGAAAAAGGGGCAGGACTAATAAAAGCTGGTTCAGTTGTCGTTCCCTTTAAAAATAAGATTCCCCAAGGTACACAATTGTTTGATATCATGAGTACAGATCCTGATAAAATGGCTTCTAATTAAGGGGAAGGTAAATGAAGGATAAGAGAGAAATCATACGTGCCCGAAAGGCATTTAGAAGAAGTCTAAAAGATGAGAAGAAATTCTTAAAACAAGGAAAGAAGGAGGTGAGAAAACAGAAAAAAGATTCCGCTGTACTGGATGAAAAAGCATGGAAAAATGAGATAAAGCAAAAGCTGGAGAATATGAGAGAAGCTTCAAAGGCTAGAGTAAAACAAGCAAATGAAGACTACAATCATATTCTTCAAAATAGTCCTCCATCACTTTTGAATCGGAAAGAATTAAGAGATAGACGATTGCCTCATGCTAGGAAACGATTGAAAATAGCCAAGAAACAATTTAAGGAAGCTAAGGTTGAAGCAAAAGAAGAAAGAAAAGAGAGTCGTAAAGAAAGAAAAACCAATCAAAAATTTCTTTACGGTCAGGAATCGAAACATAAATCTAATTTTTTCTTTCAAGGGAAGAGTTTAGAAGAATTAAAAGCTAAGAAAGAAGTCAAAGCCGCAAAAGAGAATCTAAAATCTACTAAGCAAGCCTATAAGTTCAAAAAAATCAGTAGGAAAGCCAAAACCTTTCTTTATGTCCTTGGACGTGAAGGTGGAGAGTTAGCTTCAGAAAATGAAGATTTAGAAAGTTATCGCACACTTCATGAGACCATTAGAAAAGGGAAACGCTACAGTCGGCTTTCTTATAATCTTGGAAAAGCTAGTGTCAAAACAGGACAAGCAACAGGTCGTTTTACCAAGAAAAGACTGACCAACACAAAAGAGCGATACCATCATTTTAAGGATGGAAAAGGATGGAAACTAACTAAAGATAATCCAAGTTCCTTTAAAAATCGGTATCGAAAATTAAAGAAACAAGGTCTTTTAAGTGTCCGAAATATCTATCAAAAATTAAAAGCAGCCTTTTCCTTCTTTACATTTGTGGCTGGAAATCCTGTAACCTGGATAGTTGGAGGAATAGTCTTTCTTCTTTTACTTATGATGAGCTTCTTTTTAGGATTTTCATCTGCTAGTTTGATTCAACAAGATGAATTTGAATTAACAAAAGCTTATACCCACCTAACTTGGGAAGATGCAGAACATACTCGCACAAATGACAAAGGAATTACTTATTACACAAAAGTTGATGATGTGATGGGGTATATGAACTTTAAATTCCATGACTATGAGTTACACAAACCAGTTCACTTATTTAGTTCAGAATCTTACAAGGATTATCTGTCTACTTTGTGGCATGATTTAAACGATGGGGATGATTTGAAATCCATGCAAGACCTCTATGAAACTCCTAAGTATAAACTATCGAGAGACGATCAAGAGGAAATAAAGGAACTAAAAGAAGAGGGTGTCTATGCTTCCATGCAGGAATTGGACAATCCATTTGAGGGGAAAAGCAACGAAGATAGTCTAACCATGACTTATCGTTATGGATACTATGATTTAGACGGAAAACCTACTCTTCAGGAGTATATTCTACTAGAAGCGAAGGCTCACCAAACAATTGTCGCACCAATGGATGGTGTTGTATCTCTAGACGGAGATGATGTTATTCTCACTAACGGAAAAGGAGAGAATGAGAGTCGATTGACCTTGTATTCTATTCATAATGGCCGTGCGATTGAGGGGACAAGAGTCCTAACGGGTGATATTATTGGTGAAACACCAGACGATACAGGTTTGAAAGTTTCCTATCAAAAGTATAAAAACAAGAAAGAAAAATTGGTGTATGTCAATCCGCAATTTTATTTTCCAAAAGTCATTCAACTTCAGACCACTATCTTACCAGCCATTGGTCAGTTTGGTGGGGATGAGTTTGAACGAGCAAAACATATTTATGAGTTTTTGAAATCTCAAGGGGCAAGTCCCCAAGCCATTGCGGCAATTTTAGGAAATTGGTCGGTAGAGTCTTCTATTAATCCTAAACGAGCTGAAGGAGATTATTTATCTCCTCCTGTTGGCGCTACCGATTCCTCATGGGATGATGAAAGCTGGTTAGCGATTGGAGGTCCAGCCATTTATAGTGGTGCTTATCCTAATATTCTTCATAGAGGTCTAGGTTTAGGGCAATGGACAGATACCGCAGATGGGTCAACACGGCATACAGCCTTGTTAAATTATGCACGCACCCAAAATAAGAAATGGTATGATTTAGACCTACAACTTGATTTTATGCTTCATGGGGATAGTCCTTACTATCAAAGTTGGTTAAAGGATTTCTTTAAAAATACAGGCAGTGCAGCCAATCTGGCCCAACTCTTTCTGACCTATTGGGAGGGAAATTCTGGTGACAAACTACTGGAAAGACAAACCAGAGCAACGGAATGGTATTACCAAATTGAAAAAGGCTTTAGTCAAACAAATGGAGGACAGGCAAAAAGTGATCCACAATCCCTTGAAGGGGTTCGTGGGGACTTGTATGATCATTCTGTTCCTGGTGGTGGAGATGGTATGGCCTATGCTTATGGACAATGTACATGGGGTGTTGCGGCTCGTATGAACCAGTTAGGCTTAAAATTAAAAGGTAGAAATGGAGAAAAGATTTCAATCATTAATACCATGGGAAATGGTCAAGACTGGGTTGCGACAGCTTCAAGTCTTGGTGGGGAAACGGGCTCTACACCAAGAGCAGGTGCTATTGTTTCTTTTGTAGGAGGTACACATGGTACACCAGCCAGCTATGGTCATGTGGCTTTTGTAGAGAAGGTCTATGATGATGGTTCTTTCCTTGTGTCTGAAACCAACTATGGTGGCAATCCTAACTATACCTTTAGAAAAATCTCTCAAGCAGATAGTGCCATCAGTTTTGCTTATACGACCAAATAGAAGAGTTTACACTTGAAATTGTAGCTATTTAAAGATACAATATGTCTATAAATGAGTGGTCGGCTCATGGTCAATCTGATAGTAATCTTGGACATAAGGGCCAAGCGGTGGCGGACACCAGAACAAAATCCGATAGCAATCTTGGACGTACGGGCCAAGCGGTGGCAGACACCAGAATAAACCGACTGATTAGGTGGCTTACAGGTTCAGTAAGTCATCTTTTTTGAACTGAAAAAACAGTAAGAAAGCGTAAAAAATCAATTCCTGTACTAGCGTGTAATTGAAATTTTTTAGTTTTGGCGTTAGAACTGTTTCCTCAGTCCTAGCCCCTTCTCTTTTTGATAAGTATGCTTGGCAGAAAGTAGTTTGTAAATGATTCTGAGAATCTTATGAGCATAAGCAATGACGGCCTTCATCTTGCTTACTCTTTGGGAAATTCGATTATAAAAAAAAGAAAAAGCTGGATCCTTGGAATGTGCTGCAATTAATCCCGACATGGTCAAAGCCTGTTTTATTTAGCGATTTCCTTGCGTGATGTGTGAGGATTTTTTAATGCCAGCACTATAGGCTAAACATCTTTTTCTGTCATGAGTTAGCAGGCTCTGCCTGATTAGAGTTTTACATGTAATCTATTTTAATAGTAATGTTTTATCATTTTCAGGAGAACGCAGTTTTGGCTCGTTCTCTTTTTTGTTGTGATACTTCTTTCAAGGAATATTTGGTAGGATTGGAGTGAAAAAAGATTAACTAAGAAAGAAGGAAGTATATGGAAGCCATTTATCAACGTGATTCGGATCAAGATGGACTGACTGACGCTCAAGAATTTGCGCTAGGAACCAATCCTCTTAGCGCAGATTCTGATGGTGATGGTCGTTCAGATTTAGTGGAAATAGAAGAAGGAACCAATCCCTTAGAAAAGGATTTACAAGACATAGACCAAACAAGTATCACTGAACCGTCCTCAGTATTTATGGAAATGAAACAAAAGATTTCAGATATGATGGAGAGTCACTACAAGGAATTTATACAGGCTCTGATTAGTATTGAAACAGGGATTGAAAACCAACAAGACCTAGAAGACTTATATACTTACTACATGAGAACGGATGCCGTTTCTCTTTTATCTAGTGATTTAGAAATCAGTCCTCAAGAGGTTGAAATGGAGATAGAGTTGTAGGGGAATCATGTGATTCTCCTATTTTCGTATAGATGAAAGGAGCGAGTATGGAAGTAATACAATTATTGGCTATGTTTCGTGGAACAATTCCAAAAGATAGAGAGAAAATGGACTTATTTCTTCGTTATCAAGCGCAACATTTTGATGAGAAATGGCAGAATTTGGTAGAGAGTTTTTTGACTGAAGAGGGCAAGATAGAGGAGATACCTCATGTCTATTCGTTTCATCAAGATATTATCTCTTTCCTAGAGGCCAGTTCTGAAAATAATGACCAAGATTTAGAAAGTTACACAAGAAATTTTGGACAAGCAGGTCTAAGTAAATTATCTCAATTAAGTAATTTTGAGAAAAACTTGGTGCTAGAAGTCGCAACCTATAATCTTTTCACTCGATTTTACATCCAATCTGAGAAAGAGAAGCTAACACCATTAAGTGAGCTTGTATTTCATCAGAATCAGGATGTCAATTTAGTCAATGTCTATCGGGTTGCGAATAATCTATCTGACCGCATTAGTAGAGATATAGAGGAGTTTCTTCTAATGGTTGATTCCAAAGAACTAAAAAAAGAAGTTCTTGAGATTCATTTTGAAGAAAAAGAAGGAGATGTTCTAGCCTATTTGGGTTCAGAATTGATGGCTACTTTAAATACCGTGACGGATCTTGTCCATCATGAAGAAAACTACACACAACTCCCACTGACACAAAAGCTGAAGATTATTACTCATTTTGATGAAGTGAAAGCTATAAGAGAAAAGTCTAATCAAGTAGAGGAATCTTTATCTCCTTCAAGAGATATTGAACAGGAAACGGAAGAAACGAACTCTTTTTCTAATGTCGATAAAATTGTAGAAGAAGCTTTGAGGGAATATCCAATTGGTTCACAAGTAAGTTATAAAGGACAAGTATTTCAGTTGGTTTCGATTGAAAATGCTCAGTTAAATGACTTGGTTCGCCTAGAACTATTCAGTGATTCCAACCAGTTATTTGAAGAGAATCCTATCTTATACTTGAACAGTTTGGAAGAGATTGAACAAGTGTTGTCTCATGTAGAACTTGAAAAAGAAGATTCAGAGATTGAGATTGATCCATCAAGTGAAAGTCAGGAAATAGATTTGTTTTCCTACCTGGAAGAAGATAATGAAAAGGAAAAGGACAAGGAAACAAAACCTTTAATTTCAGGTATAGAAGAGACGGATGTTACTGTTCAAGATTTTGTTTTTCCAGATGACTTAGAGGACTTTTATCCTAAGACAAATCGAGAAAAGATTGAAACGAATATCGCCGCAATTGAACTTGTTAAAAGATTAGAAAAAGAGGGACGACAAGCGAATCCAGAAGAACAAGAACTACTAGCCAAGTATGTCGGCTGGGGCGGTCTTGCCAATGAATTTTTCGATGAACTCAATCCAAAGTATGAAACAGAACGTTTAACTCTTAAGAGTTTAGTAAGTAAATCAGAATACTCCACTATGAAACAAAGTTCTCTCACAGCCTATTATACAGACCCAATGATTATTCGCCAGATTTGGCAAAAGCTACTAGATGATGGTTTTGAGGGAGGAAGGATATTAGATCCTTCTATGGGGACTGGGAACTTCTTTGCGGCTATGCCTAGAAGTATACGAGAGAGGTCAGAACTCTATGGAGTTGAATTAGACAGTGTGACAGGCGCAATCACAAAACAACTACATCCTAATGCTTATATTGAAGTTCGAGGATTTGAAGAAGTTCCCTTTCAAAATAATAGTTTTGATTTAGTCTTAACGAATGTTCCATTTGGAAATTTTCGCATTGCCGATAAAAACTATGATAAACCTTACATGATTCACGACTACTTTATCAAACACTCACTTGATTTAGTAAGAGACGGAGGGCAGGTGTCAATTATCTCTTCTATTGGCACAATGGATAAGCGGACAGATAATGTCTTACAAGAGATTAAATCTAGCACTCATTTTTTAGGGGGAGTTCGGTTGCCGGATACGGCTTTTAAAAAGATTGCAGGTACTCGAGTGACCACAGATCTCCTCTTCTTTCAAAAGGATCAAGCAAAGAATCTTAATGAGGAGGAACTTGTCTTTAGTGGCTCTATTCCCTTTGAGGAGGATAAGCGTGTCTGGATCAATCCTTATTTTGATGGGAAATACAATACACAAGTTTTGGGTGAATATGAGGTACGTAATTTTAATGGAGGAACCCTCAATGTTAAGGGGGAATCAGAAACATTAGCTACTGACATAATGAAAGCATTAGAGAATGTAGAAGCACCTAAACAAATTGACAATTCTTTGAAAGCACCTGTTTTTATCCAAGAAGAAGTGGATAATTCTATCCCAAGTCATATTCGTGAGAACTTAGCGCTATATTCTTTTGGATATGAGGGAAATCAAATTTATTACCGAGATACGCATGGCATTCGGAAAAGTTCAAAAGTAGACGAAATTAGTTATTATGTAGATGAGAAGGGAGATTTTAAAGCTTGGGACAGTTCTTTGTCTGAACATAAAATAGACCGATTCGTGCAACTTCATTTGACAGAAGAGGAAGCACTAGATGTTTACAAGTCAGAAGAAGCGAGTAAAAGAGGGAAATATAAGGGACTGTTCAAAAAAACTGTCTTTTATGAAAGTCCCTTATCGGATAAGGATATTAGTCGCATTAAGGGCATGGTTGATTTGAGAGAAACCTATCAATCCTTAATTGAAATTCAACGTCATCCAGATTATAGTCGAACAGATTTTCAGGTATTACTTAGTAAACTCAATCATGACTATGATCGTTTTGTAAGTCAATTTGGATACTTGAATGCCTCAGTCAATCGGAACTTATTTGATAGTGACGATAAGTATTCTTTACTAGCAAGTTTAGAAGATGAATACATTGATTCTAAAGATCAGAAAGTAAAATATAAAAAATCTTTAGCCTTTGAGAAAGCATTGGTTAGGCCAGAGAGAGTGATTGCAAGAGTTTCAACAGCTCTAGATGCCTTAAACTCCAGTTTATCGGATGGTAGAGGAGTTGATTTAGACTATATGGTATCCATTTATCCCGAACATAGCCAAGCTGCTATTTTAGATGAGTTAGGTGACCAGGTTTTAATGGATCCAGAAAGTTATTTAAGAGGGGAAAGAAAATATCTTTCTAAGAACCAGTTTTTGTCAGGAGATATTCTCAATAAGATAGAAGTAGTTCAACTATTAGTAGAGGAAAACAACCAAGAATTTGACTGGTCTCATGCTTTAGATTTGTTAGAATCTGTTCGCCCTCCACGGATTCATCTGGCAGATATTGAGTTTAAAATAGGGTCACGTTGGATTCCTCAATCCGTTTATGGTAAATTTGCCTTTGAATGTTTTACCAATCGTGAATTTGAATTGTCTTCTCCAGATGTAGAACAAGTTATTGAAGTGAATCCTGTCGATGGCCAGGTTCATTTAATGACATCATTTGCTTATCGTTATCCGAATGCAAAAGATAGTAGTCTTGGAGTTAGCGGGTCACGTTATGATACAGGAAGAAAGATCTTTGAGAATTTACTTAATTCGAACCAACCGACGATTACTATGACTGTTACGGAAGGAGAAAAGAAAAAGACCATCACAGATTTGGAAAAAACCTCTGTTCTAAGAGCAAAAGAGCAGCATTTACAAGAACTCTTTCAAGACTTTGTCTCACGGTATCCAGAAGTCCAACAAGTCATTGAAGAAAGCTATAATCGTCTTTATAATCGAACGGTTAGTCGAGAGTATGACGGTAGCCATCTAGTCATTGATGGCTTGGCACAAAACATCAGTCTTCGTCCTCACCAAGAGAATGCCATTCAAAGAATCGTAGAAGAAAAAAGAGCCTTATTAGCTCATGAGGTAGGTTCAGGAAAGACCTTGACCATGCTTGGTGCTGGGTTTAAATTAAAGGAGTTGGGGATGGTTCATAAGCCCTTGTATGTGGTGCCCTCTAGTTTGTCTGCTCAATTTGGCCAAGAGATCATGAAATTTTTCCCTACTAAAAAAGTCTTTGTAACTACTAAGAAAGATTTTGTGAAGGCGAGAAGAAAACAATTTGTGTCACGTATTATTACAGGAGATTACGATGCCATTGTCATTGGGGATTCTCAATTTGAAAAAATCCCTGTCAGTAAAGAAAGACAGATGAACTATATTGAGGATAAACTCAATGAACTACGAGAGATTAAAACACATTCTGAAAATAAGTATACCGTTAAAGAAGCGGAACAATCAATAAGTGGTCTAGAGAAACAATTGGAAGAACTCCAACGCTTTAATCGTGATAGTTTTATTGATTTTGAGAACTTAGGAATTGATTTTCTCTTTGTGGATGAAGCACATCACTTTAAAAATATTCGTCCAATTACTGGACTTGGGAATGTAGCAGGGATTACTAATACAACTTCTAAGAAGAATGTGGATATGGAAATGAAGGTTCGACAGATTCAGGAAGAACATGATTTTAAAAATATTGTCTTTGCGACAGGAACACCTGTTTCCAATTCTATTAGTGAGTTGTATACTATGATGAACTACATTCAACCCGATATCTTAAAACGCTATCAAGTTGATTATTTTGACTCTTGGGTAGGTGCTTTTGGAGAAATTCAAAACTCTATGGAATTAGCTCCTACAGGGGATAAGTATCAACCTAAGAAACGATTTAAAAAGTTTGTCAATCTACCTGAGTTGATGAAAATCTATAAAGAAACAGCCGACATTCAAACACAAGATATGTTGGATTTACCTGTTCCAGAAGCTCATATTATCCCTATTGAGAGTGAGTTAACTGAAAACCAAAAACTCTATCTAGAAGAATTAGTTATGAGGTCAGATATGGTCAAATGTGGAACAGTTGATCCGAGTCAGGATAACATGTTAAAGATAACAGGTGAGGCACGGAAACTAGCTATTGATATGCGTTTATTGGACTCTAGTTATAGTCTAGCAGACAATCATAAACTGCTTCAGGTAGTGGATAATGTTGAAAGAATTTATCGTGAGGGAATGGAAAATAAGGCTACTCAGATGATTTTTTCAGATATTGGAACACCTAAGAAAAAGGATAATGGCTTTGATGTTTATTCTGAGATTAAGGCTTTATTAGTTGATAGAGGAATCCCTAGTAAAGAAATTGCCTTTGTACATGATGCCAATAGTGATGAAAAAAAGAATAGTTTGTCTCGAAAGGTCAATGCAGGAGAGGTGCGGATTCTCCTTGCCTCAACTGAAAAAGGAGGAACAGGTTTAAATGTTCAGAGCAAGATGAAAGCAGTTCATCATCTGGATGTACCGTGGAGACCAAGTGACATTCAGCAACGCAATGGACGGATTATCCGACAGGGAAATGAAAACAAGGAAGTGGATATTTACCACTACATTACCAAAGGTTCATTTGATAATTATCTATGGGCAACTCAGGAGAACAAACTTCGTTATATTAAGCAGATTATGACTTCTAAGGAGCCGATTCGTGCTGCAGAAGACATTGATGAGCAGACCATGACAGCTTCTGATTTTAAGGCACTAGCAACAGGTAATCCTTATCTCAAATATAAGATGGAACTAGAGAATGATCTAACTCTATTAGAAAATCAAAGACGCGCCTTTCAACGTAGCAAGGATCACTATCGTCATACAATCTCTTACTGTGAAGAAAATATACCCATTCTTGAGAAACGATTAAGCAAGTATGATGGAGATATTCAACAGTCTGAAATGTCGAAAGATCAGGCATTTACTATGACAGTAGGTAAGCAAGCTTTTGAGCAACGAGCTGAAGCAGGTGAATCCCTACACCGTCTTATCCGTCATAATCAATCTGATAGCAAAGAATTCCGAACCCTAGCAAGCTATAGAGGATTTGACATTAAAATGCTTAGTCTTCCAATAAATCAACCTCTTCCTGAAACCTTCTCTGTTAAGATTGTAGGAGAAAATCAATATTCTGTCAGTTTAGATTTGTATTCTCCTTTGGGGACAATTCAAAGGCTTCAGCATACGATAGACCACATTAAAGATGACCAAGTGAAAACTCAGAACTTATTGGATGAATTAAAGGATAAATGGACTACTGCTAAGGTAGAAATTGAGAAAAATTTTCCAAAGGAAGAGGATTATCAAACTAAAAAGGCCGAATACGATGTACTCGCGCCATTGATTGAAACAGAAACGGATTTAGATATTATTGATCAGGCCTTACGACAATTCCACGAAAAAGGAAAAGAAAAGCAAGAACAACTTTCTTTTGAATTAGATTAAAAAATAGATATAAATAGCGGACAAGAAAAGAAAAGCGCGGTAGAATAAAGATAGAAAGAAACGAGGTAACGATTATGATGGAAGATACCTATTATCAATTAGAAGAGGCTTTGGTACAGGGATTTCAAACACCTGAAGAATACCAAGCCTACAAGGAGTTAAAGGAACATTATGAGGAAGTGACAGGGGATTACAGTTTTTCTAAACGAGAGCTCACTAGTCAATTGGAAATCGCTCTTCAGAATCATCAAGGTGTGGACTTTGAAGAACATGAAAAAGAAGAGTATTTGGACTTAGTTCAAAAATTAGAAGAGTTTGATTCCTCTCTTGCCACCCATTATCGTCAGTTGATTGATTAGAAAGGAGAAAGTCATGAATGATTTACTCCTTATCCCAGTAATTTTTTTAGCAGTAGGAGGAATTCTCATTCTTTTATGGAGACTCTTTCTTATTGCCAGTGGACTTTTCCTTATTGGTTTTATCAGTTTTCTTATTTTCGTGGAGGTCTATGGAATTTATCTGTTCTTTACTGAACCTAGTTTATATTTTGATGATATCAGACAACATGGTTTAACTAGTTTTACGGCTGTGTACTTTTTCATCAATCTGATGTTGGTTCTAGGATTTAGTTGGCGCTTCATTAACTCCATAAATAAGCATAAAATGTGAACTTTTTAGATAGTTAAAAGACTTTATTCAAAGGTAGGTTTGAATAGAGTTTTTTGTTGATGTGCTTATAATCCAGTCTCAATACTCTGTATTAGAAACAAAAAGAGATGAATTAAAATTAAAGTGTACAGAATGCTTTAGAGTTTCTATTTTTCTTATAATATATAGTAATTTCGGTACAAATTAACTTGTATATTCTATCTGGTTTAGTGTGATATATTCATTGTTAAATAAAAATATGAGTTCTCCTCTTATTTTAAAAAATAATTATTTTATAATTTTTTTTTATATTTAGTGTAAACTATTCATTGCGTCCCAAATACGGGAAGTTTGTTTCTGATTTTCATATTTGGATTATAATATTCTCATCAGAGTTACTTAAGGAGTAAGATATGAACCAGATTATGAAACAATATAAATTACTATATTTCTTGATTATTTTATTAAGTTTGACAAGTGCTCTTTTAATGACATTCTTCTCTCTTCAATTAGGAAGAATACTTGATAGTATATCTAATTCAAATAGTGGATTACTCTTTCATATCACTATTTGTGTAAGTTCAATTTTACTGTGGTTCTTTATCTCTTGTTCTTATTCCTATCTTAAAAATCAATATGTAAAAAAAGTTATTATAGATTTAAAAAGGCGTCTCTTATTACATTATTTATCGCGTGAATTTAACCAAATTGACAACCGTAACCATTCAGATTTCTTAAATAATATCACCAAAAACAGTGACCTTATTCAAGAAAATTTATTGATTCCTAGAATCTCTCTAATCGCAAATTTAGGGAGCCTTATCATGAGTGTGGTTGCTATTATTTATATAGAATGGCGATTAGCATTAGTCTTTCTTTTATTGTCGAGTATAACGATTTTTCTATCTCAAATTCCTGGAAAGTTAATGACTAAAGCAACTAATAATTATTCCCTACAAAATAGTCACTATTTATCAAAAATGACAAACTTTATTGATGGTTTTGAACAAATTAAGTTATTAAATGTTCAAAGCTGGATTCAAGAAAAAATTCAGGGAATCAGTTTAGAATTTGAAGAGTCCAGAAAAACTTATCAATTTTTAAAAGACATAGCTTCAACTACTGGAACCTTACTAAGTTTTTGCTCTCAACTATCCTGTATGGTTGCTGGTATCTTTTTTGTAAGAAATAATTTACTGACTATTGGATTACTCGTAGCAAGTATTCAATTATTAAACGGTGTCTTTGCTCCTTTACAATCTATTCTTTACAATAAAAATTTAATCAACAGTTGTAAGTCCATTATTGATAATATCCAAGAAAATCTATATGAGACGAATCATGAAATTTTTCATAAAACAACTACAATTAATTGTGATAATATTTCGACCATTTCTATTAGCCAATTATATTATGAAATTGAAAATAGAATATTATTTGATCATTTTTCCTATGAATTTAAAAAAGGCAAGCGCTATGCTATTATCGGTGCTTCAGGAGCTGGGAAAACAACTTTAGTAAAATTAATACTAAATTATTATCCAAAAAATCTTTATGATGGAGAAATAAAAATCAACGGAAAACAGAATATTGATATTCCCTCAGAGGAGTTATATAAAGATATTGCGTTTGTGCAAAAAAATGACTTTCTGATTGAAGGCAATATTCTAGAGAATATCAAATTGGCTAGAAACCTTCATTTAACTGAAAAATTAAGAAAATCCTTAGGTTTTAATGAAGACTTCCTTCGTAAAAACCTAGCTCAATCAAACCAAATCATTTCAGAAGGAGAAAAGCAACGAATTGATTTAGCTAGGTTTTTAGTCAAAACATATTCAGTTTATATATTTGACGAACCTACAAGTAACCTTGATCCAATAAAAGCAAAAGAAATAATGGACTACATTCTATCCATTAAAGATGCAATTGTTATTGTCATTACTCATGATCAAAATCCAGAAATATTGGAAGAGTTTGATCAGATAATTGGTTTATAATAGAAAGGAGGTGATGATCATGATTATGGAAGATTTCAACATTTTGGAGTTAGAATTTGAAGAAATTCGTGAAGAAGATACAACTAATTGGTACTTTATCTAAGATAATTTTAGATTTAGTTAATTTAAACTCTTAAAAAGAGAGTTTAAATTAGTTTGTATTAATAAAAAAGAAGTCAGTAATATTAATTGACTTCTCGTGTATAACAAAAGCATGCATGTTCATCTTGCATGCTTTTATCAAATAGTTGAGGATATAAAATGGATAATTATTTCCCAAAATGGAACCAGGATAGAATCGTTTACCAATGGAAGAACGATAGATTAAGAATTGGAGCTGACGATGTTGATGTATTAGAAATTACAGGATACTCAGATTTTTGGTCAGATTTAATTTCTTGTTGCAATGGAATTAATAGCTTTGAAGAAATTAAAGATTTATTAAGAAAAAAATATGATATATCCGAAAATATTATAGAAAAATATATATCTAAATTTTCTGATCGTAATTTATTAGAAATATTAGATAGACCTGTAAATCAAATTGATCACTATTTAATTAATGAATCACTGGAAACTTATTATTCTAGTGAAGGTATTGGTGGGATTAAATTACTTGAAAAATTGAGTAATTTAAAAGTTACCATACTAGGATGTGGAGCCGGTGGTTCTCATATCGCATTACAATTAGCCCAATTAGGGGTAGGGCGACTTCATTTAGTCGATGATGATATTGTTAAAGAAAATAATATAAATAGGCAATCTATGTTTACCTTTAACGATATTGGTAAATATAAAGTTGACTGTGTAAAAGATTGTATTCTAAAACGTAATTATCAGTGTGTAGTCACAAAAAGAAAGTTAAAAATGAGCACTGTTGATGCTGTAAAAAAAGAAATTTCTGAAAGTGACTGGGTATTTTGTTGTATGGATGAACCTCCTTATATAGCACAAAGATTAGTAAATAGAGCATGCTATTTATTTAATATCCCTAGTATATACTGTTTTAGCCAACGTAGCGCAGGTAAACTCTTATTTTGTAATCCTAATATTCAAAATATAGGCTGTGTTGATTGTTTACTTTATGAACAAGATAGTGATAACTTTCAAAATTTAGTTAAAAAATTTTCAAACTATGATGGAAAATTAATAACTGCAAATATTTTAACTAATATTCTATTATTGTCATCATGGGTTGTGAAGAAATGGTTAGATTGTGTAACAGAGAAAAATAGTAATGTTTGGAATACTTTATTTAGATTTGATTTTTATAGTTTTAGGGAAGATGAATTCAAGCACTTCTCTAAGCAATCTCATTGTCCTACATGTGGTCATGATTTCAATAAAAGTAAACTCTGGGAGATTCTAAAAATTGATGAATAAGAAAATTATATTTAAAAAAAATCAAGCAAGTAAATTTGCATATTTTTCATTGATGTTTGTTGCAGGTACTAGTATTGAGCAAGTAAATGAATTAGGATTTTCACATCTTATTGAACATTTACTAATACGAGCAGGGAATGAACAATCACTAAATGAATTGTTTGATATGAATGGTGCAGCTATTAAAGGAGAGACATCTAGAGATTATATTAATTTAAGTGGTTACTGTCTAGCTGAAGATTTCAATAAAATTTTTAAAATACTGATAAGTAGGATTTTCAATCTTTCTATTACTGAAGATGAACTATTGAGGGAAAAGAAAATAGTCTTAATTGAATTAAATCAGTATGAAAATAGTAAAAAATCTATTAATGATAATCGAGTAATTTTTAAAAATAGTTCTTGGTCAATAGATATTATTGGTACTAGAGGTAATATTGAGTATGTTAGTTTAGAAACTATATATAAATTTTATATAAAAAATATTCAAGCAGGAGAATTCCAGATTGCTATTGCTGGTCCAAGTTTTCTACAAAGTGAAATCATAAGTATTGAAAATATGTTACCTTTAAGTGGATCATCTGTAGAAATTAACTCTCCGGCTTTTTCAACTGGTTTAACGGAATTAGATAAACAACAAGAACTTTCTGAAATTTCTATGTATCTAGATATATCTGGTATGGTAGCATCATCTCATGAAATGGCAATGTTAAGTATCTTAAACTCGATGTTAACTGGTATTAAAGATTCATTATTAGGCCATAAGTTAAGGACACAAAAGCAATGGATATATAGTATTGTATCATACCCAATATTTTATAGTAATATGACTTTACTAAAAATAGTAACTATAACACCTACAATCTATAAGAAAAAATTGATTAAAACACTGGAGAACAATCTTGTTAATGAATCCGATTTATCTGATGAACTATTATTTTATAAGGCTAAAAAAAGAGTAATCAATGAATTGTACATAAATTGTGAAGTTAATAAAAATGAATATTTAAAAACAATTTGTAGAGAAAAATTATTTGATATTCCAAGTTGGGATAGTATTGCTGAAGAGCTGGAATTGATTTCTTTAGATGAATTAAAAAGTTTTTCAAAAAAAGCAATTATTCAAAATAGGAATTACCACATTGTAATAAAATGATAATATTTTTTTTGTAGTAATCTTTATAATTTTTGTATAATGTTTTATTGAATAATTCAAAAATTTTTAAAGCATCTTCTATTTTTAAAATTGATTTTTGATTATGATGAAATTTAAGTTCAAAAAATCCTTCTAAATACAAAAGAATAGTTTGTTCAAAAAAATCTGTGGAATTAGATAATATATTCTTAGTAGCTTGTTCTAAAAATAAAGCTTCCTCATATAAGCTGTTTTCAATCATAATAAGAAGTGAATTAAGAAGTAATTGAACGAGAGCTTGTTTATTTCTAGGTATAGAACTATACAACTTTCCTTTTTTAAGCGCCTCTTTGGCATATCTAAATAATAAATTTGGTAATATTGCTCGACAACAATTTCCAAGAATAAGAATTTCGTAATATCCCCAGTTTTCAACAGAAAATAAATAATTAGTAAGATAAGAGGTGTCTTGATTACTCAATTGATGAGTATTATCAATTCCATAGATAATACTTTCAATGAAAATAGCGTTTAACTTATGATAATGAGATTTGGTTTCTCTAAACAGTTCCATCTCTTTGCTTACCATATTAAGTAATGATTTGATTTCTTGATTGTATGCAGCCTGTTGAACTAAGCGTATCAAGGTATTGAAGTCTGAAGGCTGATAATTATTACATGAAAGCAAAAACTCCTCTAGTGTTACACCTATTTTTTCAAGTAGATATAATAATTTAAAAAATGAGATTTCTGTCTCTCCTAATTCAAATCTAGATATTTGAGACTTTGAAATTTCTGCACCTGCTAATGAAGAAATAGAAATACCTTTTCCTTCTCGTATTTTTCTATAAGTTTCACCTATAATCATATTTATCTCCATTTACCATAAAAAATCATTAGAAAGCGTGACAGATTATGAAAAAATACTATCAAATTTTTTTATTACTATTTGATATTATCATTATTATTGGATTATATCAATAACATTAATGAGTCTGGGTAAAAACTCAATTTCAGGAGTAAATGAAATGAATATTCCCATAATAAAACGCATTATATCAAGTTTTTTGGACAGCCTTTGTTCGAAAATTATTTTAACTCATAGTTGATGATTCCATAAATTGAAAAGTTTTATACTTAGCATTAAAATGCTCAATTTTAATACGTATTACAAGTATCTCTATTAAACTTCTTATCCTCTTCAGTCAATAGATGCTTTTTAGAATTTTTAACAGGAATGAAGGTTATATTATGAATATTCATAATGCATAAATAATCCAAATACAGAAAATCAAGTGATTGCTCTGGCAAACTTGACCTATCCTTTCTTAAAAAGAGTAAAATCATGTGTATGACCTTCTTAAAAAACTAATTAGCAGGCATGAAGTGGTGTTAAATCGAGTATGATTTGTGTCTTCATGGTGTGTCTCTTTTTTCCTGAATAATTTTACTTTGGTTTCTTTTAGGACGTTGAAATAGGACTTTCTATGACATCAATAGCTATAGTGACACTTGCTGCTTTTAAGTTGTCTAAGGCAAATAGACCTGAAGAACGAAGAGTATCTTCTACCAATATTATCGTTCGGTGACTGTCGCTAATCCAAGACCAAAATCAAAAGCTAGGAGACGTAGAGTTGGTCAATAGAATAAATAACGCAAGTTTAGCATCAACTGTTTTTATAGACTTAGCGTTTTTGGACGTCCTCCTTTATAGTGTTTGGTTTTATAAGCTTTATTTAGACAGGATATCTTCGTTGGGAAGGTGTCCTTTTTTACACTAATAAATAATTTAAAGTTCTCAGAAGTTAGTTGCATGATCTTTTGTAAATAGTTTTCTTAACTATAGTATAGCATAGTACAGTATGCATTTTATTTTTTTCCAATAAGTCTATTATACTTCAAAGACAGCTAGTTTTATTTTTTTCTCTGAACTGTACGATTTTGCGCCTGAAATGTAGGAATTACCTTTCGTTGTGATGTGATAAAACTTACAAGTTCTTTTTGTTATTCTTGACCTAGTTTTTATAGAAAGAAGGTCTAAGATGTTAAATAAAGTCAAAACTAAAGCCTTAATTAGTGTTGGAGCAGTGGCTGCAACTAGCTTTATTCTCATGATGGGATATACTGCTGGTCAACATTCTACTGCTAAACAAAGTCGTAAAGAGATTGAATTGGCTGCAGCTAAACTTGTAGAGGACAAACAAGCAGAAGATAAAGCAAGTATTTTGTCATCAGATACTGTAAAAGAATTTTTGACACAGTACTATACGAAAGAAAAGCTCGGAGAAAATAATACACGTATTCAACCTTATATGACTGAATCAGCTTATTCTCAAGAATTGTCAAGTCAAAATGATGCCATGAACCAAGTGTATAAGGATTATATTTTGGATTATCATTTTGAAAAAGCTGATATCTTTGTCAATCAGACTACGAATCAAGCCATTGCTATGGTCTCTTATAATGTAACCTATGTATCCGATTTAAAGAATGCCAACCAATCAAAGACCAATCAGACAGAAACCAGAACGGTTAAGTTGTCTTATTCGAAACTACCAGGTAAGTTATTGGTCAATCAAGTACAGGTTTGGAAATCTGGGTTAGATGATTTAGATAATGCAACTCCTAAAACTTTAGAAGAATCATCATCAATACCATCACTGCCAAATACTACGACAAAATGATGATATTGCATGGGAATAGAAGAATGTAAGCAAATTTCAATTCTTGATGTAGCCAATCGTTTAGGTATCTCCTTTAAACAAGTTTCGAGCAGTGTCTATGAACATCCTGAACA
>JAWDWJ010000014.1:0-42175 GCA_032477695.1 Streptococcus parasanguinis
ATCAAGTAGATCAGGATCTTTATTTATCGGATCAAGGAAAGTGGCGGTTACCATTTTCGTATCTAACGAGCGCAATCATCATCTCTTTTTTCATGCAGGCCCTTATGTATGTGCTGATGTGTGGCTATTTTAGAGAAGTTCCAGCACTGTCTTTATTACCTGAAGTACTCCTTATTATGCTGCTTAGTAGCCTGCTTTCTAGTTTAGTGAATGCCATTTTTGTTTATTTTTTCCATTCCGTAGACAGTCTTGGGAAGTTTTCGACCATAGTGGGTACAGCTTCTGGTTTTTTGGTAGGGACTTATGTACCTTTAGGTGTTCTACCTGATTTTGCACAACTACTAATGAAATGTACTCCAGCAACTTATATTGCTGCACTTTATCGACAAGTACTCATGAAAGAAGCAGTGAGCGAAACCTTTAAGGGGCGAGATGATCTTCTTCGAGAATTTCAAGAAAAAATGGGTGTTCAGCTCAAATGGCAAGCCTTATTGACAAAGGAACAAACATACCTTATAGTGTTAGGTGGTATTCTTCTAGCTTTGGGGATTTGGGTTCCCTTAGCAAAAAGATCGAATAAAAGAAAGTAAGTGAGAATTGGAGTAGGAATGAAGATTCGTTTTGAGGAAAAACAGGATATCCCAGAAAACGACCCCTGTGTGGTCATTCAAGCCAAGCAATTATCCGATCAAGCACGAGAGGTGATGGACTATCTCGAACAATTTTCGACAGTGAATCAAGTAGTGATCCCTATCAAAACAGATGATCATTTGATCATGGTGAAAATTGATGACATTATTCTAGCCGAGATTGATAAGAATCAGCTGACCATTTATACGACAGACAAAACGTTCATCGTCAGAGATACTTTGACAAATTTTCAACATCGGATTAATCGTCGTAATTTTTTACAGATATCCCGCCACGCGGTGATGAATATCGACCATTTGGAATCGCTATCGGATAGTTTTTCAGGCAATATGATGGCTAAACTGACACGCGGAGTAAAATCAAGTGTCAGTCGGAAATATGTCAAATCCTTGATGGATTATTTAGGGGTATAGGAGAAAGTGATGAAACGAGTTATAGCTTATTTTGTATCTGGTATGAGGACAGGATCCTTCTTTTATTTGTGTTTGGTGTTATTATCCCATGTCTATCCCAACATCGTCTATCCCGCTGTAAATGTCCGTAACATCCTGGCGATCTTTTTGATGAGTGGGACAATGGGGGTCTTGACATTCATTCTTGAGGAAGAAGAGTTTTTGACCTATAGTTTGCGTGTGATCTTGCATTTAGTTGTGACAGCTACCATCTTAGCATTGACCTACTTATTTTTTGGCTGGGGGGCAGCCTTACGGAGTCCGATTCCTTGGTTGATCTTTCTAGCAATTTACGGTCTGATCTGGCTTTACCAGATTTGGCAACTCCATAAAAAAACTCAACGAATCAACCAAGCTTTGTTGCATCGCAGAAAAGGGAAATAGTCCCAGAAAAAAGTGTATAAGAAAACCACGAAGTTCATACCAAACTTCGTGGTTTTACTTTCTTAATAAGTCAAAACAAAGTATTTTTTCTTACCGCGACGGATAACGGTCAATTCATTTTCTAATTTATCGCTATCGCTCAAGACATAGTCAAGGTCTTGGATGCGTTCGCCGTTGACGTAGATAGCTCCATTTTGAACATCTTCACGGGCTTGGCGTTTAGAATTTACCACACCAGCTGTGACCAAGAGTTCAACAATGTTGAGGTTGTCTTCTGCTTGGACCTGGTAGTTTGGCACACCACGAAGGCCTTGTTTGAGTTCTTTAACAGAAAGGTTTTTGATGTTTCCTGCAAAGAGTTGTTCGGTGATGTTTAGGGCTTCCTTGTAGGCTTCTTCGCCGTGGACAAGGGTGACCACTTCACGCGCCAAGATCTTTTGAGCCAAGCGTTCATGAGGAGCAGCCTCAAACTGTTTGCGGATCTCTTCAATCTCATCCAGTGACAAGAAAGTGAAGATCTTCAAGAAGCGCACAGCATCCGCATCCATCACATTCATCCAGAATTGGTACATTTCGTATGGAGATGTTTTGTCTGCATTGAGCCAGACCGCATTACCTTCTGATTTACCGAATTTCTTACCAGTTGCATCTGTGATCAAAGGCACAGTCATAACATGACCAGTTTTATCTGCTTTACGGCGCATCAACTCAGTACCAGCTGTCATGTTTCCCCATTGGTCAGATCCACCGATTTGAAGGGTTACATTGTGTTCTTGGTTGAGGACGTAGAAGTCATAGCCTTGCATAATTTGGTAGGCAAACTCTGTGTAAGAAATCCCTGTTTCAATCCGTTTTTTAACAGATTCTTTACTCATCATAGCATTGACCGTAAAGTATTTTCCGACATCACGAAGGAAGTCAATAAAGCTAATGCTTCCAAACCAATCGTAGTTATTGACCATTTCGGCTTTATTGTCCCCATTTTCAAAATCGAGGAAACGAGACAATTGCCCTTGAATAGAGCGAACCCATTCTTGTACAGTTTCTTTTGTTTGGAGACTACGTTCAGCATCTTTGAAGGACGGATCACCAATGAGACCAGTCGCACCGCCAACGAGCGCATAAGGTTTGTGGCCTGCTAGTTGAAGACGACGGCTCGTCAAGATGGCAACCAAGTGACCAAGGTGAAGGCTGTCAGCAGTTGGATCATAACCAGTATAATAAGAAACCTGACCTTCTTCCAGTGCTTTGCGTAAGGCTTCTTCATCCGTCGTTTGAAATACCAAACCACGCTCTTTTAGCTCATCAAAAATGTGCATGTGTCTTTTCTCCTTTATAAGTTTATTCATTTCTCTATTCTACCATAAACCACGGAAATGGCAATGCTTTCCATCATTTTCTTGTCCTTGCCCAGGCAGAATGAGTGACGATTTCTACGCTCTTGTGATTGAAAACAAGGGGTCTAATCTGCTATAATATAGGGAACAAGGAGAAAGAATCAGTGAATCAATTAAAAGAGAAGCTGCAAGAGTTTTGGAAGAAGGTTCAAAAATTCTTTGCAAAGATGTATACAGAAACTCCGAATAAGGAAAAAAATGAGGAAAGTAGCTGGTCTGTCGGCGATATTTTTGCGACCTTTTTGCGCACCCTCAAACTCTTGTGGGATGTGATGATCGCCCTGTTCGTGTGCCTCTTTTTATTTGGCGCAGGGATCGGGATTGGTTATGCGGCGAGCCTCTTTAGCAATGTCAAGGTTCCAAAGACAGAAGAATTGGTCCAGCAGGTCCGCAACGTTAGCAGTGTTTCAAAACTGACTTATTCCGATAAGAGCTTGATTGCAGAAGTGGACAGTGATTTGATCCGTACGCCCGTAGCTGGAGATGCCATTTCAGACAATGTCAAGAAGGCTGTGATCGCTACTGAGGATGAGAATTTTGAAAGCCACAAGGGGGTTGTGCCTAAAGCCGTTCTTCGGGCAACACTTGGATCTGTAGCCGGCGTGGGTTCCTCTAGTGGGGGATCAACCCTGACCCAGCAATTGATCAAACAGCAAGTCGTGGGAGACGCTCCAACCTTTACTCGTAAGGCGACAGAGATTGTCGATGCCTTGGCTTTAGAGCGGGGAATGGATAAAAATGAAATCCTAACCACCTACTTAAATGTTTCGCCTTTTGGACGAAACAATCGGGGACAAAATATTGCAGGTGTGGAAGCTGCAGCTCAAGGGATCTTTGGCGTCTCTGCAAAAGACTTGTCTGTTCCACAAGCAGCCTTTATCGCTGGCTTGCCACAAAGTCCGATTGTCTACTCTCCTTATGCTGCAGACGGTAGCCTAAAGAGCAAGGAGAATCTCGAGTTAGGTCTGGCGCGTGCCAAAGACGTTTTGTTCAATATGTACCGGACGGGAGTCTTGTCGAAAAAAGACTATGAGACCTATGCTCAATACGACTTGACCAAAGACTTCATGGCTCCAGATGGCATCGAGAAAACACCGCATGACTACCTCTACTTCCAAGCCATGGAAGAAGCAAAAGAGGCCATGTATGATTACTTGATCAAGCGAGACAATGTCACCAAGCAAGACTTGAAAAATAATGAAACCGTCAAGGCTTACCAGGAATTAGCTGAGAGCGAGTTGCGCGAAGGTGGCTACACCATTCAAACCACGATTAACAAACCGGTTCACAATGCGATGCAGGCGGCAGTAGCGAATTTTGGAAGCGTCTTGGATGATGGGACGGGTCTTGTAGAAGTTGGGAATGTCCTTATGGACAACCGAACGGGTGCCGTTTTAGGATTTATCGGTGGACGGAATTTTGACGGCAACCAAAACAACCATGCTTTTGATACAGAGCGTTCCCCAGGTTCTACTATCAAACCATTGTTGGCCTATGGGATTGCCATCGACCAAGGCTTGATGGGAAGCAATAGCATCCTTTCTAACTACCCGACTAATTTCTCAAGTGGTGAGCCAATCATGCACGTGGATAGCCGAGGGACAGCCATGATGGATCTCCGTGAGGCCCTCAATACCTCATGGAATATTCCAGCTTACTGGACTTACCGGACCCTTCGTGAAAAGGGTGTGGATGTCCCATCCTACATGAAGAAAATGGGCTATGATATCCCTGAATATGGCATTGAGAGTCTGCCAATGGGGGGAGGAATTGAGGTCACTGTTGCCCAACATACCAATGGTTTCCAAACCATTGCTAACAATGGGAACTACCTCAAACGCTACATGGTAGAGCAAATCATTGATCGAGATGGGGATGTAGTATACAAGCACGAGGCAGATCCTGTTCGTGTTTACTCTCCAGCGACGGCAACGATTATGCAGGATCTCTTGCGCGGGGTTATTACGTCTGGTGCTACAACGACCTTTAAGTCACGGATTAGCCAAGTCAATCCAACGCTGGCAGGTGCTGACTGGATTGGAAAAACCGGTACCACTAACTCAAATGGGGATATGTGGCTCATGCTGTCCACCCCTAATGTTTCTTTAGGAGGTTGGATTGGCCATGACAACAATGCTTCTATGCAGACCTTGACTGGATACAACAACAATGCCCAATACATGGCGCAGTTGGCAAATGCGATCTACCAAGCAGATCCAAGTCTCTTCGGAATTCAGGATAAATTCACTCTCGATAAGAGTGTGATCCGCTCTGAAGTGCTCAAATCGACTGGTGAAAGACCGGGTCGCGTCAATGTCAATGGCCGGGATATCGATGTGAGCGGTCAAATGGTGACGAGCCTTTGGGCCAAAAACGGAGCGCCAACCACTCAATACCGCTTTGCCATCGGGGGATCGGATAGCGATTACCAAAGTGCTTGGGCAGCGATTCTCGGTAATAGCAGTGGAAATCAGTCCAATAATAAGAACAATTCGACAACCAATAGTTCATCCAGCAATAGTTCAAATCGAAACAGCTCAAATCGTGGCAATCGACGCTAGTCTGAGCCAGTAGAAAACCTGGAGAAAGCCTTGATTTTTGGAGCAAAAAACGGTATAATAGTGATAACTAATTTGTCGTGTGCTTTATTTGAAATATTGTCCAAATAAGAGCTTACAGCAGTTAAATCTTACTTGAATAAGTCGATTTAGCTGCTCTTTTTGTGCCTATTTTTCAGAAAAAACCTAGTTTGTTACACAAATTTAATTTTTCTAAAAATTACAAAAAGCGACGAATGAGGTGAAGAGACAGCTCTTCACGTGATGCAAATCACACAATTGTAGTTAAAACCGGATAGGTGGTGAAAGTCATTTTACCAAGCTATCCTAGTATGGAAAAAGGAGCTAAAAACTTTGGCAGGACATGACGTTCAATACGGGAAACATCGGACCCGTCGTAGTTTTTCAAGAATCAAAGAGGTTCTTGATTTACCAAACTTGATTGAAATCCAGACAGACTCATTCAAAGATTTCTTGGATCATGGCTTGAAGGAAGTATTTGAAGATGTGCTTCCCATCTCAAACTTCACGGATACAATGGAATTGGAATTTGTGGGTTATGAAATCCGCGAACCTAAGTATTCGCTTGAAGAAGCGCGCATCCACGATGCCAGCTACTCAGCACCAATCTTTGTGACCTTCCGTTTGGTCAACAAAGAAACAGGTGAAATCAAGACCCAAGAAGTTTTCTTTGGTGATTTCCCAATCATGACGGAGATGGGAACCTTCATCATCAATGGTGGAGAACGGATTATCGTATCTCAGTTGGTCCGCTCACCAGGTGTCTACTTCAATGATAAGGTGGACAAGAATGGTAAGGTTGGTTATGGATCAACTGTTATCCCTAACCGTGGGGCTTGGTTAGAGCTTGAAACCGACTCAAAAGACATTGCTTACACACGTATCGACCGCACGCGTAAAATTCCATTTACAACCCTTGTACGTGCTCTTGGATTCTCTGGAGATGATGAAATCATCGATATCTTTGGGGATAGCGAATTGGTTCGCAATACCATTGAAAAAGATATCCACAAAAATCCAATGGATTCACGGACAGATGAAGCCCTCAAAGAAATCTACGAGCGTCTTCGTCCAGGTGAACCAAAAACAGCGGAAAGCTCACGTAGCTTGTTGGTAGCTCGTTTCTTTGATCCACGTCGTTATGACTTGGCACCAGTTGGTCGCTACAAGATCAACAAGAAACTCAATATCAAGAACCGCTTGTTGAACCAAACAATCGCAGAACCATTGGTAGATGCTGAAACAGGTGAAATCCTTGTAGAAGCTGGTACTGTCATGACGCGCGATGTGATCGACAGCATCTCAGAACAATTGGATAACGGTTTGAACAAAATTACCTACATTCCAAATGATGCTGCTGTTTTGACAGAACCAGTTGAATTGCAAAAATTCAAAGTTGTCGCTCCGACAGATCCAGACCGCGTTGTCACCATCATCGGAAATGCTAACCCATCTGACAAAGTACGGATTGTGACTCCAGCTGACATCTTGGCAGAAATGAGCTATTTCTTGAACCTTGCAGAAGGTATTGGCCGCGTGGATGATATCGACCACCTTGGAAACCGTCGTATTCGTGCCGTTGGTGAATTGCTTGCCAACCAAGTGCGTCTTGGACTTTCACGGATGGAACGAAACGTTCGCGAACGGATGTCTGTACAAGATAACGATGTCTTGACACCACAACAAATCATCAACATCCGCCCAGTAACTGCAGCAATTAAAGAATTCTTTGGTTCTTCACAGTTGTCACAGTTCATGGACCAACACAACCCACTTTCTGAGTTGTCTCACAAACGTCGTTTGTCTGCTTTAGGACCTGGTGGTTTGACACGTGACCGCGCTGGATATGAAGTGCGTGACGTGCACTATACCCACTATGGTCGTATGTGTCCAATTGAAACACCTGAAGGACCAAACATCGGTTTGATCAACAACTTGTCATCCTACGGACACTTGAACAAATATGGTTTCATCCAAACGCCATACCGTAAAGTGGACCGTGAAAAAGGTGTAG
Organism: Streptococcus parasanguinis; assembly: GCA_032477695.1. Lineage (GTDB taxonomy): Bacteria > Bacillota > Bacilli > Lactobacillales > Streptococcaceae > Streptococcus > Streptococcus parasanguinis_Y. The sequence goes on from JAWDWJ010000014.1 coordinate 7,478, forward strand.
TCACCAACGAAATCGTTTGGTTGACAGCCGATGAAGAAGATGAGTACATCGTTGCTCAGGCCAACTCTAAGTTGAACGAAAAAGGTGGCTTTGCTGAGCCAATCGTTATGGGACGTCACCGTGGTAACAACCAAGAATTCCCATCTGATCAAGTCGACTACATGGACGTATCTCCAAAACAAGTAGTTGCCGTTGCGACAGCATGTATTCCTTTCTTGGAAAACGATGACTCCAACCGTGCCCTCATGGGTGCCAACATGCAACGTCAGGCTGTGCCATTGATCGATCCAAAAGCCCCTTATGTGGGGACTGGTATGGAATACCAAGCAGCCCATGACTCAGGAGCTGCAGTCATTGCTCAACACGATGGTAAAGTTACTTATGCAGATGCAGACAAGGTAGAAGTTCGTCGGGAAGATGGATCTCTTGATGTTTACCATATCCAAAAATTCCGTCGTTCAAACTCAGGTACGGCTTACAACCAACGTACCCTTGTAAAAGTTGGCGATGTCGTTGAAAAAGGCGACTTTATCGCTGACGGTCCATCGATGGAAAAAGGGGAAATGGCCCTTGGTCAAAACCCAATCGTCGCTTACATGACTTGGGAAGGGTATAACTTCGAGGATGCCGTTATCATGAGCGAACGCTTGGTGAAAGAAGATGTCTACACATCTGTTCACTTGGAAGAATTCGAATCAGAAACACGCGATACCAAATTAGGCCCTGAAGAAATTACCCGTGAAATTCCAAACGTTGGGGAAGATGCTCTTCGTGACTTAGATGAAACAGGTATTATCCGTATTGGTGCGGAAGTAAAAGAAGGCGATATCCTTGTCGGTAAGGTAACACCGAAGGGTGAAAAAGACCTTTCTGCTGAAGAACGTCTCCTTCACGCGATCTTTGGAGATAAATCTCGTGAAGTGCGGGATACTTCTCTTCGTGTACCTCACGGTGGAGATGGAGTCGTTCGCGATGTTAAGATCTTTACACGTGCAAACGGAGATGAATTGCAATCGGGTGTCAACATGTTGGTTCGTGTTTACATCGCACAAAAACGCAAGATCCGCGTCGGAGATAAGATGGCCGGTCGTCACGGAAACAAAGGGGTTGTGTCTCGTATTGTTCCAGTTGAAGACATGCCTTACCTTCCAGACGGTACACCAGTTGATATCATGTTGAACCCTCTTGGGGTGCCATCACGTATGAATATCGGTCAGGTTATGGAACTTCACCTTGGTATGGCCGCTCGTAACTTGGGTATCCACATCGCAACACCAGTCTTTGACGGAGCAAGCTCAGAAGACCTCTGGGATACTGTAAAAGAAGCTGGTATGGATAGCGATGCCAAGACGATCCTTTACGATGGACGTACAGGTGAGCCATTTGACAACCGTGTCTCTGTCGGTGTCATGTACATGATCAAGCTTCACCACATGGTTGATGATAAACTCCATGCCCGTTCAGTTGGACCATACTCAATGGTTACCCAACAACCACTCGGAGGGAAAGCTCAGTTTGGTGGACAACGTTTCGGGGAAATGGAAGTGTGGGCCCTTGAGGCTTATGGTGCATCAAATGTCCTTCAAGAAATCTTGACCTACAAGTCAGATGATGTCAACGGACGTTTGAAAGCTTATGAAGCGATTACCAAAGGTAAACCAATTCCAAAACCAGGTGTACCTGAATCCTTCCGCGTTCTTGTTAAAGAATTGCAATCTCTTGGTCTTGACATGCGTGTCTTGGACGAAGATGATCAAGAAGTGGAACTTCGTGACCTCGATGAAGGGGAAGACGATGATGTGATTCATGTGGATGACCTTGAAAAAGCACGTGAAAAAGCAGCCAAGGAAGCAAAAGCAGCCTTTGATGCTGAAGAATCAGAAAAATAATCAGTAAAAATGATTGTCTTGTGAGAAACCAATGCTTCTGACAGGATGATTCGATAACAAGATACAGACACAAGGAGGTGGCAAGAAAGTTTTCTTTCTTTCTTTCCCCACCTAAGCTGTATCCAAATGAAACAAGTATGAAAACAAGGAAAGGTAAGAAATAGTGGTTGATGTAAATCGTTTTAAAAGTATGCAAATCACCCTAGCTTCTCCAAGCAAGGTCCGTTCATGGTCTTATGGAGAGGTCAAGAAACCTGAAACAATCAACTACCGTACATTGAAACCAGAACGTGAAGGTCTCTTTGATGAAGTCATCTTTGGACCTACAAAAGACTGGGAATGTGCGTGTGGGAAATACAAACGGATCCGTTACAAAGGGATCGTTTGTGACCGCTGTGGGGTTGAAGTAACACGTGCCAAGGTTCGTCGTGAACGCATGGGGCACATCGAGTTGAAAGCTCCTGTATCACACATCTGGTACTTCAAAGGCATCCCTTCTCGTATGGGATTGACCTTGGATATGAGCCCTCGTGCCCTTGAAGAAGTCATTTACTTCGCAGCTTACGTGGTGATCGATCCAAAAGATACACCACTTGAGCACAAATCCATCATGACAGAACGTGAATACCGTGAACGCTTGCGTGAATACGGACCAGGTTCCTTTGTAGCTAAGATGGGTGCAGAAGCGATCCAAGACCTCTTGAAACAAGTGGATTTGGAAGCTGAAATTGCTCTCTTGAAAGAAGAATTGAAGACTGCAACTGGTCAAAAACGTGTGAAGGCTGTTCGTCGTTTGGATGTCTTGGATGCCTTCTACAAATCTGGTAACAAGCCAGAATGGATGGTTCTCAACATCCTTCCGGTTATTCCACCAGATCTTCGTCCGATGGTCCAATTGGATGGTGGCCGTTTTGCTGCCTCTGACTTGAACGACCTCTATCGTCGTGTGATCAACCGGAACAACCGTTTAGCACGTTTGCTTGAGTTGAATGCCCCTGGTATCATCGTGCAAAACGAAAAACGGATGCTTCAAGAAGCGGTTGATGCTTTGATCGATAACGGTCGTCGTGGTCGTCCAATCACAGGACCAGGTAGCCGTCCATTAAAATCATTGAGTCACATGCTCAAAGGGAAACAAGGACGCTTCCGTCAAAACTTGCTCGGTAAACGGGTTGACTTCTCAGGACGTTCTGTTATCGCCGTTGGTCCAACTCTTAAGATGTACCAATGTGGTGTGCCACGTGAAATGGCCATCGAGCTCTTCAAACCATTCGTGATGCGTGAAATCGTTGCGCGTGATATCGTGCAAAACGTTAAAGCTGCAAAACGCTTGGTCGAACGTGGAGATGAACGCATCTGGGATATCCTAGAAGAAGTGATCAAAGAACACCCGGTTCTCTTGAACCGCGCACCGACCCTTCACCGTTTGGGGATCCAAGCCTTTGAGCCTGTCTTGATTGACGGGAAAGCCCTTCGCTTGCACCCGCTTGTCTGTGAAGCCTACAATGCCGACTTTGACGGTGACCAAATGGCCATCCACGTACCGCTTTCAGAAGAAGCTCAAGCAGAAGCTCGTATCTTGATGTTGGCTGCTGAGCACATCTTGAATCCAAAAGACGGAAAACCAGTTGTTACCCCATCTCAGGATATGGTATTGGGGAACTACTACCTCACTATGGAAGAAGCTGGTCGTGAAGGTGAAGGCATGGTCTTTAAAGACCGTGATGAAGCGGTGATGGCCCTTCGCAATGGCTATGTTCACTTGCATACCCGTGTCGGAATTGCGACAGATAGCTTGAACAAACCATGGACAGAAGCGCAACAACACAAGATTCTCTTGACAACTGTTGGTAAGATCCTCTTTAACGATATCATGCCTGCAGAGCTTCCATATCTTCAAGAACCAAATAATGCCAACTTGACAGAAGGCGTTCCAGCTAAGTACTTCTTGGAACCTGGTCAAGATGTCAAAGCAGCGATTGAGAAGTTGGAATTAAACGTTCCATTCAAGAAGAAAAATCTTGGAAATATCATCGCAGAAATCTTCAAACGCTTCCGTACAACCGAAACATCTGCTTTCTTGGACCGCTTGAAAGACTTGGGTTACCATCACTCAACCCTTGCCGGTTTGACAGTGGGGATTGCCGATATTCCGGTCGTTGAAGATAAGGCAGAAATCATTGAAGAATCTCACAAACGTGTGGAACAAATCACCAAACAATTCCGTCGTGGTTTGATCACGGATGACGAACGCTACAATGCCGTTACAGCTGAATGGCGTGCAGCCCGTGAGAAATTGGAAAAACGCTTGGTGGATAACCAAGATCCGAAGAACCCAATCGTTATGATGATGGACTCTGGAGCCCGTGGTAACATCTCAAACTTCTCGCAACTTGCCGGTATGCGTGGTTTGATGGCCGCTCCAAATGGACGGATCATGGAATTGCCAATCCTGTCAAACTTCCGCGAAGGTTTGTCAGTACTCGAAATGTTCTTCTCAACTCACGGTGCCCGTAAAGGGATGACCGATACGGCCCTCAAGACAGCCGACTCAGGTTACTTGACTCGTCGTTTGGTTGACGTGGCCCAAGACGTCATTATCCGTGAAGATGACTGTGGAACAGACCGTGGACTTGTGATCCGTGCCATTACTGATGGTAAGGAAATGATCGAGCCACTCGAAGAACGCTTGACTGGTCGTTATACCAAGAAATCTGTTAAACATCCTGAAACAGGTGAAGTCATCGTTGGTCCAGATACCTTGATTTCAGAAGACCTAGCACGTGAAATTGTCAAAGCTGGTGTGGAAGAAGTCACTATCCGCTCTGTCTTTACATGTAACACCCGCCATGGTGTCTGCCGTCACTGTTATGGTATCAACTTGGCGACTGGTGATGCGGTTGAAGTGGGTGAAGCAGTCGGAACCATCGCTGCCCAATCTATCGGGGAACCGGGTACACAGCTTACAATGCGTACCTTCCACACGGGTGGTGTTGCCTCAAATACCGATATTACGCAAGGTCTTCCTCGTGTCCAAGAAATCTTTGAAGCCCGTAATCCAAAAGGGGAAGCGGTCATCACAGAAGTCAAAGGGGAAGTCACAGCGATCGAAGAAGATGCTTCAACTCGGACTAAGAAAGTCTTTGTCAGTGGTGCAACTGGTGAGGGCGAATACGTTGTCCCTTACACTGCTCGCATGAAAGTCGAAGTGGGAGATCAAGTCTCTCGTGGTGCAGCTCTGACAGAAGGGTCTATCCAACCAAAACGTCTCCTTGCCGTTCGTGATGTCTTGTCTGTTGAAACTTACCTTCTTGCGGAAGTACAAAAAGTATACCGTAGCCAAGGGGTAGAAATCGGCGACAAACACATCGAGGTAATGGTGCGTCAAATGATTCGTAAAGTACGTGTCATGGATCCAGGAGATACAGACCTTCTCATGGGTACTCTGATGGACATTACAGACTTTACAGATGCCAACAAGGATGTCCTTATCTCTGGTGGAGTTCCTGCAACTGCTCGTCCAGTCCTTATGGGAATTACCAAAGCCTCTCTTGAAACCAACAGTTTCTTGTCAGCGGCTTCCTTCCAGGAAACAACTCGTGTCCTTACTGACGCAGCGATACGTGGTAAGAAAGACCATCTCCTTGGACTTAAGGAAAATGTTATCATTGGTAAGATTATTCCTGCAGGTACAGGTATGGCTCGTTACCGTAACTTGGAACCACAAGCGATTAATGAAGTTGAAATCATCGAAGAAGTGCCATTAACAGATGGAACAGTCGATGAAGTTCAAACAGCTGAAGTCGTAGAAGAATAAGAAAAAAAGTCGGAACTACAAGTTCCGGCTTTTTTTGAAAAAAGGACCCAATAGCAATTAGGCAGTCTATTTTTGAAAAATAATGGTGAAAATCGCCTGAAAACTACCTGAAAAATCATGCTCTGAGCAGAAAACTTTTATTCTCAAAGGATTTTCTATATAATAGAGGATACAAAGGATGGAAGAGTTTATGTATCGAGTGATTGAAATGTACGGGGACTGTGAACCCTGGTGGTTTTTAGAAGGTTGGGAAGATGATATCGTGAGTAGTCGGAAGTTTGAAGACTATTACCAGGCTTTGAAATACTACAAGCAGAAATGGTTGGAGTTAAATGAGCACTTTCCAAGTTATAAGAGTCGGAGTGACCTCATGACGATCTTTTGGGATACCAAGGAGCAAGAGTGGTGTGAGGACTGCAGTGAAGATGTGCAGTTTTTCCATTCGATTGTCCTCCTAGAAGACGAGCATAAGATCCCTAAAAGCAAGCTCCGCCCAGGCTACGAAAAGGAAAGAGGCAGTCGCAAACACCGTTCTTGTCAATATACACTCGATTCAAAAAAGGGGACGACCCTGTCATAAGAGAAATGCGGAAGATTTTTTAGAGCGATCTAGAAAGTCTTCTTTTTTTGTCTTCTTTTTCGAATAGTATAAGTGAGAGGAGGAACTATGGTTCAAGAAATTGCAAAAAAATTGATCCGCATGGGAAAGAAGGAAGAGGCTCAGGATCTCTACTTCATTCCTCGGAAGGAGGAGTACCAGGTTTTTATGAGGGTGGGAGACGAGAGGCGCTTTGTGCAGTCCTTCCCTTTTGAGGAGATGACGGCTATTATCAGCCACTTTAAGTTCGTGGCAGGGATGAATGTGGGAGAAAAAAGGCGCAGCCAGCTAGGATCGTGTGATTACCCTTTGGAGAATGGAGTGGTTTCGATTCGCTTGTCAACGGTGGGGGATTATCGTGGCTATGAAAGCTTGGTTATTCGGCTCTTGCATGATGAGGAGCGAGAATTACGGTTTTGGTTTGATCAGTTGCCAGACTTGAAGAAGAAATTGGCTGGTCGTGGCCTCTATCTCTTTGCAGGTCCTGTTGGTTCGGGAAAGACCACTCTCATGCATGCGTTGGCGCAAGAGCGCTTTGCGGACCAGCAAGTCATGTCTATTGAAGACCCTGTCGAGATCAAGCAGGACAATATGCTTCAACTTCAGCTGAATGACCAGATCGGCATGACCTATGACAACCTGATCAAACTCTCCTTACGCCATCGGCCGGACCTTCTCATTATTGGAGAAATCCGAGATAGGGAAACAGCTCGTGCGGTCGTACGAGCTAGTTTGACAGGAGTCACCGTCTTCTCTACGATCCATGCCAAGAGCGTTCGAGGTGTTTATGAGAGGCTCTTAGAACTTGGAGTGAGTGAGGAAGAGCTCAAGATTGTTTTACAAGGTATTTGCTACCAACGATTAATTGCAGGAGGAGGTGTGGTCGATTTTGCGACGGAAAACTACCAAGAGCACTCAGCCAGTCGCTGGAACCAACAAATGGATCTCTTGGCTCAATCGGGATATATCCAGCTGGCTCAGGCGCAAGCCGAAAAAATTATCTACCGCTAAACAAAAGCAAATCATCGAATTGTTTTTGAATCTTTATTCGAGTGGTTTTCATCTGTCTGAGATTGTCGATTTTCTGGATCGCTCTCACCTAGTGGAGAGTCGTTTGGTTTCCCAGATGCGAGAGGACCTCTCGAGGGGGCGGAGTTTTTCAGAGATGATGGCGGGGATCGGTTTTTCAGATGCGGTCACGACACAGCTGTCTCTCGCTGAACTCCATGGCAATCTTGCATTGAGCTTGGAGAAAATCAGTGCTTACCTAGAAAACATGCGCAAGGTCAAGAAAAAGCTGATTGAGGTGAGCACCTATCCTCTCATCTTGCTTGGATTTTTAGTTCTGATTATGCTAGGCTTGCGCAATTACTTGCTTCCTCAAATGGATGCTCAAAATATTGGGACGCAATTGATCAGTTCCTTCCCCCAACTCTTTTTGGCCTTAGGAGCGGGACTGGTGATCTTCTTCTTACTCAGCTTTCTCTATTATCGAAAGTCAGGCAAGATCAAGGTTTTTAGAACCTTGTCTCATCTGCCTTTCGGGAAAGGCATGATTCAAGCTTATTTGACAGCCTATTATGCCAGAGAATGGGGTAATCTGATTGGACAAGGATTGGAATTGTCTCAGATTTTTTCCATGATGCAGGGGCAAAAATCCCAGCTTTTTCAGGAAATTGGAAGGGACTTAGCTCTTTCTTTAGATCGTGGCCAGTCCTTTTCAGAGACGGTCAGGGGGTATTCTTTTTTCAAAAAAGAATTGTCCCTTATGATTGAATACGGTGAAGTCAAATCAAAGCTCGGAAGTGAGCTAGAGATCTACGCTGAAAAAACATGGGAAGATTTCTTTCGTCGGGTTCACAAGGCCATGAATGTGATACAACCCTTGGTGTTTGTCTTTGTGGCTCTTGTGATTGTCTTACTCTATGCAGCCATGTTGCTGCCGATTTATCAAAATATGGAGGTCCATTTATGAAAACATTAAAAACCTATAAGGTTAAAGCCTTTACACTGATTGAAATGTTGGTGGTCTTATTGATCATCAGTGTGCTCTTATTGCTCTTTGTGCCGAATTTGACCAAGCAAAAAGACTCCGTGAAAGAGACAGGAAATGCAGCGGTTGTGAAGGTGGTCGAAAGCCAGGCTGAATTGTACGAGCTCAATCATACCAATGACCAAGCTACTCTATCAAAGCTAATTGCTGATGGAAATATTACCAACAAACAAGCAGAGTCCTACCGTGCCTATTATGCGAAAAATAGTGGAGAAACTCGTGCGGTTGCAGATTAAGGCCTTCACCTTGGTGGAGACTCTTCTGACCTTGATGATCGTCAGTTTTATCTATCTGGGCTTATCGGGATCGATCAAGACGAGCTTTCAGCAGGTGGAAGAAAAAGTATTTTTTGCAGAGTTTGAACACCTCTATCAAGAAAGCCAGAAAATAGCGCTGGCAAGGCAAACGGAATTGGATGTTGAAGTGACTGCAAGGAAGATTCAAACGCCTTACCAGACGGTGGAGATTCCTGATTCTGTCATTTTGCAAGATCCTAAAACTATTCGTTTAGACCGAGCAGGTGGCAATTCATCCCTGGCCAATGTTCACTTTCAGACACAGAGAGGAGTGGTGACCTATCAACTGTCGCTTGGAAATGGGAAAATTAAAAAAAGCATCCGTTCCCGCTAGTATTCTCATAGAATCCTTAGTTGCCTTGGGTTTATTTGCCATGATTACGACCTTATTGTTAGGGGAGATCCGGCGTTCGCGCAAGGAGCGACTAGCGGATTTCAAAGAGGTAGAGGTCTTATCTGTCGCTCAAATGGCGCTTCAGACAGGGCAAAATCATCTGGAGGCCAATGGTATTCAGGTTCAAGTCGAAAAAGATGCCGATCAGCTCACGGTCTATCATCAAGGGAAGGTGGTACTGCATGTGGAATAACGGAAAGGTCAAGGCCTTTACCCTGCTCGAAGCCTTGGTCGCTCTCTTGGTGCTCAGTGGGGGTGTGTTGGTCTTTCAAGGCTTGACCAAGCTCCTGCATGCTGAATTGGACTACCAGGCGCATCAAAAGCAGGAAGAATGGGTACTTTTTCAGCAACAATTGCAGGTGGAATTGGACCGGAGTCATTTTGAAAAAGTAGCGGACAATCATATCTACTTGGTTCAGGATCAAAAACCAATTGCTATTGGCCAATCTAAAGGAGATGATATCCGAAAAACAGATGATAAGGGCAGAGGCTATCAGCCTATGATTTCAGGGGTTCGCTCTAGCCAAATTTGGCAGGAGGGAGAGCTCCTTCATCTGCGGTTGAATTTTGAAGAAGGTCTAGAAAGGGAGTATGTCTACCATGTGGTACCAGCGATACAAAATGAAAAAAGTTAAGGCTGGTGTCTTGCTTTACGCTCTCTTGATGGCAGCGATTTTTAGTCTCTTGCTTCAGTTTTACCTGCATCGTCAGGTTGCGGAAAGACGGATCTTAAAGACGAGTCAAGATCGTCTACGGGCCTATGCTTTGGTGCAATTGGCTCTTGAAAAGAGAAAGAGTGATGAGAAGACATCAGAGATTCATTTAAAGTCTGGAAAAGTTCAGCTAAAAAAGGATACTGGTTTTCTTCATGCCCAAGCTGAGATGGATGGCGAAAGCTATGAGTTTGTCCTTCCTGTAAGGGAAGAAAAAGAAAGTAGCAAGAGCCAAAAAGAAAAGAAGAAGACACAGAAAGATAAGGAGAAGGCAGGGAGCGAAACGCCTTCTGAAGAGACGCCAAACGAGATCAAGGAACCATCAGAAAATAGCGAAAAAGACTAATTTTTGGTATGATAGGGTGCGGAGGAAATCATGAATTTCGAAAAAATTGAACAAGCTTATACCTATCTATTAGAAAACACTCAAAGTATTCAAAATGAATTGTCGACCAACTTTTATGACGCCTTGATTGAACAAAATGCCATGTATTTGGAGGGCAAGACGGATCTAGACATTGTTAATAACAATAGCAAAAAATTAAAAGAACTAGGTTTAAGTAAGGAAGAATGGCGCAGAGCCTACCAATTTCTTTTTATGAAAGCTGCTCAGACAGAACCTTTACAAGCGAATCACCAGTTCACACCAGATGCGATTGGTTTTATCATTACATTTTTGATCGATCAGTTAGCCAAAGACGACCAACTAGATGTCTTAGAAGTGGGAAGTGGAACCGGAAATCTCGCTGAGACCATTGTCAACAATAGCCGCCTCACGATTGATTACTTAGGATTGGAAGTGGATGATCTCTTGATTGACCTATCTGCTAGTATCGCAGATGTGATGGAATCCAGTGTTGTCTTTGCACAAGGCGATGCGGTTCGCCCACAAGTGTTGAAAGAAAGTGACTTGATCGTTAGCGACTTACCGATTGGCTATTATCCAGATGATGCGATTGCACAGCGCTATCAGGTGGCGAGCTCCGAAGGCCATACCTATGCCCATCACCTCATGATGGAACAGGCTCTGAAATATCTGAAACCTCAAGGGGTAGCCATCTTTTTAGCTCCAAACAACCTCTTGACGAGCCCTCAGAGTGATCTGTTGAAAGCTTGGCTAACAGACAAAGCCCAAATCCTTGCCATGCTGACCTTGCCAGAATCTCTTTTTTCAAATCCAGCCTATGCTAAGACGATTTTCGTCCTACGAAAACAAGAAGAAGAGTCTGTTCAGCCCTTTGTCTATCCGTTTACCGATCTCCAGGATCAAGACCAGGTGGTTCACTTTATGGAAAGTTTCCAAAACTGGTTAAAGGATAGTGAAATTTGATCAAAGATCTGATATAATAGAGGATGTGAAAACGCTTAATGAGGTGAATATATGTCGAAAACAATTTCTATTAATGCAGGAAGCTCTAGTTTGAAATGGCAATTGTACCAAATGCCAGAGGAAACTGTTCTTGCAAAAGGGTTGATTGAACGGATCGGTTTGAAGGATTCTATTTCAACTGTTAAATTTGATGGACGCTCTGAAAAACAAGTATTAGATATCCAGGACCATACACAAGCTGTAAAAATTTTGTTGGATGATTTGATTCGCTTTGATATTATCAAATCCTACGATGAGATTACAGGTGTGGGCCACCGCGTCGTTGCTGGTGGAGAATACTTCAAGGATTCTGCCTTGGTAGATGACGAAGTCCTTCGAAAAGTAGAAGAATTGTCTTTGTTAGCACCTCTTCATAATCCTGCAAATGCAGCTGGAATTCGTGCCTTTAGAGAGATTTGTCCAAATATTACCAGTGTTGTGGTATTTGATACTTCTTTCCATACAACTATGCCGGAAAAAGCTTATCGTTACCCTCTTCCAACCAAATATTACACAGAAAATAAGGTCCGTAAGTACGGTGCTCATGGAACCAGTCACCAGTATGTGGCTGGGGAAGCTGCTAAACTTCTTGGAAAACCATTAGAAGAATTGAAATTGATCACCTGCCACGTTGGAAATGGTGTATCTGTTACAGCGGTTGACAAGGGAATCTCTGTCGATACTTCAATGGGCTTCACCCCTCTAGGTGGAGTCATGATGGGAACCCGTACAGGGGATCTCGATCCAGCGATTATTCCTTACTTGATGGAGCATACAGAGGATTTCAATAAGCCTGAAGATATTAGCCGTATCCTCAATCGTGAATCAGGTCTTCTGGGTGTTTCTGGATCTTCTAGTGACATGCGGGATATCCATACAGCGATGCACAATGGAGATGAAAAAGCTAAATTGGCTTACGATATCTTTATCGATCGTTTGCAAAAATACATCGGTCAATACTTGGCTGTTTTGAATGGTGCAGATGCCATCATCTTTACAGCAGGAATCGGTGAAAATGCAGTAAACGTTCGTTCTTCTATTATCAATGGCATCAGCTGGTTTGGCTGCAAGGTCGACCCTGAAAAGAACGTCTTTGGAGTTGTCGGAGACATTTCCACAGATGATTCCCGTGTGAAGGTATTGGTGATTCCAACGGATGAAGAGTTGGTGATTGCGCGTGACGTTGAACGCTTCAAAAATCAGTAAACTGAAATAAAGTGAGAAGGCTGGAGGCGAAAGCCCCAGTCTTCTTATTTTATACAAGAAAGGGGTTGTCCATTGAAAAACATACAGTCTTTTGTTCGAGAGCACCCATTATGTAAGAATGCCCTCTGGCTCCTTATTTTTGTGCCCTTATTCTTTCTCTCACAATTCCCCCTCATCACCATGGTTTATTCCCTTCAAGAAGGAATGGATGCAAGGTGGATCACTATCCTCACTCTCTTGGTGACAGTGGCGGTGCTCTTTGTTTTTTATAAGGTCATCAAAAAGAGTCCTCTGGAGAACTTAGATGTTCGGGTCATAACCTGGCCGGCTCTGGGGAGAAATTTTCTTTTTCTTCTCTTGTTGATGGCTAATAACCTGCTCGCCTATCCTTTGTTGAAACAAGAGGCAGGTGGGACGACAACAAACCAAGCGGCTCTGAATGAGTTGCAATCTCATGCTCCTTTTCTTGCTATGGGCATGGTCGTGATCCTTGTCGCTCCGATTCTAGAAGAGCTACTCTGTCGGGCCATCATCCCTCGTTTGATCTTTCGAGGGGCAGGACCAATCGGTTACCTAGCTGGTGCTCTCTTTTTCACTTACTTGCATGGACCGAGTACCCTAGGGGAATGGGTAGCTTACGGAGGCATGTCCTTGATCTTAACTTGGGTGGCTTATCGCTATAAGCGGATTGAGTATAGCATTTGCCTTCACATGACCTTGAATGCGCTGGCTTATTATTATCCGGTGGTCATACTCCTTTGTTTATTGCCAGTATGGAGAGTTTTCTTCCATGATAAATTATGATAAAATGGTAGGTACCAATGAGTTTTGATGCAGAACCATCCTATAGAAGGTCAGAAAAAATCAGAAATCCGTATGGAGAGTAGACTCAGAGGTTTAGAACACTTGTTCTAGCCTCTTTTGTTCGCAATCATGCTGTAGGAAGGGAATCGAAGGAGAACGAAAATGATTGATAATAAATGGCTGAGTGGCCAAGGGACCCTTCTTTGTGGGATCTTAAATGTCACTCCGGATTCATTTTCTGATGGCGGTAAGTATACGAGTGTGGATGCAGCCGTGCAGCAGGCGGGAAAACTGATCCAAGAAGGAGCTCAGATCCTCGATATCGGAGGAGAATCAACCAGACCAGGAAGTCATTATGTGGAAATCCAAGAAGAAATTGACCGCGTGGTTCCAGTGATTAAAGCCATTCGGAAAGAAAGTGATGTCTTGATTTCAGTGGATACCTGGAAGTCCCAGGTGGCGGCGGCGGCGCTCGAAGCTGGGGCTGATATTGTCAACGATATTACTGGTTTTCTTGGAGATTCTCAGATGGCTGCTGTGGTTGTGGAGCATGAAGCGAGCGCTATTCTCATGTTTAATCCAGTGATGGCAAGACCGCATCATCCAAGTTCCACTATCTTTCCACGTTTTGGTTTTGAACCAGTCTTTTCAGAGCAAGAACTTCAAAAGATGGCTCAAGAACCGATTCAAGACTTGATGTGGAGTTTCTTTGACCGCTCGCTTGCTGAAGCGAAAGCAGCCGGTGTCCAGATGGATCGTATTATGTTGGATCCTGGGATCGGATTTGGGTTGACCAAGCGCGAGAACTTACTCTTATTGCAAGAGCTAGAGACGATTCACCAAAAGGGCTATCCAATCTTTCTTGGAGTCTCTCGGAAACGCTTTGTGGTCAATATTATTGAGGAAGCTGGATTTGAGACAGATCCTGCAACGGAGACTGGTTTTTGGAATCGGGACCTGGCTTCGAGCCATTTGACGAGTATTGCAGCCAGTCAAGGAGTCGAAGTAGTGCGGGTGCATGATATTCCTCTTCACAAGATGGCAGCCAGTCTGGGCCAAGCCATTTTCCAAGCCCAAGAGGCAGCAGATACCAATTTAAAACAATACAAGTAAATGAAGACAAAAGAACATCAGTTGGATCTTCGTTGGCTAGAAGCCTATCGTTCCCAAGATCCACATTTCGGCTTGGAGCGCATGGAAGCTCTCTTGGCTTTGAGAGGAAATCCTCACCTAGACTGTCGGGTCATTCATGTTGCGGGGACCAATGGCAAAGGATCTACCATTGCTACCTTGTCCCAACTCTTGAGGCAGGCAGGTTTACGCGTTGGAGTCTTTACCTCTCCTTATCTGATCTATTACAATGACCAAATCACCATTAATGGCGAAGCCATTTCAGATCAAGACCTGCAAACCTACCTGGATAGTTACCAGCAGCTCCTGCAAGCTGAACAATCAAAGGCCGTCTTTCAAGGGTTGACGGAATTTGAAGTGATGACGGCGATTGCCTATGATTATTTTGCTCATGAGGAGCTGGATTATGTGATCATGGAAGTCGGTATGGGGGGACGACTAGATAGTACCAATGTCTGCCAGCCCGTTCTGACCGCAATCACTTCGATTGGCTTGGATCATGTCGCCCTTCTTGGGCCAGATCTGGCTTCCATCGCCCGTGAAAAGGCTGGTATCATTAAGCCAGGAATTCCTCTGGTTCTAGGGAAATTAGAAGCAGAAGCCAGCCAAGTCATTGAAGGTATTGCGATTCAGAAGCAGGCACCGATAACAGCCTATGATAAGGATTACCAAGTTGAGCTAGAAGCCTCTTGTCTATCGGGTCAATCCTTTTCTTATCACAGTTCCAAAAGAGAAAAAGCCTCTTATCAAGTAGCGCTCTTAGGTCATCACCAGGCCAGAAATGCAGCTCTTGCTATCAGTATCTGTGATGTACTTTTTGAAAGAGAAGGGCGTGAACTCTTGTCAAGAGAGTTAGTGGATGAAGCCTTGCATCAAGTCGTCTGGCCTGGCCGGATGGAAGTGGTCTCGCAAAATCCCATGGTCTTGCTAGATGGGGCCCATAATCCCCATGCCGTTGCGCCTTTGATCGCAAGTCTTCGGGAACTGTTCCCAAGGCAAAAAAAGACCATTCTTTTTACCTGCATCCGGACCAAAGCTTTAGAAGAGATGCTCATTCAGTGGCAGGAACTGGAAAATAGTCGCTTGATCCTAACGACCTTTGAAGATCCAAGAGCCTATTCTCAAGAAGAGATAAGAGCTGCTGCGAAAAACCATCAGCTTGAGGAAGTCAACTGGCAAGAGTTTCTACAAAACTGGCAAGCAAAAGGCGATGAGCTCCTCATTGTAACGGGATCGCTCTACTTTCTTAGCCAGGTACGACCTTATTTATTAAAAACAGAAAAATCCAACTAGGAGATGATATGGATACAAAGAAAATTGAAGAAGCAGTGAAAATGATCATCGAGGCAGTCGGTGAAGATGAGAACCGTGAGGGACTTCAGGAAACGCCGACCCGCATTGCCAAGATGTACCAAGAAATCTTTGCAGGATTAGGGCAGACAGCAGAAGAGCACCTGTCTAAATCATTTGAAATCATTGATAACAATATGGTGGTCGAGAAGGATATCTTCTTCCATTCCATGTGTGAGCATCACTTTTTACCATTTTATGGAAAAGTGCACATTGCCTACATTCCAAATGGCCGTGTGGCTGGGCTTTCCAAACTGGCTCGTACGGTCGAAGTTTACGCTAAAAAACCACAGATTCAGGAACGTTTGACGGTAGAAATCGCAGATGCCTTGATGGAATATCTTGGAGCACAAGGAGCACTTGTCTGGGTAGAAGCAGAGCATATGTGTATGAACATGCGTGGTGTCCGTAAACCTGGGACCGCTACAGTGACAACTGCTGCGCGTGGACTGCTTGCGACAGATAAAGACTTAAAAAATGAAGCCTATAAACTCATGGGCCACTAATGGCTGGCTATAAGAGGTGAACAGAGTGGATCAATTACGGATCAAGGACTTAGAGGTATACGCCTATCACGGTGTTTTCCCAGCAGAAAAAGAATTAGGACAACGCTTTGTCCTAGACCTATGGGTAGATTATGAGATGACTCGTGCTGCCCGCACAGGTGATTTGGAAGCTTCGATCCATTACGGGATCTTGGCGGAACAGTTGACCGAGTGGATGCAGGCAGAAAAGATTGATCTGATTGAAACGGTGGCCTTTCAATTGGTTCAAAAGATTTTCGAAAGCTATGCCTTCGTAGAAAAAGTTCGTCTGGAGTTGAAAAAACCTTGGGCTCCTGTTCCCTTGCCACTCGAGACTTGTTCGGTGACAATCGAACGGGAGAAAAAACGGGCCTTTATTGGGCTTGGCACCAATATGGGAGATAAACAACTGCAACTAGAGACGGCGCTAGAAAAACTCAAGGATCGAGGCATTCGCCTTCTTCAGACATCCACAAGGATTGAAACAGAACCCTGGGGAGGAGTGGAGCAGGACACCTTTTTGAATCAGGTGGCAGAGGTTGAAACCTGGATGACCCCAGAGGATTTATTAGAGACCTTACTTGCCATTGAGCAGGAAATGGGGCGTGTCCGTGAGGTCAAGTGGGGGCCACGTGTGATCGATCTAGATCTGCTCTATATGGAGGACACCATTTGTTACAGTCCGAGCTTGATCTTGCCACATCCTTATGTGGCAGAACGTGCCTTTGTCCTAGAGTCTTTGAATGAAATTGCTCCTCATTTTGTGGACCCTGTTCAAAGAAAGCCAATTCGCCAATTATGGGATGCCGTCAAATAGTCTCTCTTCTTTGCATCATAAAAAAACAATCCCTCGAGCAGGGATTGTTTTTGTTTGTCTTAGTTTATTTACGATACAAGCGATCGTATTGGTAGACAGGATCCATGGTGACGTTGATACCGAGCTTACGAAGGACATTCTTGTCTTCGTCTGTCAGCATCACGGTTGAATGGGCTTCACTGCCTTTCAACTTGCCTAATTCTTGCATCGCAAGCTTAGCATCTTCGTTACTCATGGCCGTAATGGCTAGGGCAATGAGGATTTCGTTCGAGTGAAGACGAGGATTGCGGCTACCCAAATGATTGATCTTCAAGCCTTGGATAGGTTGGACGTATTCTGGCTCGATTAATTTGGTTTCTTTATCAATATGCGCCAATTTCTTGATCGCATTGATCAAGAGGGCTGCTGTTGGACCAAAGAGATCAGAGGTTTTTCCGGTTACCATCTCGCCGTTTGGCAATTCAAGGGCCAAGGCTGGCTCCCCTGTTTCTTCTTCTTTTTGGCGGGCAAGCACGGTCACTTTCCGGTCATTTGGAGTAATGCCTAAATCATTCATCAAGAGCTCAATCTTCTTGACAGCTCCTTCACCGACGCGTTCAGCTTTGACATCCAAAATGGTTTGGTAATAGCGACGGATGATTTCTTGTTGGGAAGCTTCAATCGCAGCGTCATTGTCCACAATGGCAAAGCCAACCATGTTAACGCCCATGTCTGTTGGAGAAGCGTAAGGGGAGGTTCCTAAGATGCGTTCCAACATGCGCTTCAAGACAGGGAAGATTTCGATATCGCGGTTGTAATTGACTGTTGTTTCCCCGTAGGTTTGGAGGTGGAAGGGATCGATCATATTGACATCGTCTAGATCTGCAGTCGCTGCTTCATAAGCCAAGTTGACTGGGTGGTGTAAAGGAAGATTCCATACTGGGAAAGTTTCAAACTTGGCATAACCTGATTTGATCCCATTTAATTGGTCATGGTACATATTGGACATACAAGTTGCCAGCTTACCAGAACCAGGTCCAGGAGCCGTCACAACGACCAAATTGCGGCTAGTTTTGATGTAGTCGTTTTTCCCCATCCCTTCAGGAGAGATGATGTGGTCCATATCAGTCGGATAGCCCTTGATCGGATAGTGTAGATAAGAGGCGATCCCGCTCTTGTCCAGTTGTTTGCGAAAGGCATCTGCTGCAGCTTGTCCAGCATATTGGGTGATCACGACAGAGCCTACAAAAATCCCCAATTCATTGAATTTGTCGATCAAACGCAGTACTTCTTGGTCATAAGAAATTCCTAGATCTCCACGGGCTTTTGAGTGCTCAATGTTGTTGGCGTTGATGGCAATGACAATTTCCACCTGGTCGCGCAATTCTTGGAGCAGCTTGATCTTATTGTCTGGTTCGTATCCAGGGAGGACACGAGCAGCGTGGAAGTCTTCTAACATCTTACCACCAAATTCAAGGTAGAGCTTGCCATCGAATTGATTGATCCGCTCAATAATGTGGTCACGTTGCAAGTTCAAATACTTTTCAGAACTAAAAGCTTGTTTTTTCATGTAAAACTCCTGTATATAAGGGAAGGGTCTGTCACACAAATCCAAGGATGAGTGTTCCGTTTCCTACCATTTCATTCTTTCATATTATATCAGAAAACAGATGGAAGATAAAATATTCTAAGATACTTTCCTAAGGGGAGTGCGGATGCCAAGGGACTCAATGGTGACTCACGCTGGAAAGTTTCAAAGAGAACCTTGTTTTCCCTCTAAAAAAGCCCCTTACGGGGCTTCAGATCGATGCTACTTAATAGTGCTTGATCAAATCAACTGTAGAGCGATCCAATTTCTTAACCAATGCTTGTAAGAAGGCTTGCGCTTGCAAGAAATCATCCATGGCATAGAGGGTTTGGTGAGAGTGGATGTAACGTGCACAGACCCCAATGGTTGTTGATGGGACTCCACCATTCTTCAAGTGTGCTGCACCTGCATCGGTACCACCTTTGGCACAATAGTATTGGAATTTGATGCCCGCTTCTTCAGCCGTAGTGAGCAAGAAATCCTTCATATTTGGCAGCATGATGTGACCTGGATCATAGAAACGAAGCAGTGTTCCTTCCCCAATCGCACCTTGGTCTCCAAAGACATCAGCTGCTGGCGAACAGTCTACAGCAAGGAAGATTTCAGGATCAAATTTAGTGGTTGAAGTGTGAGCTCCACGAAGTCCCACTTCTTCTTGAACGTTAGCCCCTACATAGAGTTCGTTGTTTAAGGCTTGGCCAGAAAGGCTCTTGGCCAATTCGCTGACCATCAAGACGCCGTAGCGGTTATCCCATGCTTTGGAGATGACGTTTTTACCATTAGCAGTGAGAATCGCAGAGCTGTCTGGCACCAAGGTATCTCCAGGACGGACCCCATAGCTTTCAGCTTCGGCTTTAGAGCTAAAGCCTGCATCAAAGACGATGTCGCTAATGGCAGGTACGGTTGGTCCACCTGTTCCACGTGTCAAATGAGGAGGAACAGATCCTGAAATAGCAGGGTATTCATGTCCGTCACGTGTAAAGAGTTTGAAGCGTTGGCTGCTGACGACCATCGGGTTCCAACCTCCGATTGGGACAACACGGAAAGTCCCATCAGCTTTGATTTCGCTGATCATAAAACCAACTTCATCCATGTGAGCAGCTACTAAGATACGAGGAGCATCGGCAGCCGTTGAGTGTTTGACCCCAAAGATCCCACCGAGACCATCTGTCACGATTTCGTCCACATGAGGGGTCAATTGTTGGCGCAAATAATCCCGTACAGGAGCTTCGTGACCTGAGATGGCAGGGATTTCAGTTACTTCTTTGATTTTAGAAAATAAATCAGTCATAGGTTACCTTCTTTCTGATGCTATTTTATCACTTTTTCTACAAGGATGGTAGCGTTATTATGGAAATCAGTCCCAAAAAGCAGAGGGAGAGATCCAGCTTAGACCGTTGTCCCTCTGCTTATTTTGTGTTACAATAGGCACTATGAAAGCTAAAAAAATTATTTTGTCTAGTCTGGCTGTAGCAAGTGCAGGAGCTCTTGCGGCCGGTGTCTATAAAATTGCCAAAGATCAAAAACGTCTCCGTACCCAAGAAGAGTTGGTAGCAGAAGTACGGGAGCAAATGGAAGCCATGGGGACGATTGCGACTCTGTATGTGGAACTCTACGAGTCTAGTGAAGAGCGCTTAGTAGGTGGTGTCATTTTTGAAGATGAGCGCCATTACCGCTTTGTCTATGAGGATGGTCTCTTGCATTACGAAGAGGAAAAATTATGATTACACCAAATTCTCTAGAAGAAATTGCTTCATACGTAGAGCAAGATGGCAAGAAAGTGTTTGTCTTTTCAGCCGACTGGTGTGGGGATTGTCGTTACCTCAAGCCTTTTTTGCCGGAGATTGAGGCTGAAAATCCCGAATTTACCTTTATCTTGATTGACCGAGATGCCTATCTGGATCTGGCGAAAGTCTGGGATGTTTATGGGATCCCTAGTTTGGTGGTTCTGGAAAAGGATAAGGAAATCGGTCGGTTTGTCAATCGGGATCGGAAAACCAAAGCGCAGATTACAGCATTCTTAGCAGGATTAAAATAGGAGAAAAACATGATTGTAACATACAACAAAGAACAAGTCGGCGATGTATTGATGCTGACCTTGAAAAATAGTGGGGAAGCAAAGCTCGCGGTGGAGAGAAAAGGAAAAGTGGCTCGCGTTTACCGTGAGGACAACCAAGAAACCGTTGCCTGGAATATCTTTGATGCCTCATCTTTCTTCGTCATCGAAGGTAAGGGCCAAGTCTTTTTGACAGATGAGCAAGTAGCTCGTTTAAATCAAGAATTGGAAGCAGAAGGCTTCGCAGAACGATTGGTCAATGATCAGGAACCAAAATTTGTGGTCGGCGAAATCCTTGAAATGGTGGCCCATCCAGATAGTGACCACTTGAATATCTGCCAGGTAGCAGTTGGACCAGACAAGACAGTTCAGATCGTAGCAGGGGCTCCAAATGCGCGAGTGGGTCTCAAGACCATTGTCGCTCTTCCAGGTGCCATGATGCCGGATGGTAGCTTGATTTTCCCAGGGGCTCTTCGTGGAGAAAAAAGCTATGGGATGATGTGCAGTCCGCGCGAATTGCACTTGCCAAATGCTCCTCAAAAACGAGGCATTATTGAATTAGATGACGCAGAAGTAGCAGGGACACCTTTTGATCCTGCTCGTCACTGGCACGAATAAAGAGAAGAATCTAGGATGTTTTGGATCCTAGATTTTTTTGATTTTGGTTTGTCACCTCCATTTTTTAAAATTTTTTCGAATAAATAGATAGGAGGTAAATGATGTATAATAAAGTTATTTTAATCGGTCGCCTAGTAGCGGCTCCAGAATTGCATAAAACCAGCACAGACAAATCCGTTGCCCGAGTGACCGTTGCGGTCAATCGTCGCTACAAGGATCAAAACGGGGAGCGAGAGACTGACTTTGTCAATGTGGTTGTCTGGGGGAAATTAGCTGAAACCATGGCTAGTTATGCCAGTAAAGGGAGCTTGATCTCTTTGGATGGAGAGATTCGGACGCGCCGCTACGAGAAAAATGGCGTCATGCAGTATGTGACAGAGGTCCTCTGCCAAAGTTTTCAGTTGCTAGAGAGCCGCGCTCAGCGAGCGATGCGTGAAAATGGTGGAACGGGAGATTTAGCCGATATCATCTTAGAAGAGGAAGATCTTCCTTTTTAGGATCAAAAAAGAAAGCTGGTTCGTTTATAGACCAGCTTTTTTGATATTTGGTAGGGATTTCATTCGGGAACGACTCATTTAAAAATAAATCAAAAATATGCATCTGTACAATAAAAGCCAGCACTTTTCTTGAAAAAGTAGTAAAATAAAGTAACATATATTCAAAATTTTCAGAAAAGGAACGGAGTTTGAAAGGAAAAGAAGATAGAAATGAACGGTTGAAATGGTTGATAAAACGGGTTTTACTGGTGATTCCGGTGGCCTGCATCCTCTTGTGGATCTATGCCGTTTGTCAAACCAGTAGCATCAAGGATCAGACCAAGATCGGTGTCACCTATATGACCATGAACAATGAGTTCTATAAAAGTATTCATTCGGAAATTAGTCGAATTGCTGATGAGAGAGGGGCTCTTGTATCTGTTCGAGATCCGGAATTGGATGAAAAAAGGCAGAGCCAGCAGATCGATGATTTTTGCGCCCAAAAAGTAAATGTGATTGTGATTAATCCGGTCAAAGGGGATAGTCAGCCCATTTTAAGGGCTCTTAAAAAAGCTAGAAAACAAGGAATTAAGATCATTGCAGTTGATACCCAGCTCAAGCATTTTAAGCCGGATGCCAGCATTGTCTCCGACAACTACCAAGCAGGAGTCTTGATTGCGAAAGAGCTGATGAAACGCTCTTCAAATGCTCGGATCCTTCTCTTGGAGCACAAGGGGACTGTTTCGGCAGATACGCGGATTCAGGGATTTAAGGATACTATCAAAGGACATGGGTCATATGAGATTATCTCGGAACTAGAAACCAAGGGTCAGACGGAGATCGCTATGCCAGCTGTCCGTAAGTTCTTGCAGTCAGGGGGGAATGTCGATACTCTAGTCTCCTTGAATGACCGTTCAGCTATAGGAGCTTTAGCAGCGATCAAGGAGCAAGGGATCACCCATCCCATTGCGATCTATGGGATTGATGGCTCACCAGATATGAAAGCCTTGCTACACTCGACAGATGATGTCGTAGGAACCGTTGCCCAGTCTCCTTTGAAGATGGGAGACCGCGTGATGGAGGTCATCCAAGATATGGCTGATGGGAAGAGCTACAAAAAAGAAATAACCATTCCGGTTCAGATGATGACAAAGGAAAACATCGATCACTTTGATGTGAATGGGTGGCAGTAATGAGAAAATTTAGAGGTGTGAGATACAGTTTGGCCATTCTGATGGTCGTGAATTTTATCGCTGTGATGCTCAACAGTATCATCTATCTTCAAGCAACCAATTATATCATTGCCCAACGGCAAGCTTCTCTATTAGTAGAACGCTTAGAGCGTATTCCTTTTGCGCCCTCTACAACTTTTTGGTTGTCTGCGCTCTTATTTGCTGGAATTGCCTTGATCTCCATGAGTCGTTACCGGTCTCAAACGAGTCGATGGTCCATTTTTGATAAGTGGAACATTCTGGAGATCCTCCTGATGTTGCTCTTGATGTGGGTCCAAAATGTAGCTTATAACGGGCTCATTCTCTTGGTTTTTGCGGATATCTTCTATGGTTCCAAAGAGTTGAATACCAAGCGAGACCGCAAGTATTGGTTTGCGTTTATCCTAGTGAGTTTCTTGATGCTTCTTGTGACCAATTCAGACGTCTTTTCGCTTTTCTTTCCGATTCCTTCTCTGGATGTCTATATTCATTTTTACCCTGCCTCCATCCGGATTCTGGCCTTTTTCTTAAAGAATTCCCTCTATGCTTTGAATATGGTGCTCTTCATTATTTCGCTTTTGTTCTATATTATGAATGTTCTTGCGGAAAACCACGAAGTGGAAGAAGAGTTGGCCATGGTTTCGAAGGTGAATACAGAGTTGAACAACTATATGGCCTTGTCTGAGAAGATTGCAGAAGATCGGGAGCGCAAGCGGATTGCTCGGGAGATTCACGATACCTTGGGGCATGCGCTAACCGGGATCTCGGCAGGTTTAGATGCTGTCGGAGTCTTGATTGATATCGATCCCAATCGGGCAAAAGAGCAGGTAAAAAGCGTATCAGAAGTTGTCCGGGAAGGGATCCAGGATGTGAGGGGCTCTCTCAACCGCCTCCGTCCAGGTGCCCTTGAGGGACGAACCCTCAAAGATGCTTTGGAAAAGATGATCCGCGAGTACCAGACACTTTCCAACTTGCAGGTTGATTTACATTATGAATGGGTCGATGTCGATATGGACGTCATGATTGAAGATACGATCTTTCGTGTGATCCAAGAGTCTATGACCAATGCGGTTCGCCACGGTCATGCCAGTCAGATGAGCCTTCATTTTTTTGAGGATGAAGAAGATTACCTGATCGAGTTGCAGGACAATGGGGTTGGGTTTGAAACCTTGACCTATGGCTATGGACTCAAACAGATGATGGAGCGTATTTCCATCCTGGGAGGACAGCTTCAATTTGAAAGCCGCGATGGATTTTTCACGCGCGTCAGTTTACCGAAATATAAAGAAGGGAGATAGAGATGGTGATAAAAGTAATGGTGGCAGATGACCAGGCCTTGATTCGAGAATCTCTGAAAATTATTTTGTCAGCCCACCCCGATATCGAAGTGGTGGCCACAGTGGAAGATGGGAATCACGTCTTGTCTAGCATTCCACAGACACATCCTGACCTGATCTTAATGGATATTCGGATGCCAGGCATGGATGGGGTTTTGGCGACAAAAGAAGTCAAAGAGCACTATCCGGATATCAAAATTATTATTTTGACAACTTTTGACGATGATGAATTTATCTATAGTGCGCTCAAGTATGGTGCTTCAGGTTATCTTTTAAAGGGAGCCTCGACAGAGGAACTCTATGAAGCGATTAAGGTGGTGCATCAAGGCGGAGCCATGATCAACCCGAATATCGCTAGTAAAGTCTTTCAAATTTTCTCACAAATGGCCAAAACCAACTTCTCTATTGCTGTAGATGAGGACAATGTCAAGGATTTGAGCACGACGGAATGGCGCATTATCCAAGAAGTCGGCTATGGGGAGTCCAATAAAGAAATTGCGGCCAAACTCTTCTTGTCAGAAGGAACCGTGCGCAATTACTTATCAACGATTTTGGCGAAATTAAACCTACGAGATCGAACGCAATTAGCGATCTGGTCAGTCCAAACAGGAGTGACGAGACGTGATTTTTCTAAAGGAAATACAGAATGAAATTGAAGCGAAAGCATCTTTGTTGGGGGATCGGTCTCCTTGTTGCGCTCTGTGCGAGTGCGGGTTTCTATTGGTGGAAACAGCAACCGACCGTCCTCCATATCGGCGTTTATGCAGGTTCTAGCTGGGATGTGCCGACCAGTCAACGTTCCCATGCCTTGGATCGTGCGATTCAAAAATTTGAAAAATCCCATCCCCACGTCCGTGTGGAGTATGAAAACGGGATTCCGCAGTCAGATTATTCAGACTGGCTCTCTGAAAAGATTGTCTCAGGAAAGACGCCGGATGTGTTTATGGTCTCTGAGCAAGATCTTTCCTTATTAGCAGCGCGAGGCGTGCTAGAAAAGTTAAACGGCTATATGGATCGAAAAGATCAAGCGGCCTTTTATCCCGTTGCCTTTGAATCCGGTGTCTATCAGGGGCAAACCTATGCCTTACCTTATGAAAGCAATCCGATTTTGATGTGTGTCAATAAAGATCTCTTGGATAAAGAAGGTATCGCGGTTCCCAAAGAAGGCTGGACCCTTGAAGAGTTCTATACGATTTGCAAGAAACTAACCAAAGATACCAATGGGGATGGGCAATTGGACCAATTTGGGAGTACAGAATACACCTGGAAAGAAGCCTTGGCGGCAAATGGAGGTCATCTCTTCCAAGGAGGCATGCTCAAGCTGACAGCTCCAGAAGTCAAAGAATCTTTGACTTTTCTGCAAAAATTGGAAGATCTAAATAAAAATTACAAGGTGAGCTCTAAAGATTTTGACCAGGGGAAAGTCGCCTTCTATCCCATGACCTTGGCCCAATATCGGACCTATAAACCTTATCCCTACCACGTTTCAAAATATTCAAACTTCACCTGGACCTGTATCCCGATGCCTGCTAAGTCAAAAACGACCAAGGCAACCTTGGTCACGACGACTTCTTTTGCTATGTCAGCTCGGAGTTCTCATTCCAAGTTGGCTTGGGAATTGATGCAACTCTTAACAGAGGATCCAGAAATTCAACAAACCCTCTTTGCCCAATCCCAAGGAATCTCTGTCATGCCACAGGTAGTCAAGAGTCGCTCTAGTAAAGACCTTCTGCAGGTGGATGATTTTGGAACAGATTCCCTGACCAATCAGACCTTGAACCGCATCATGGAACAAGCTGTTGAAAGTAGTCCGAAAAATGTCTCAAAAGAGGTGCTAGAAAAGCTAGACTACTTGATTGGCAATGCCTTGCGCGATCAGGATGTCGAGAACCGCTTGCCTCAAATTCAGAGGGAGATTGAAAGTAGTCTACAGGTAGGAGTTTAGAGTAAAATAAGATGGCATTTTGTCAAGTGACAGATGTCATTTTTTTATTGCTAAATGTCATATTAGGAATGTGACATTTGACAATGTAAAAACGCTTTCAAATAATCTACAATAGAGTCAAATAAAGGAGGCGTAGAAAAATGAAATACCTCGTTTTGGTCAGTCATGGCGGACTGGCAGAAGGTCTAAAAACATCACTAGCCATGTTTGCTGGTGATAAGATGGATCAGGTCATCGCAGTTGGACTCAAAGAAGGAAAATCAGTTGATGACTTCGCAGTTGATTTCAGAGAGAGCATTTCAGGATTGACAGCTGATGACTCTGTTTTGGTCTTGGCAGATATCGTAGGTGGTAGTCCATTAACCACTGCAGCCACGGTTCTAGAAGAAGCTGGAAAGCTCGATGGAGCCTTGATCCTTGGTGGGATGAACCTTACCATGGCCTTGACAGCAGTTGTGATGAAAGATGTGTTGGATGGAGACGATTTGTCAGCCACCATCTTATCAGAAGCACGATCTGCACTACAGCCTTTTGAAGTTTCAGCCACTAGTGCTGAAGAAGATGATGACGATATTTAATAGGGAGGTACCTTATGGTAGTAACATTTGTACGGATTGATGATCGCATGATTCACGGTCAGACAGTCACACGCTGGGCAAAAGAAAAACCATGTGATGGTTTGATTGCCGTAAACGATGCAGCAGCATCAAACAAGGTTTTGATTCAAGCTTACAAAGGCGCATCAGACAAGAAAACCTTTGTATGGACAAAGGAAGCCTTTAAAGAAAAATCAGCAAAAGTAACAGAATCAGATAGTCGTTACTTCTTGATCACCAAAAATCCAATCGATATGAAGGAAATTTTGGTCGACCAAGGGTTTGTCCCAGGTGATGTTAAAGAAATCATCGTAGGCCCTGCAAATGATCGTCCTGGAGCTGTAAAATTGGGAAATAACCAATCCATCACTCAGGAAGAAGCAGAAGCCTTCCAAGCCATTCAAGCAGCAGGCTACAAGGTGAAATTCCAATTGTTGCCAGATGTTTCCATCGGTTATTGGGATGATTTCAAATCAAAATTTGGTTTTTAAAACTAACAGTCTTATCTGTTAGGTAAATATATTTACAAACAAAAGGAGCGTTTGTTATGACAATTTCATGGATTCAAGCAATCTTGCTTGGTATTTTCGCCAGCTTGTCTTCAATGCCTGGTATGGGGGGTTCCAGTATCGGGAACTATACACTCGGTCGTCCTTTGATCGGTGGGTTGATTTCAGGTTTAATTCTTGGAGATGTGACAACTGGTATTATGGTCGGGGTTGCCCTTCAAGTCGTTTATATCGCCTTGGTAACACCTGGTGGTACCGTATCTGCCGATGTGCGTGCTATCTCTTACATCGGTGTTCCTCTTGCTATCTTGTTTGTGCATGCTAATAACATCACAGATGAAGCTGGAATCGCCGCAGCTGCAGCTCCAATCGGTGCAGCCGTTGGGACAATCGGTACAGTTCTTTTCTACGGTACCGCTACTATGAACTTGGTTTGGCAACACATTGGTTGGA
Source organism: Streptococcus parasanguinis (assembly GCA_032477695.1). GTDB lineage: Bacteria > Bacillota > Bacilli > Lactobacillales > Streptococcaceae > Streptococcus > Streptococcus parasanguinis_Y. The sequence continues at coordinate 35,207 of JAWDWJ010000014.1, forward strand.
AAGCCGTTGAAGAAGGAAACTTCAAAAAACTCTACGCAGTTGACTGGGTTTACCCTTGGATCTCTCACTTCCTCTTCTCTTTCCTTCCAACAATGATTATCACCAAATACGGTGAAAACATGGTTGATTTGATGAAACAATACCTTCCTATGGATGGTTACTGGATGAAAGCCCTCTTTACAGTCGGTGCTCTTCTCCCATGTGTCGGTATTGCCATCTTGTTGAAACAAATTGTTACAGAAGCAACTGACTTCATTCCATTCTTTGTTGGATTTACCTTGGCGAAATCTCTCGGATTGAACTTGGTATCCAGTGCCGTTGTTTCATTAATCTTTGCAGTAATCTACTATGAACTTGAAGTGATCAAATCGATGAAAGCTGCTCCAGCCGGAGTGGTGGACCAAGACGATGATGAGGAGGATATTTAAAATGGCTGATAGAAAGAAAATTTCAAAGAAAACATTAGCAAAAGCATTCCATCATTGGTATTATGGTCATTTGACTTGTTTCTCTCAAGAACATATGCAAACCTTCGGGTACTTGACTTCTATGCTTCCAATCGTAGAAGAAATGTATGACACAAAAGAAGAACAAAAGGATGCTATGCAAACCTATACGGCCTTCTTCAACACTGAACCACAACTTGGATCTCTTGTTGTAGGGATCACAGCTGGTTTGGAAGAAGCGCGTGCAAACGGAGATGCAGTGGATGGCGAAACCATCAACGGTATGCGTGCCGGTTTGATGGGACCAATCGCTGGTATTGGTGACTCATTGGTTGTTGGTACCTTGATCCCAGTTCTCTTAGGGATTGCCCTTGGTCTTTCTAAAGGTGGTAACGTCGCTGGTGCTCTCTTCTACATCGTCGTATGGAACCTCTTAGTCTACTTTGGTATGCGCTTTGCCTTCTTCAAAGGTTACCAATTAGGGGATAAAGCCGTTGAATTCCTTGTAGGACCAAAAGGACAAGCTCTTCGTAAAGCGATCAGCGTCGTCGGTGGTATGGTTATCGGTGCCGTAGCAGCTACTTGGGTATCTGTTACAACAGCCCTTCAATTCAAGAATTCTGAAGGAAAAGTCTTCTTGAACATCCAAGAAAAGATCGATGGTGTTTATCCAGGTCTCTTGACAGCAGCCTTCATCACTCTTTGCTGGTGGTTGATGTCTAAGAAAAAAATTTCACCAAACAAAGTTATGTTACTTCTCGTTGTAGTTGCTTTGATCGGTGTTGCCCTTGGTATCTTTGACCCACATCTTAAATACTAAGGTAAAAAAACGAATTTGCTAGTAGGAGTTTTTGAGAATGAAGTGAATTGACCTCCTTTACTTGCACTTCATTCTCAATTTTTATCAGGAGGAATCCCATGGTTACAAAACAAGAACTTGTCAATGGATATGAAACAGAAATCAAGTACCAACGCCACATGCTTGAAAACCTTGGTCGTTGGTTCAGCTTACTCTTTATCATTGCCAGTATTGGTGTGGTATTGATCTATCTCTTTCACAAAAGTTTCCTCCCACTCTTGATCCTCGGGATTTTACTAGCCTTGGTTGGAATTTTAGGCATGATTGTTTTTGGATATGGCATCTACCGCGGGCGGATCAATCTTCAAAAAGTGATCGATGATTTCAATCAAAAATTGACAATTTTAAATTGATATTTTAGAAACATCTCATTTATTTTTGAGGTGTTTTTTTCTTGACTATTTCTGACCAAGTGATACAATAGAAACATAAGTTAGCACTTACGAATAGAGAGTGCTAAAAAACACGTATGGAGGAATGAACATGTTAAAACCATTAGGAGACCGTGTGGTCTTAAAAGTAGAAGAAAAAGAACAGACTGTTGGAGGTTTTGTCCTCGCAGGTGCGAGCAAGGCTGATACAAAAACAGCTGAAGTAGTGGCCGTTGGTGAAGGTGTGCGTACCCTAAGTGGTGAACTCATTGCTCCAGCTGTAAAAGCAGGAGACCACGTTTTGGTTGAAAGCCATGCAGGAATTGAAGTGAAAGATGGGGAAGAAACCTACACCATCGTTGGAACATCAAACATTCTTGCAATTGTAGAGTAAGAGAAGAAAGAGGTAAGAGAAATGGCAAAAGATATTAAATTTTCATCTGATGCACGTTCTGCAATGGTCCGTGGTGTCGATGTCTTAGCAGATACAGTGAAAGTTACGTTGGGCCCTAAAGGTCGCAATGTGGTTCTTGAAAAATCATTTGGTTCACCTTTGATCACAAATGATGGGGTGACCATCGCAAAAGAAATCGAATTGGAAGACCATTTTGAAAATATGGGTGCCAAATTGGTGTCAGAAGTGGCTTCTAAGACCAATGATATCGCAGGTGACGGTACAACGACCGCAACGGTCTTGACTCAGGCCATCGTCCGTGAAGGGATCAAAAACGTCACTGCAGGAGCTAACCCAATTGGCATCCGCCGTGGGATTGAGACCGCTGTTGCAACAGCAGTAGAAGCTTTGAAAAACAATGCGATCCCAGTATCGAGCAAGGAAGCCATTGCTCAAGTAGCTGCTGTGTCTTCTCGTTCTGAAAAAGTCGGTGAGTACATCTCTGAAGCCATGGAAAAAGTTGGCAAAGATGGGGTTATCACCATTGAAGAATCTCGAGGAATGGAGACAGAACTGGAAGTCGTTGAAGGCATGCAGTTTGACCGTGGTTACCTCTCACAATATATGGTCACTGACAATGAAAAAATGGTAGCAGACCTTGAAAATCCATACATTTTGATCACTGACAAGAAGATTTCAAATATCCAAGAAATCTTGCCATTGTTGGAAAGCATTCTTCAAAGCAACCGTCCACTCTTGATCATCGCAGATGATGTCGATGGCGAAGCTCTTCCAACACTTGTCTTGAACAAGATCCGCGGTACCTTTAATGTCGTAGCTGTCAAGGCACCAGGATTTGGAGATCGCCGCAAAGCCATGCTCGAAGACATTGCCATCTTGACTGGTGGTACAGTCATTACAGACGATCTTGGTTTGGAATTGAAAGATGCAACCATTGAAGCACTTGGTCAAGCAGCTAAAGTGTCAGTCGATAAAGACAGTACTGTCATTGTCGAAGGTTCTGGTAACCCAGAAGCGATCGCTAACCGTGTTGCGGTTATCAAGTCACAAATCGAAACCACAACCTCTGAATTTGACCGTGAAAAATTACAAGAACGTTTGGCCAAATTGTCTGGTGGTGTTGCCGTAATCAAGGTTGGTGCTGCAACAGAAACAGAATTGAAAGAAATGAAACTTCGTATCGAAGATGCCCTAAATGCGACTCGCGCAGCCGTTGAAGAAGGGATCGTTGCCGGAGGTGGTACAGCCCTTGTCAATGTCATCTCTGCAGTCGCAGCCCTTGAATTAGAAGGGGATGAAGCGACCGGACGCAATATCGTTCTTCGTGCTTTGGAAGAGCCGGTGCGCCAAATTGCCCACAATGCCGGTTACGAAGGATCTATTGTGATTGATCGCTTGAAAAATGCCGAAGTCGGAACAGGTTTCAATGCCGCAACAGGTGAATGGGTGAATATGATTGATGCAGGAATCATCGACCCAGTTAAAGTGAGCCGTTCAGCCCTTCAAAACGCCGCTTCCGTAGCGAGTCTGATCTTGACGACCGAAGCAGTCGTAGCCAACAAACCAGAACCAGCAGCCCCAGCAGGACCAGGAATGGATCCAAGCATGATGGGCGGGATGATGTAACCTGATACCAATGATTGGTGCTAAAGCACCGAATCATTGGACGGTAGCCGCTATGTTGCGGCCTACCTAATCATCTTACTAGCTCAAAGGGAGGAAAATATCGTTCCTCCCTTTTCACGTCGTAACCCCTTGGTTAATTTATCAGGTGCATTTATTGTTATGGCAAGCACCTTGGTGACTTGCCGAAGTGTCTTACTAGCTCAAAGGGAGGAAAGCATCGTTCCTCCCTTTTTCGCGTCGTAACCGCTACAAATGATTGAGGTTATGCCTCTAATCATTTGACGGCAGCCACTATGTTGCGGCCTGGCTAATCGTCTTACTAGCTCAAAGAGAGTGGAACAGAAATCGGTAATTCGTTAGAATTCGATTTCGCCATCCCACCTCCGCACAGTTGAGTAGGGCTGTAAAAGCTGATGAAATCAGCGTAGTAGAGCCCACTCAACCACTGCGTCTTGATCGACAATCCAAAAATAATTGAGAGGCTAGGACTTTTGTCCCAGCCTTTTTTTATCGTGCTTTGGGATTTTCATGTGTTATGGAATAATATTTTTATTTTAAATTTTGTAACAGAAATGATAAATACTAATTAAAGAGGACTTGCGTAGATGCTTGGGAAACAAGCGTTTGTGGTGTTTTCAGGCGGAGGAATATTTGCCAACAAATTGCAATACAAATTAACTGATTTTGTAATAATTCTAGTGTATACTATTAAGAGTAGATCACAGGTCTACATTGTTGCAAGGGGAGAACTTCCCACATACATGTCTATTGACAATAAAACTTGATCGTAATATCGCTGTTAGTAAAATGAGAGTTTGAACATAGCATAGATTTTATCGACCTTTTTCATATTAAAAAATATTTTTCAAATTCCCCTTGCGCAAGCTCTTCCGGATTCCTCCGGGAGAGTTTTTTGTTTAGGAGAAAAGGTAGAAGGCCTATCAAGTCTCTTTTGAAAGAGTGGCTCAGTAGGCATCATTTATGGTAAAATAGAACATATTCGTAGAGGGGAAGGAGTGAGGACTTTGTTGAAGATTTTTGTGTTAGAAGATGAATGGATCCAACAATCGCGTATCGAAGCGGTCTTGCAGGATCTCATCCGTCAAAAATCCTTGCAATGCAAAGCGCCAGAAGTGTTTGGGAAGTCAAGCCAGTTGCTGGATGCTATCACAGAGAGAGGCGCCCATCACCTATTCTTTTTAGATATCGAGATTAAAGGTGAGGAGAAAAAAGGTCTGGAGATCGCAAAAGAGATTCGTAAGAAAGATCCCCATGCGACCATTGTCTTTGTCACTACTCACTCTGAATTCATGCCCATTACCTTTCAGTACAAAGTGGCTGCCTTGGATTTTATTGATAAAACGCTGGGTGAGGAAGAGTTCAAAGAGAGAATCAGCTCAGCCATCGACTATACCTTGGAGCAAGCTGGGACCACGATTGCGCAAGATGCCTTTACATTTGAGAGTGCGATGGCGCGTGTACAAGTTCCTTTTAATAAGATTTTGTATGTTGAAACGTCTCCAGCCATTCACAAGGTCATTTTACACACCCAGGAAGAGCGCTTGGAATTTTACGCTAGTATTGCCGATATCGAAAAAGCAGATCCCCGCTTGTATCGGTGCCACCGCTCCTTTGTGGTGAATCCGCAAAATATTACGAAGATTGATAAAGAAGCCAAGAAAGCTTTTTTTGAAAATGGAGACAATTGCTTGATCTCACGGACCAAGTATAGAGGCTTACTGGAAGCTTTGAAAAAATAGAGGGAGAAAGAATTGCTGTTAACTATTCTAATGTCTTACCTAAAGTTCTTCGTCAGCATGCTGATCTATCGTCATATCAGTAGACAAGAGTTCACCTTGCGCTGGCTCTTTTTGTGCCCCTTCCTCTTCGCAATTATCTTTACCCTTGTACCACCGGTAGGCTTTTTTGGCTATTTCTTAGTATTTATTGCCTATAGTTTCTACCGAAATCGTAACATACGACACCTTTTGAATATTTTTTATGGGCTCTATCCGGTTGTCATGGAGAGTCTCATTGGGCGTCTCTTAGCCTTTTATGTCTTTCCAATGTTAGGGATCGTACTTGTTCATGAGGCATCTGTCAGCTGGTATGATGCTCTACTTGAATTGCTGGTCTTTCCTGTTTATATAGGAATCACTAAATTGTTAAAACTAGATTTTACAGATTTAAAAGTAGGGTTTCAACGGCAGTATTTTAATCGTTTCCTACTCCCAATGGATCTTTCCATGTTTGTGTATTTGCTCAGTGTTGTAGGTCTGGTGGTTTTTGAGGATGCTATTCCTCATGCAGATGCTTTACGGGAACAGTTAAATAGTATTTATCTGATTTTGTTTTTTGTGATGCTCTTGTATTTCAATGCAGTGTCCAAAGAACGATTGAAACAAGAGATTCTAGAGCAAAAAGATAGGCAACTGCAGGAGTTAGCCACCTATAGCCAACACGTCGAAATGCTCTACGGGGAGATTCGTGCCTTTCGTCATGATTACCTGAATATTTTAACCAGTCTCAAATTAAGTATTGAGCACGAAGACCTCAATGCGATCAGGGAAGTCTATGAGAATGTTCTTCGAGAGAGTGGCCAGCAATTTTACAATAGTAAGTTTGATATTGCCAAACTCAGTCATATAGAAAATCCAGCTGTAAAAAGTGTTCTGTCCGCAAAATTATTGGAAGCTCAAAATAAAGGGATTGGGATCTCTGTCGAGATCGATGAACCAGTTCGTGATTTATTCATCGAGGTTTTAGATTTCATCACCTTCTTATCCATCCTTTGTGACAATGCTATCGAAGCGAGTCTTGAATCAGAGGACCCCCAGCTGACTCTTGCCATGCTTCAGGAGACGAACTCCCTTATTTTAATAGTTGAAAATAGTACAAAAGCTGAAAAAATAGATCTGGCGAGAATTTTTGAAAAGGACTACTCGACTAAAGGAGAGGGCCGCGGTCTTGGCTTGTACAAGATCCAACAATTACTGGAAAAGTATCCCAAAACGACAGTGTCTACCAAGAGTTCAAACTACCGATTTACTCAGAGCCTGACCTTTTGGAAGGAATAATAGAAGAGAGAGTGGGACAGAAATCGGTCATTCGTTAGAATTCGATTTCGTCGTCCCACCTCCGCACAGTTGAGTTGGGCTGTAAAAGCTGATGAAATCAGCGTAGTAGAGCCCACTCAACCACTGCGTCTTGCTCGACAATCCAAAAATAATTGAGAGGCTAGGACTTTTGTCC
>JAWDWJ010000015.1:0-41323 GCA_032477695.1 Streptococcus parasanguinis
AACTTCCGTTATAGTGCCCTGCACATTGGTTCGTCTTGTTCAGTTTTCAAAGGTCTTTGTCGCTCTCTCGCGACAACTATATTAGTATATCATGACCTGGCCTTACTGTCAACACTTTTTTTCAAAAAAATTTTATTTTCTTAAAAAATATTCTTACTCTTTTGGGTTATCTAAAAAATCAGGAGCAAAATTGCTCCTGATCCTTCTATAATTTAATTGATGTTTTTAATCTCTATTCTTTTACTTCCAATAGACCAATATCTCCATCTTCTCTACGGTAGATAACATTAGTTGTGTTGTCTTCCACATCACGATAAATGAAGAAGTCGTGTGCTAATAGATCCATTTGAAGAATAGCTTCATCTAAATCCATTGGTTCTAGATCAATTGTTTTTGAGCGAACAACTTTTTCTGTGGTTGTTGCTTCTTCTACAACTGCATCGGTAAATAACTTACCTGCACCAGACTTAATACGATTTTTCTTTTCGATTTTTGTTTTATTCTTACGAATTTGACGTTCAATTTTATCTACAACCAGGTCAATTGAACCGTACATATCCTGAGACACATCTTCTGCACGAAGTGTAATAGATCCAAGTGGAATGGTTACTTCTACTTTTGCGGTCTTTTCACGGTAAACTTTTAAGTTTACACGAGCGTCTAGCTCTTGATCTGCCTGAAAATATTTTTCAATCTTTTCGAGTTTAGAAACGACATAGTCGCGAATGGCTTCTGTTACTTCTAGGTTTTCACCACGGATACTATATTTAATCATATTAGTACCTACTTTCTAAACATTATGTTTTTATTTATATGTATATTATAACGCTTTCATAATTTTTTTGCAAATCTTTTTTTATCTCGCGATTGAAAATGTCTTTATTTCTTTCACACCTTTTTCAATTAACAGGCGCTTCATTAATTCGATTGTTTTGCCAGTTGTGTAAATATCATCGAAGATAAGATACTTTCGCTTTTCTGGAACTTCTTCTGTTAATTGAAAGTGTTGAGAGGTTTTTAATCTTTCTTCTCTTGTTTTTTTTGATTGTGCCAAGCTGTCTTCTTTTTGAAATAGAGGGCTGTACTTTATTTCTGCAAAATCAAGTATTGTCGAGACTTGATTGAATCCTCTCTCCTGCTTTTTTTCATGGCTAATTGGAGTTGGTATTATTGTATAGTTTTTATACTTTTTCAACGCTTTTTTGATGTCACTTGCAAATACCATTCCTAACAAACGATCTCCTTCAAATTTATATCGTTTGAAATAGTCTTTCATTGCTCCATTATATCTATATAAAGCTTCATGTTGAACAGTATTCCCTTTGTCTTCCCAGAACTCACAATCTTTACATACTTTCTCCTCCTTATATTTAAAGCACCTAGGACAATGAATTTCGCCAATTTGTTCGAAGTTTTCTTTGCATTCTTTACAAATCCATTTTTCTTGTTGATTTATAAAAATAAGATCTGTGAAATGTTCACTAGTTTTTAACTCTTTATTACAAAGCAGACATTCTTTCAAAATCCAGCCTCCTGATTCATTTGTTTTATTTCCTTGATTGCTTTTTTCATTTCTTTTGTTATTCCATCTGATAAAAAGAGCAATTGGCCTGTTGTTCTTTCTTTGCTACGTCCAACTCTTCCTGAGATTTGTACAAGGGCGCTTTTCGTAAACAAGCGATGGTTGCTTTCTAAAACAAAAACATCTACAAGCGGAAAGGTCACTCCTCTTTCTAGAATGGTAGTTGAGACTAGTATTGTTTTTTCTTTATTTCTAAATTCTTCTACAATTCTCAAGCGATCCTGTGTCTGAGAGGATACAAAACCTACTTTTTCTTTCGGAAAGTATTTTTTTATATTCTCTTTAAATTGTTGTCCTAATTCAATTTCAGATACAAAGATTAACAATGGGTAGTGAGTCTGTCTTTGCTTCTTGATTAGTTGCAATAGTTCGTAGGGGATTCTCCCTTTTTCTATTTTTTCTCTCATTTTCGATACCCATTTTATTTCTGGAACCACTAGTGGGTTCCCATGGAAACGTCTTGGAAGACTATAATGGATGATTTCTTTTTTCTTAACCTTTTTATCTAACTCATCTGTAGAGGTTGCTGTTAAATAAAGGGTGTTCCCTCCTTTTTTTATCGCATTCTGAGCTGCTTTGTATAACATAGGATTATCTACAAAGGGAAAAGCGTCTACCTCATCTATAATAAGGAGATCAAAGGCCCGATAAAACTTTAACAATTGGTGAGTGGTTGCGATTACCAAAGGTGTTCTAAAATAGGGGTCCGATTCCCCGTGAAGCAACGATATCGAACAGGAAAAATCTTCCTTCATCCTTCCGTACAGTTCGATACAGACATCGATTCTTGGGGTAGCAATACAAACTGCTTGTCCACTCTTGATCGCTGTTGCCACAACCTGGTACATCATTTCCGTTTTCCCAGCTCCTGTCACAGCATGCACCAAGGCATTTTTTCCTTCTTTAACTGCTTTGATGAGACCATCTGATACCTCTTGTTGATAGGAAGTCAAGGTTCCTTTCCAGTTTAGCACCTCTTGACCTTCAAAGTCTCGCTGTGCAATAGCATAAAGTTTTTGATCACTCCGGATCCTTCCCAATTGGATACAGGCTCTACAATACAGCACCTCCTCACTCAACTTCCAAAGTTTTTGATCAATCAAACTGCCACATCGAAAACATTGGTACCTTCCATTCTGTTTTTCTATAGCTGGAAGTTCTTGAGCAATTTCTTTTAGATCATTTGTCATTTGACTCTCCGTTAAGAGTCTTCCATAAGAATCTTCTATCTTCATACTTATTAATTCGCAAAAGTTGGAGAAAATCATTCTTTTTTTGTAAAATAAGAATATGGAATATGTTACATTTAAAGAGAACGGCACTGTTCAAGAAGAAATCAAAAAATCAAAATTCATTTGTCATGTCAAGCGAGTCTCCTCTGAAGAGGAAGCTAGAGATTTTATCAATGCCATCAAAAAGGAACACTATAAGGCTACACATAACTGCTCTGCTTTCATCATTGGGGAACAAAGTGACATCAAACGGACCAGTGACGATGGAGAGCCTAGCGGAACAGCTGGGGTACCGATGTTAGGAGTTTTGGAGAATCATCGCATCACTAATAGTTGTGTCGTGGTTACCCGCTATTTCGGAGGTATTAAATTAGGCGCTGGCGGTCTGATTCGTGCTTATGCTGGAAGTGTTGCACAAGCAGTTCGAGAAATTGGACTGGTAGAAATCAAAGAGCAAGTGGTTCTTGGGATCACACTTTCTTACTCCCAATACCAAGAATTTGCTAATTTCTTAAAAGACCATCAATTGGCGGAACAAGATCCGATGTTTACAGATCAGGTGATGACAACTATTTTTGTAGATAAAGAAAACACAAGTTCTATCACAGCAGCTTTAGTCGAATTTTACAATGGCAAAGTCATTATTGAGGACCAAGGAATTCGTGAGGTTGAAGTACCCCTACTTTCTGTAGAAAAATAATTAAAATACTATCGGCAACGATAGTTTTTTTTTATCACACCCATAAAATTTCTATATTTTACATTCTTCTCGCAAGAGACTATACTTGTTAGTATCAAGAAAACCTAGAACTGAGGTATATTATGGCTATTTATGAAAATATTACAGAATTGATTGGGAACACTCCGATTGTCAAATTGAACCGTCTTGTTCCTGAAGGAGCTGCAGATGTCTATGTCAAACTCGAAGCCTTCAATCCTGGATCATCTGTTAAAGACCGGATTGCTTTGAGCATGATTGAAAAAGCTGAAGCGGATGGCTTGATCAAACCAGGTGATACCATTGTCGAAGCAACTAGTGGGAACACAGGGATTGGCTTGTCATGGGTCGGCGCAGCTAAAGGCTACAAAGTTGTGATTGTCATGCCTGAAACCATGAGTGTGGAACGTCGTAAAATCATCCAAGCCTATGGAGCTGAACTCGTTTTGACTCCTGGAAGTGAAGGAATGAAAGGCGCTATCGCTAAAGCTGAAGCAATCGCTGCAGAAAGAAATGGCTTCCTTCCTCTTCAATTTGAAAACCCTGCTAACCCAGAGGTACATGAAAGAACAACAGGACAAGAAATCGTTGATGCCTTTGGAAAAGATGGTTTAGATGCTTTTGTCGCAGGTGTTGGTACTGGTGGTACTGTTTCTGGTATTTCTCATACTTTGAAAAAGAATAATCCTGCTGTCAAAGTCTATGCCGTTGAGGCCAATGAATCCGCAGTCCTTTCTGGCGAAAAACCTGGACCACATAAAATCCAAGGGATTTCAGCTGGTTTTATCCCAAATACTTTAGACACTAATGCATATGATGGTGTTCGTCGCGTATCTTCAGAAGAAGCTTTCGAACTTGCACGCGCTATCGGTGGAGCTGAAGGATTCTTAGTCGGTATCTCAAGCGCAGCTGCTATCTATGCTGCTATTGAAGTCGCAAAAGAATTGGGTAGCGGTAAAAAAGTTCTTGCTCTTGCACCAGATAATGGAGAACGTTATCTTTCTACTACCCTTTACGAATTTGAATAATTCTCTATATCAAAAAAACTTCGATAGGTTTCATCAACCTATCGAAGTTTTTATTTCTTTTCTTGTTTGCTAAAGAATACCTTTCCTTCTTTAACCCAGGTCGGCATCTGTTGAGCTAAGGGCGCAAAACCACTCTTGTAGCGGTCATTTGAAAAACGATGGTGTCGAATACTTCGTTGTGGTGTTTCTTCTAGTGTTCTCAGAGAGAGGCTAGCTTTCTTAGAATATTCATCAACATCGATGACTTGGACAAAGACCTTCTCCCCAATCGACAGAATATCCTGAATATTACTTACATAACCACTTCTAATCTCTGAGATATGAATCAAGCCCGTCACACCCGACTCTAGTTCGACAAAGGCGCCGTAAGGTTGAATTCCTGTGATGGTTCCTTCTAACTTATCTCCAATTCTCATATTAGTCCTCAATTTCGATGGTTTCAATCACGACATCTTCTACTGGCTTATCCATCATCCCTGTCTCAACAGCCGCGATCTCATCCAACACAGCAAAAGAAGCTTCATCCATCAATTGACCAAATACTGTATGACGTTGATCTAGGTGAGGAGTTCCCCCTTCTGTCGTATAGATTTCTGCGATTTTTTCAGGCCAGCCACCGCGGACCAATTCCTTTTTCGAATATGGAAGATGTTGATTTTGTACAATAAAGAATTGGCTGCCATTTGTGTTTGGTCCAGCATTTGCCATCGAAAGGGCTCCGCGAATATTGTACAATTCTTTTGAAAACTCGTCTTCGAAGCTCTCCCCATAGATGGATTCACCACCCATACCTGTGCCTGTTGGATCTCCCCCTTGGATCATAAAATCTTTAATAATCCGATGGAAAATGACACCATCATAATAGCCAGACTTAGCAAGAGCTACAAAGTTTGCAACTGTTTTTGGCGCTTGATCCGGGAACAATTGAATGTTCATCTCACCGTGATTGGTTTTGATCACAGCGACAGGACCGTCAACCGTAGCAAGTTCTAACTGTGGTAATGTCAATTCTTTTTCAACCATATTTAACTCCTCTAGGGCATAGAATATGCCATCTTCTTCTAAATTCTTAGTGATATAATCAGCTTTTTCTTGTAACTCTGGAGCAGATTTTCCCATTGCGATACTAATTCCAGCGTAATCAAACAGTTCTAGATCATTTAATCCATCCCCAAATACTAAAACATTCTCTGGCTTCAAGCCCAAATGATTTACAAGATGAGAAACTCCTGAAGCTTTTGAAGCTTCAAAGCGAACAACATCTGATGAATGGGGATGCCACGAAACTAGGCGCAAGTTCTCTTGCAAAGAAGGGGGTAACTCTAGCTCACTATCCTGTTCATCAAAGGTCCACATTTGGAAAATAGGTTCTTTCAAATGCAGATCTGGATCTACTGGTAAGTTTGGATAAATGATGTCAATAGCATCACTGATCAAGGGTGTCCGATTAGACAGGGCAGCTTGATGACTAGCTACTAACCCATAATCAATCTCGGATTCTTTGGCCCAATCCACAAAAGAAGAAACGATTGCTTCATTGATTGGTGATTGGTAGATCACAGTTCCTTTTGTATCTTCTATATAGGCACCGTTTAAGGTTACTAAAAAATCAGGCTTTAAGTCCATGATTTCAGGAACAACCCCAAAAATCCCTCTACCGGTTGCAATCCCTGTTCGGATTCCTTTTTCTTTCAACTGATGAAAGACTTCTTTGACAGATTCTGGGATCAATCCTGTTTCTTTTGCACGTAATGTATCATCAATATCAAAAAAGACAATTTTAACTTTTTTGGCTTTATAACGTAATTTTGCGTCCACTTGTCTCCCCCTTATGATCACGCTCTATTATAGCATGTTTCCTTTTAAAAATCTTCTTGATTCACCAGATGGTGTCGAAAGGCATAGACGACTGCTTGCGTCCGATCACTGACTTCTAATTTCGATAAGATGTTGGAGACATGGGTCTTCACTGTTTTTAAAGAAATGAAGAGTTCATCTGCTATTCGTTGATTTTCATATCCTTTCGTCAATAAAGCCAGAATATCTCGTTCTCTAGCTGTCAAATCATCATGCAATTCAGCATGGTTCTTTCGTGACTCAACTTTTTGACTAACTTCTGTCTCAATTGCAAATTCTCCCTTTGCAACCTTTCTGACAGCCTGTAAGATCTCAGTTGCTGACGAGGTCTTTAAAATATACCCTTTTGCACCGGCATCTAAGACAGGGTAAATCTTTTCGTTATCTAAATAAGACGTCAAAATGACAATTTTAGCTTCCGGCCACTCTTTTAGGATGGCTAGAGTCGCATCGATTCCATTTAGCTCTGGCATCACAATATCCATGATGATGACGTCTGGTCTTTCTTTCAACGCCAAGTCCACCCCTTCTTGCCCATTTTGTGCCTCTAAGACTTGCTCAATATCGGTTTGCATGGACAAAAAGCTTTTCAATCCCAATCGGACCATTTCATGATCATCTACTAATAATACTTTCATACAGTTTCCTTTTCATTTTTATCTTTTACAAGGAGGGGAACGCGAATATCTACAGCCACTCCCTTTTGAGGACTCGTTCTTATTTTAATGGTTCCCGCCATGTCTTCTACACGTTCTTGAATATTTTTCAACCCATAACTCAATCGTTCCAATTTTTCCTGCTCAAAGCCGATTCCATCATCTACCATCCGTAAATGAAGTTGTTTTCCTTCCTGATGCAAAAAGACATCCATTTGTTGAGCTCTAGCGTGTTTCAAGGTATTGCTGACAATTTCTTGGACGATTCGAAATAGATGTTCTTCCATTTCTTTTGGAATGCTCACGTCATTATAATGGAAGACAACTGTTAGGTCACTCTTTTCCTTCAATTCTCTAAAAATCATCTCCATACCTTCTACCAAACTTTTTCCTTCCAATTCTGTAGGACGAAGATGTAGGAGCAAGACGCGTAAATCATTTTGGGCTGTACCCAGAATATCTGATACACCATTAAGTTGCTGCTGGATCTGACTTTTCTCTAACTCAAGGGCCTGGGCTGCCACTCCAGATAAAATCATATTGGCTGCAAACAATTCTTGACTAACCGTGTCATGTAGATCACGCGCAATTCTCTTACGCTCGATTTCCACAATTTCTTCCTCATTTCGCATCACACGATTTTCACTTTTTTGTAAATTTTCTTCTAGTCGAAGCAATTTGCTGTCCAATAAATCTAACTGTTGATTCAATTCTTTGGGGGCAATTTCTTTTCTCTGTGAAGCAGTCAGGATAGATTCTACCTTTTGTTGTACTGCATGAACCGTTACAAATTGCGTGATTTTAATAATTAAGACAACCAAAGCCGTCAATGCAAGCGTCAGACTAAAAACCAAAAATAGGAATGACTGAAGCAAGGAAAGATCTGAAAGAAGTTTGCCCCACTGAAAACCAACAAAATGGAAAATGGTATGACAAATGACCGCAACCACCATTAGGGAATAGAAATACAATAGGAGATAGTCTAATTTCTTCATGCGCGAATCACCTCAACATCCCCAACAATACCAACTAACACAATTTTTATAGAACGGTGCGATCTCCGATAATGTGCCGTTTCAATGTCTATGGTTTCATTCCTCATTTTACGGACAGGAAGATCTAAAAACTTCAGATCTCCATACAGGGTGTTAATTTGTAAATGCAATTCCAAATCAATCGGTAAGATAATTTTTGTATTTCCAAACCCTTTCCGAATGATCACTACATTGTCCCAATTGCAAATGGCTACCTCCTCTAAATGGAGGGTGTCATTTCCAAAAACTCGGATTACATTCAGATCTCGATACCCTCGACTTTGCTTTGAAAAATGTTGTAAATCACCAATCCATCGAGTTTTTTCCTGACGAATTTTCGTATCCTCTTCAACATCAAACACAACGGCTTTATTTTCCTTATACATATAAGGGTAAGCAATCAATAAACCATAAACCACCGCAAATAAAATGGCTGCAATCACAAAAGGATTCAGCATCACGATAAAAAACAATAGCACACTCAGCGCGATTAATAGAAAATTCGCTTTTTGTTTGCCAAAATAGTAATACAAAAGGAGCAAAAAGAGAACCATCAAGACAACAAATCTGGAAAAATCGATTGATAAAATGGTGATCGCTGCTAATGTTAACAAAACGGCTTCAACGAAAATAAAAATTTGTATTTTCCACATAGTCTACCTCATCTTTTCCTATTTTATCAAATTTTTCCTCATTTGACTTCCGTCTGTGGTTGGATAATAGCAGACAATCAAAAAGACCCAGAAATCCATCTGAGTCTTAGACTGATTTATTAATCTCCACTAGTTGCACTACTGCTTGAACTTTCTGTATCTGATCGTTCACCAGAGGATGAACTAGATGTATCAGAACTTGATGAGGCTTTCGTACTTGAAGAAGCTGTCACTTTAGGCTCATATACAGTCAAAACAATTCGTGTTCGGTTAATATCCACCGTACTCGAAACTTCTGGAGTTTGACTGACAATTTGACCTGCAGAAACAGATACTCCATCAGGGAGATGTTCTGTTTTTCTTAATTCGATATTGGCTTCTTTAATACCATAGATCTCAATCAAATTACTTCTAGCAAAATCATAAGTTGATCCAACATAGTTTGGCATTTCAATTGAAGTCGTTTCTTTCGCTACTTTCAAAACAATCTTAGTTTTTGAATTCAGAGAATATTGCTCTCCTGGAGCTGGAGTTTGTTCAAGAACTGTCCCTGCAGCATAATCGAAGGTCTCAACTTCTTCAATCGTGATCATTTTGCTTGATACTTTATAAGTATTTTTCAAATCTTCTTCTGCTTTTGCCCGTGTTTCACCCACGTAATTTGGCATTTCAAAGCTGTTTGGTCCTTTTGAAACAATCAAATCAATTCGACTTTGTTCTTTCTTTTGGGCCCCTGCATTTGGATTGGTTCGAATGACATAGCCTTCTGCAACCGAATCACTGTACTCTTCTTTCTCTTCACCGACTTGAAGGTCTTGTCCCTCAATAACCGCTCTAGCTTCGGCAATGGTTTTGCCGGAAACATCTGGAACGGTTTTATTGGCTGGGCTCATATACAACAAGAAAGTAAAGGCAGCAAGAACTAGGGCAATGGCAACAAACAAGACCTTGTAGCGCGCCCGCAAGCGTCTTCTTGGCTTTTTACTTGGTGCCATGGTCTGCTGGTCAGATAATGGTCGATTAGGATCTACCGAACTGATTTCACTGCGTACCTCAGAGATTGGAACAGGAGCCGTTTTTGGAGTTGGACTCACTTTTGGAAGAGTCTTTGTATCAGCTTTCGCTTGGTCTTCAAAAACCAGTTTTTTCTCATTTCTTCTCTCATAGGACAAGCAACTTGAAAGATCCACATACATCTCTGCCACTGATTTATAGCGATCCGTCAGTTTTTTAGCTGTCGCTTTGATCACTACATTTTCTAAAGCTTGTGGAACATTCTTATTTTCTTCACGAATAGATGGGAGTGGCTTTTGAAAATGCTGCAAAGCAATTGTGACTGCACTATCTCCATCATAAGGAATGTGTCCTGTCAACATCTCATAGAAAATGATTCCCATAGCGTAGATGTCACTTTGCACCGTAGCTTTTGAACCACGCGCCTGCTCAGGGGACAAATAATGAACCGACCCCAACATCGAGTTGGTCTGGGTCAAACTAGTCTCTGCAAAGGCCACTGCAATCCCAAAGTCTGAAACTTTTGCTGTTCCATCTGGTGTCAAGAGGACATTCTGTGGTTTTAAATCTCTATGGATAATGCCACGCGTATGGGCAAGACGCATAGCTAGAAGGATCTGCCCCATCAAACGAACAGCTTCTTCATTTGATAAAGGAGCATTTTCTTTGATATAGCGTTTCAAGTCTAAACCTGCAACATATTCCATTGCAAGGTATTGTTGTCCTTCTTCTTCGCCAATATCTGTAATCCGAACGATATTTGGATGGTCCAGCTCTGCCATCGCCTTTGCTTCACGCTGAAAACGCGCAACTGCAATGGGATCCGTCTGGTAATTCGTACGCAGTACCTTGACTGCAACTTCTTCCCCATCTAAAATCAAATCACGCGCAAGATAAACATCTGCCATCCCGCCGCGTCCAATTTGTTGGATGATTTTATATCGCCCGGCAAAAATTTTGCCGATTTGAATCATGCTGCGTCCTCCTCAGTAAAGTGGAGCAGTACAACAGTGATATTATCCAAGCCTCCAGCATTATTGGCAAAACGAATCAAGGTTTGAGCTTTTTCTTCCAGTGAAACATCACTCAAGACAATATCTCTGATTTCATCCGGGCCAATCATATTAGTTAAACCGTCACTATTGATCAAAATATAATCATCTGCTTCAACCGTCACCAAACCATAATCCGGCTCCAACTCATCTTTTTGGCCAATGGACTGAGTGATGATGTTACGTTGAGGATGATGGGCTGCTTCTTCCTCTGTGATTTGACCTGCTCGCAAAAGAGCATTTACAAGAGAATGATCACTGGTCAACTGCTGGTATTCGCCCTGACGAATGAGGCCAATCCGCGAATCTCCAACATGGGCATAAATCACTTGTCCTTCTACAAAAGCCAAAGCTTCCAGTGTAGTTCCCATTCCTTTGTGCTCATCATCTTGCCCAGCTAAATGGATCCGACGGTTCACAGCTTCTAAATGTTCTGCAAACCATTCCCGTACTTGATTAACCGTCTCGATCTCAGAAGAAACCCAAGCCGCACCTAGATCTGTGACTGCCATTTCACTAGCAATATTTCCGGCACGGTGTCCTCCCATACCATCAGCAAGTAAAACCATAGATTTTCCTGCCTTGTTTTTATATTGATTTGCATAGTCTTGGTTATTTGTCCGTCTTTGACCTACATCGGTTAAGATCGTAATATCCATACTGTCAGTTTCCTCCTGATATTATGAGATTCTCTTAAAACGACTGATAAAGAAGCCGTCGCTTCCATATAATTCGGGTGTAATAAGGATACAATCATTTTTAAGAATATCTTTTCTTTCGTGATCCAATGGGACTTGTTCGAAATTTGGATGGTTTTTCAAAAATTGGTCCACCACTTCAAAATTCTCTTTACCCATAATTGTACACGTACTGTACACTATTATACCACCTTTACGCACACTTTGACAAACACTATCCAGAATGGCCAATTGAATAGCTTGTAAAGATACAAAATCTGCACTCTCTTTATTGTACTTGATATCAGGCTTTCTCCGGATCAAACCAATCCCTGAACAAGGCGCATCCACCAAAATTTTATCGAAAGCATCAGGTCCAAATGTTTCAAAGACTTTTGTCGCATCTAACTTCTTTGTCAAAATTTTGTCCGCAACATGGAGCCGATTGGCATTTTCTTGAATCAATTTCAATTTATGATCATACAGATCCAAGGCTGTGACTTTCCCAGTTGTGAGATAAGAAGCCAGGTGAGTCGTCTTTCCACCTGGCGCCGCACAGGCATCTAAAACCCACTCATCTCCTTGCAAATCCAAAGCTGGTGCCACCAATTGACTGGACTCGTCTTGAATAGTAATGCGCCCTTCTTTAAACAAGGAATGCGCCGCAAAATGTCCCTGCTCTTTCACGAGAGCGGACGAAGCAAGTAGAGAGGAGGTTGCTTCGAGTAGCTGAGCCAACTCTTCTTTTTCGTCCAAATCAATCACACGAATACTGGATTTATTACGCTGATAGAGACTCTTAAAAATAGCGCAAGCACGTTCTTCACCGTATTCTTCGATCAATGCTTTGACCAACCATACAGGTAGGGAATACTCTACCGAATAACGTTTGTTCTTTCGCTTGATCGTATCAACAGCTGGTAGCCCCTCGCGGAGGAGCTTTCTAAGAATAGCATTGACAAACTTCTCACTGCCTTCTTTACGACGTTTTGCTATCCGGACAGCTTCATTGACGATGGCATGATCGGGAATTCGGTCTAAATAGACAAGTTGATACAAACTCATCATCAAAAGATAATAGAGCCAAGGATCTAATTTCGTCCGGTCTTCAATTACGTGGGCGAGATACCACTCGAGTGTTATCTTCCGTGCTACAGTACCGTATACAACTTCCGTAACAAAGCTTCTATCCTTATCTGAAAGTTGAGAATGTTCCAGCGCTTGATTTAAAGCAATATTAGAATAAGCTCCCTGTTCAAAAACCTCTTCTAACACTCGAACGATCTGTTCACGCGCATTCATTTGTTTAACTTTCAAAGTGATCTCCTACTTTCAATTGACGGCCAGCGCCATTCAAAAAGTCTGTGATGGACATTTTTGGTTTTCCTGCCGGCTGCACAACTTTGAGGGACAATGCGCCTTCTCCTGCAGCGACCACCAACTCTTTTTTGGTCAAAGCAATCACTTTTCCTGGATTTCCATTTCCTTCGCATAGCTCTGCTTCATAAACTTTAAAGCGCTGACCATTTAATAACGTATGAGCAACTGGCCAAGGATTCATCCCTCGGATCTGATTAAAGACTTGGCGATTGGTTTTGGTCCAGTCCAAAACCTCTTCTTCCGGTAAAATATTCGGTGAAAATGTGACCAAACTTGGATCTTGTGGACTTGGCTTGATCTCCCCTGCCAGGTAAGCTGGCAAAGTATCTAGGAGTAAGTCACGTCCAAGAAAAGCCAATTTTTCAAACAAAGTTCCCACATTGTCCTCATCTAAAATTGGGAGAGAACGAGCTGCAATCATGTCTCCGGCATCCATTTCCTTGACCATTTCCATAATTGTAACTCCAGCTTCTTCATCACCATTGATCAGGGCATAGTGAATGGGAGCTCCACCTCTATATTTAGGCAATAAAGACGCGTGGACATTCACCGCAAATTGGAAGTTCTCCAACAATTTTGTCGGTAAAAATTGTCCAAAAGCAGCGGTCACAATTCCATCTGCATCTAGGGATAAGAGAGTTTCCATTTCTGGACTACCCGATAATTTCTCCGGCTGAAGAACCGGTAGTTGATGTTCCAAAGCTACCTGCTTCACTGGGGTCATTCGAATCTCTTTTTTGCGACCTACTTTGCGGTCCGGTTGCGTCACAACTGCCAAAATTTCATAGCGCGAATCTGCTAACAATCCCTTTAAAACCGTCGCTGAAAAATCAGGCGTTCCCATAAAAATTAATTTTGTCATTTCTTTCTTCCTTACATAAAACTTTGAGGTTCATTATCAATACTGACGCGGAGATCTTGGTTGCCTCTTTCTTGTGTAAATTCTAGGATTTGATTCAAGACCTGTGTCATGCCTTCTTCAAAACGATATTTCACAATGATTTGATAATGATACAAATTATGTGTGCGTGCAATTGGTTTAGGAGTTGGTCCTAAGATTTGGACCTGATCAGATAAGCCAGATCGGAGAATTTCCATGACCTGATGTGACTTCTCCATCACAATTTCCTCACTCTTATGGGATAGGGTTAACCCAACTGTGAAGTAATAAGGCGTATAGCCTAACTGCCGACGAATCTGCATTTCATAAGCAAAAAAGCCTTCATAATCTTGGTCTTTGGCAAATCGAATCGCATAGTGGTTGGGGTTGTAGCTCTGAATGATAACCTCTCCTTCTTTCTCTGCTCGTCCGGCCCTACCTGCCACCTGAGTCAAGAGTTGAAAGGTTCGCTCTGAGGATCGATAATCCGGTAAATTCAGAGAAGTATCCGCATTCAAGACACCCACTAACGTCACATTTGGAAAATCCAACCCCTTCGCAATCATTTGCGTCCCTAACAAAATATCCGCTTCACCATTCCCGAAAGCATCTAATATCGCTGCGTGGCTCCCTTTTTTTCGGGTGGTATCCACATCCATGCGCAGAATTTTAGCTTCAGGAAAGATCTCTTGTAATTCATCATAGGCTTTTTGTGTTCCTGTCCCGTAATAACGAATGGAAGGACTTTGGCAATTTGGACAGTGTCGAGGAATCGCTTTGCTATAGCCACAATAATGACAGTTCATGGTTTTAGTATCCATGTGGAGGGTCAGTGAGATATCACAATTGGGACAAGTATCTACAGTTCCACACTCGCGACACATGACAAAGCTGGAATAACCACGGCGGTTCAACATCAAGACAACCTGCTCTTTTTTCTGCAAGCGATCAGCAATAGCTTCCACTAGAACCGGAGTGAAGTTACCAGCTTCATTTTGGCCAATATAATCACGAAAATCAACGACTTTAACTTCTGGAATTTTGGCTGCCGGATTGGCCCGCTGGGTGAGACGAATTAATTCATAAACCCCTTTTGTTGCACGAGCCCGCGATTCTAAACTTGGTGTAGCAGATCCAAGAAGCAAAACTGCTTGATTGTACTGAGCCCTTAGGACTGCGACTTCCCTCGCGTGGTAGCGTGGATTACTATCTTGTTTGTAGGAAGCCTCGTGCTCCTCATCAATGATGATAGCTCCGATGTTTTTTAAAGGGGCAAAGATGGCTGAGCGCGCTCCAACGACTACCTTAGCCTCCCCACGTTCAACTTTCCGCCATTGATCATACTTCTCACCGTTTGATAAACCCGAGTGTAGAATGGCTACTTCCTGGCCAAAACGCGAGATAAAACGGTCTGTCATCTGTGGTGTCAGGGAAATTTCAGGAACCAACATGATAGCTGTTTTTCCCTTATTTAGAACTTCCTGAATAATCTGCAGATAAACTTCTGTTTTCCCACTTCCAGTCACACCTTCTAATAAAAAAGGCTTTGATGTTTTCCCAATTTGAGAAACTACTGTTTCGACAGCTTTTGCTTGCTCTGAATTTAAAAGCAGAGCCTGGGTCTGCTCTTTGCCTTCATAATATGCAGCCGCCCGATTCACTTCTCGTTCTGTAATTTCTAAAACACCCTGATCAATAAAATAAGCCACTACTTCTCGTGAAAAATCCTGATACAATCCTGCTAAGGGTTGCTCCCCTTGCTCTAGTAACAGGCGCTCTTTCAATGATAGCCTTTTTTTAGCTCTTGCTGATAGTTGAAGTTCTTTTAATCCTTCCTGGTTAACGCGATACCATTTTTCTGTTTTAATTTGTTTCTTATCCTTGGCCTTGTATTCAAGTACCAAATCTCCTTTTCTGACCAACCGCATCACTTGGGCTTGATCGGCCGCATCTAGAGAAGAAAAAGAAACTTCATTTTTTTCACCAAAAAGTTTCACTTTGAGAGTTGGATCTAAAGAAGGTTGAGGATACAAAATCTTATCATAACTCGAATTGAGGAGAGAAGGAAGCATGGTTTTTAAAATCGTAATCTTATAAGAAAAAACACTTTTTCGTAATTGATCTGCCAACCAGAACTGCTCTTGATTTAAGACCGGAGTGTAATCCAAGACCTCCACAATCGCTTTTAATTCCTCGCTTGTGTCTGCCTCTTCTAAAACGTCTACCACAATCCCTTGGATGAGGCGATTCCCTTTACCAAAGGGGACATGAACTCGCATACCTGCCTCCACCATATCCTCAAATTCTAATGGAATCTGATACGAATAGGGTTTATCTGTCTGCATCAACGGGACATCTACGATGACTTTTGCTATCACTTTTTCACCTCCAGCCTCTATCATATGAGCTTTACTTTATCACGGAACCCTTTAAATAGCAAAAAATAAGATTGAGAAGCCCCAACCTTAAATTTTTTCACCATCTTCTTTTTCTTTGGCAATTTGTTCCTTAATTTTGCGCTCTTCTTCTTCTTTGCGAATCCGCTCTGCTTCAATCCGACGACGAAGCGCCTCACGTTTTGCTTCTGGATCCGGGTGAACAACTACGTTTCCAGACTCGATTTCTTCAAGCGCTTGTAATGTTGATTTAACTGATTGGAATTCTTGAGTTGGTACTGCACCACTTTCCAATTCGTGGGCCCGTTTTGCCTCAAGAATGACCAATGAATATTTTGATGGTACTTTGTCAAGCAATGTATCAATAGAAGGTTTTAACATCATATTCCTATACCTAATTTCTAATTATTTATCTCTTCACAATAGTTTGTGTTTTCGGCAACATATCCAGATAATGGCCAATGACACGGTCTACACGGAAATGCTCTGCTTCAATCACACGTTTGACACGCTCAGCAGCAAGAGGAACCTCGTCGTTCACAATGGCGTAGTCATATTCACGCATCATGGCGATTTCTTCTTTTGCTTTTTCAATCCGTTGCGCAATGACTTCTGCACTATCTGTCCCGCGACCAACTAATCGATCTTGCAATTCATCCAAATCAGGCGGAGTTAAGAAAATAAAAACTGCATCTGGAACTTTCTTCTTTACTTGAAGGGCACCCTGAACTTCAATTTCAAGGAATACATCGATTCCCTTGTCCAAGGTTTCATTCACATAGGTTAAAGGAGTCCCATAGTAATTTCCAACGTACTCAGCATACTCCAACATTTGCCCTTGACGGATCAAATCTTCAAATTCTTCACGTGTACGGAAAAAATAGTCAACACCATCCACTTCACCTGGACGTTGTGCACGCGTCGTCATCGATACAGAATACTGAAACTGATTGTCCGAGTTTTCAAAAATTTCTCGTCTGACCGTTCCTTTTCCAACCCCCGAAGGGCCAGAAAATACGATTAATAAGCCACGATCCGCCATGATTTCTCCTTCAATGTCTTTCTATCTAGTGTAACAAAAATTGGCCTAATTTTCAACTGATTTTTTCATTCAAAAAGCTTGAGATACTAGATCTCAAGCTTTTTGTTTATTTTGCGTAATCGACTGCACGCAATTCTCGAATAACGGTAACCTTAATGTTTCCAGGATATTCCAGATTGGACTCGATCTTCTCACGAATATCATGAGCCAAGATCGTCACTTTATCATCCTTGATTGCCTCAGGGCTAACCATAATACGGATTTCACGACCCGCTTGAAGGGCGAAACTTGTCTTAACTCCTTCAAAACTATTTGCAATTTCTTCAAGATCTTGCAAGCGTTTGATGTAGCTTTCAAGTGACTCACTTCGTGCTCCAGGTCGAGCTGCACTCAAAGCATCCGCTGCAGCGACAATGACTGCGATGACACTTTCTGGTTCCACGTCACCATGGTGACTGGCAATGGTATTGACCACCACTGGGTGTTCCTTGTACTTCCGTGCCAATTCAGTTCCAATCTCGACGTGACTTCCTTCCACTTCACGGTCAATCGCTTTACCGATATCATGTAAGAATCCTGCACGTCGTGCCAAGGTAGCATTTTCACCCAACTCACTAGCAATAATACCAGAAAGTTTGGCAACTTCAATGGAGTGACGCAAAACGTTTTGACCATAAGAAGTACGGAATTGCAACCGTCCCATGATTTTCATCAAATCTGGATGGAGGTTTGGCGCACCAATTTCATAGGCAGCTGCTTCACCGTATTCACGAATCCGGTTGTCAATTTCCTGACGGTTCTTCTCAACCAGCTCTTCGATACGGGCTGGATGGATCCGACCATCTTTGAGAAGGCTCTCCATTGTCATACGGGCGATTTCACGACGAATCGGATCAAACCCTGACAAGGTCACCACTTCAGGCGTATCATCAATAATCACATCGACACCTGTCAAACTCTCAAAGGTACGAATATTGCGACCTTCACGACCGATAATCCGACCCTTCATACTATCGTCCGGCAAATGAACGGTTGAGTTTGTTTGCTCAGCAACAAAATCACCCGCCATTCGCTGCATAGCTTGCACGAGAATGTCTTTTGCGATTTTATCAGAACGTTCTTTCACTTCCAATTCAGCATCACGAATCCGTGAGGCAATTTCTTTTGAAAGTTGCTCTTCCGTCTGACTCAAAATAATGTCACGCGCTTCTCCTTGACTTAGAGCAGCGACACGTTCCAGTTCTTCTACTTTCTTGTGTTCAAGCTCTTCCAGCTGTTGTTCACGCGCATCAATGTGTTTAGTTCTATCTGTAAGACTTTGCTCTTTGTGTTCAAGAGACTGTTCTTTGCTTGTTAAAATGTCGTCTTTGCGATCAAGATTGCTAGCACGTTCTGCCAAACGGCTTTCTAATTGCTTCAATTCTTGTCGTTCTGACTTAAACTCAGCATCGACCTCTTCACGATATTTTCTGGCTTCTTCCTTTGCCTCCAAAAGTGCTTCTTTTTTAAGTGAACTTGACTCATGCTTCGCCTCTTTTAAAATCAAATCGGCTTCGCGTTCAGCCTGTCCACGTAAATTCGTTGCTTCTTGTTCAGCATTCAAAAGGGTGAGTTCCGCAGCCTCTTTTGAAGCTTTCATTTTAAGAGCAGTTCCCACATATCCAATGACTAAACCAATGACCGCGGCAAAAACACCTGTAATAACAAAATTCATGCTTTTACCCCAAATCTATTTAATTAGTTGAATTAAAAATTCTTTTACATTTTACCATAAATTACTAAAATTAACAATCTAAAAAAACAGGAAAAACCTTTTATATTTTTGCTTAATGCTTATTCTTTTATCGTCTTTTCTTTCATGGAACATCTGTGAGGAATTCATTTATTTCCACTTTGTTGAATCTGCTTTTTTATGCTATAATCAAGAAAAACAAAGAAGGATTTGAGTATGACAAAAGAAGTAATTGTTGAAAGTTTTGAATTGGACCACACAGCTGTGAAGGCTCCCTATGTACGCTTGATTGGGGAAGAAACTGGACCCAAAGGAGACATCATCTCTAACTTCGATATTCGTTTAGTGCAACCCAATGAAAATGCGATTCCAACGGCAGGTCTCCACACGATCGAGCACCTTCTTGCAATGCTTATTCGCAAACGCATCGATGGTATGATTGATTGTTCCCCATTTGGATGTCGCACCGGTTTTCATATGATCATGTGGGGACAGCATTCGAGTACGGAAATTGCTAAAGTGATTAAAGAATCTTTAGAAGAAATTGCATCAGTCAGCACTTGGGAGGATGTCCCAGGCACAACCATTGAGTCTTGTGGAAATTACAAGGACCACAGCCTCTTTTCAGCAAAAGAATGGTGTCGCCTGATTCTAGATCAAGGAATCTCAGATAATCCCTTTGAACGTCATATTGTTTAATACGAAAAAGGATGAACCTATGGTTCATCCTAGAATGTAGACAAACTATTTTAAAGTAAAATAAGCTAAGTGATTCTGCAAAAAAATAAAATTGAGTCCCAATTTTTAAATCGATTTAAGAAAATACTGAAACTTTCCGCTGTGAGAAAAGTGTCTGAAACAATAACGTTTCAGACACTCGGAATTATTGAGACCGTAGGCTCAATAATTAGTCATGGAACTTCAAAGAAGTTCGCTGACGTCCGTACTCACCTAAGGAAAGTTTTTAAGATGATTTTGTCTTCAATCTGAGATGAACCTCTGGTTCATCCTTTTTTATTGTCATTTTTCCCAAAAAGGGGATGTCTGATCAAGCATTAATAATCCAGAGCATCTGAATGACCTTTTCCGTTCCCTACGAAATAACCAGTCTTGGCATTGATACTAAAGAGATAGGTTCCATCTGGTTTGAAGAGGTTGTAATAGCCATTACCGTTAATGATATTGACACGCTCTAAAATGTATTGATTGCCAGTGATATGCCCACGTTTACGAGCAATGTTCAATACTTTTTCAAGGATCCCATCACCAAATACCCAAGCCGGGTTATTGACATCATTGATAGCTGCTTGGTTATATGGCACACGACTCAAGTTCCGCTGAAGTGGGACACCATCGCTTGGAAGACCGTACCCTGAATAGCCTGGGTTTGCCGTTCCTGCACTACCTGTAGCAGCATTGACAGCTGGGGCCGTAGGCGTTGCTGCTTGAGCTGGGGCTGGAGTTGCATTAGAAGTATCTGTACCACCTGTCCCTGTCACTGGTGCCGGTGTCGCAACTTGTTGTGAACGTCCTTGCGCAACCGCCTCATTCAATAAGCTATCTAATTTTTCATTGCCTGTCTTTGTTTCTGCAAAGGTCGCATCACTTTTCGCTTTGGCAGTTGCATCAAGAACTCCATCTTTGATGACTGGAGAACTAAATTGAGAATTCACTTTTTGAATGGCAGAAACTTGCTTCACAAGGTCTTCATATTTTGTTTTAGCCGCATTATAATCACTGCTTCCTTCTAATTTGTCCAGCAGTTTCTTCAGATTTTCCAAGTCTCCGAATTTATCATTTTTAAGAGCACTTTTTGATTCATCTACAAAAAAGGCATCGTAGGCTTTGGTAAACTCTTCCAATTTTTGAGCCTGTGTTTCACTGCTACTTGATTTAGAAGTAGAAGATGACTTGCTAGATGAAGACGATACAACAGTTGTACCACCAGATTTTCCACGACTGTGCATCCAGTTATAGGTCACAAAAATGGCCGAACCGACAATCGCAAGACCTAAAGCAGAGTATAGAACCGCTTTGATTCGTTTACCCGCATTGCTTGGTGTTTCCTCAGGAAGTTCCTCAGCTTCTACAATTGGTTCAGTTGGTGTGGGTCCAAATTTAATCTTAGCAGGTAATTCAGTTGAGATAGCATCCATTTCAGGCCTTTGTTCCAAGACCGTTTCCGTTACTTCCGGTGCCTCCACTGCTTCAGCTACTTCAGCAACTGTTTCTGTAGCTGCCAACTCTTCAGCTTTAGCCAATTCTTCTTTGGCCAAAATTTTTGTATCGTATTTTTCAGCTTCAATTTCTGCTCGGTGTTGTTTGATGTATTTGTCTAAGACATTATCACCTTCCGTTACACCTGCTTCGATTTCTTCTGCCTTTCGATTGGCCTGCCCAATCGTCATCTCTTTAGCATCTTCAAAATCTAAAATTGATTCTGTTTCTTGCTCTAATGGCTTATTATCCTTCTCTGTCATAAAAATCCTTTCTATGCCTTTATCTGCCGTTTTACTCGTTCCCCAAAATATTGGTAGAGATCAACTTTTAGGGTTCCGTTATAAAGTTTTCGTTTTTTATCTGCTTTACTACCGAATTTAGATTCAAAACCTTCATCACTGGTTAAGATAAATTTACTCCAGGTTTTGAGAGGTGCAAATACGTGCCCCATTTCAGTATACAATTTCGTCACACCCTCATCATCGGATAAGCGTTCTCCATATGGAGGGTTGGAGATAATCACCCCGTTGATCTTATCTGAGTGAAGATCTTGGACTCGCATCTGTTTGAAAGTAATGTCACTGCTAACGCCCACTTTCTGGGCATTTTCTTTGGCAATCTCAACCATCCGTGCATCGATATCGGTTCCCATAATATCCAATTCGATCTCGCGATTGATTTTTCTGCTTGCTTCTTGACGGACTTCATGAATCAAGCGATCATCCATCCAGTTCCATTCTTCAAAAGAAAAGGTCCGACGTAAACCAGGTGCCATATTTCTCGCAATCATCGCCGCCTCAATACAAAACGTTCCAGAACCACATGTCGGGTCAACCAAGGGTTTATCTGGATACCAGTTTGACAACAGAAGAATTGCTCCTGCCATATTTTCCTTAATAGGGGCTCCCCCTTTTTCAGTCCGATAACCACGTTTGAAGAGGCTACTACCAGTGGTGTCAATCAAGACAGTGGCTTGGTCTTTAAGGATCGATACTTCGATCTTGAACTCTGCCCCATTTTCCATGAGAGGAACACCTTCTGGTCGGGCATAGTGTTTTTGTAACTTTTTAACCACTGCTTTTTTCGAAATGGCCTGAACGCTAGGTTCATTATGGAGTTTTGATTTGACACATTTAGCCTTAGAAATAGGAAAACGTGCTCCTAAAGGCAAATAATTTTCCCAATCCAAAGCAAAGACACCTTGAAAGAGTTCTTCAAAGGTTTTGGCTGGAAAAGTCCCAACCACAATTTTTACTCGATCAGCCGCGCGCAACCAGAGATTGGTCTCTATGATTGCTCGACGGTCTCCTTGAAATCGAACCCGTCCATTTTCAACCTGGCAATCGTAACCGAGATCGCGTAGTTCTCGACCAACAACAGCCTCTATACCAGCAGCAGCCGTTGCAATCAATTCAAATTGTTTTTTCATCTTATTCCTATCACTTTAAAAAAGGAGGTTGAGATCTCTCTCCACCTCATCAACCTATATGCAATTTTCTATAAGCCATGTTTTGTTCCAGAAATGACTAGGTACCATTTCCTTCGATAATCATCTGTCTACTGTTTCCAGTCAGAATGCTATGTTCGTTTCCACGCATTCCATGCCCCGACCAAAGTTTGGGTTGCTAGCTTGAGGGGTTTACCGCGTTCCACTTTTTAGGTTTCCCTAAAAACTACGTCACTGTGGCACTTTCAGAGTTACTAGAGCTTATCCTTAGACTTAGCTCCTTCACTCGCCGTAACTTGAATACCAAGTCCCTAGGCTTATGGATTCACCTAGCACAAACACTACAGGCATCACAGCCTGTGCTAGCATGGACTTTCCTCATGAGAGGATTCTCTCACGCGATTATCCAAAAATTGCACAATCTATGGGATTAATAATCGCGATCTACGATCTGTTTCCCAAAAACTTCTTTTTCCAAACGATTGAGACGCTTGAGAATATCAAAGTTCGTCGCTGTTGTCACTTGCGGAAATTCTTGCGTAGCAGTGCTAGCAATCGAAGATGTTTGTGGTGTTTCCTGTGCTTTTTGGGCAAGCTCTTCACGAAGGCGGGCGTTTTCTTCACGCAATTCCTTCACCAAAGCAGCATAGGTTTCATAGTCTTTTATGACATCATCCAAAAATTCATTTACTTCATCTTTATTATAACCACGAACTTCTCGTTTGAAATCTTGATCAAAAATATCTTTCGCAGTAAAAATAATACTCGCCATTACTCTCTCCAATCTAGTTCATCATCTCAATTATATAAAAAAATGGTAAGAAAAATCAAGGTATAACACTTAGTTTTCGTAAAAATTTTCAGCAAGTTCATTTAAGTCATCAAAACTTAATTGTTTGACATAAAATGGTTCTTTTTCTACCATCATTTTGTAAAGATATTTTAAATTGGTTTCATTTTCTGGATCATAAAAAACATAAGCTCCATCCGCGTTATCTATCAAAAACTGATTGTATTCTTTTAGTTGACCCGGATTGCTATAGTGGGGATAGGCATATTTCACGAAATCCACCTGTTTGAAGCGTGCTAATAATTCCTGATTGCTTTCATTCCAATTTTCGCCAACATTCTCAAATAGGAAGATTGTCGCCATTTGAAAATCGTAATCTTTTTTTAATGCAAAGGCGACCTCTAGTACCCAAGCCTCAAATCCCAAATTACCAGAAAAAACTAGCCATTTCACTCCTTCTTCAAATAAACGACGAAGATCTCTTTCAATGGCTTTTTTGATAATGGTCAGTCGAGGATCTTTATTGGAAAAGACGCCCACATCAAAACTCTTATAACCTGCAACAAGTATGGTATTCATTTTTTCCTCATTATTCTAATTTATGATATAATAGAGTGATGTAATTGTACCAATAAGGAGAACTATGGTCAACTATCCACATAAAGTAGCCAAAAAAACCTTGGTCTCTACACAAAGGAAATATCCAGTCGACTTTGCGAATCGTGGGATGACATTTGAAAAAATGATCAATGAAAGCAATCAATACTATCTTTCTCGAGGTCTAGCAGTCATCCATAAAAAACCAACACCGATTCAAATCGTGAAAGTGGATTATCCACGTCGCAGTCGGGCAAAGATTGTTGAAGCCTATTTCAGGCAAGCCTCAACGACGGACTATTCTGGAGTATACAAGGGACGCTATATCGATTTTGAAGCGAAGGAAACACAGCAAAAGCAATCCATGCCGATGAAAAATTTTCATCAACATCAAATCGATCATATGGAGGCAGTTGTTCAGCAAGGCGGTATCTGTTTCGTTCTCTTGCATTTTGCAAAGTTGAGTGAAACCTACTTACTTCCTGCTCCTGCATTAATTCACTATTACAACATCGATCATGGTAGTAAATCCATGCCCCTCTCCTATATTCAGGAGCACGGCTTTCTAGTAGATAAGAATCGTCTTCCAAGCGTTCCTTATCTTGATATTATCGAACAGAAACTTCTAGGCGGTATTTAAATGAATAAACAAACAGTCATTCAATGGTTGAAATATGTTGCCATCGCAGCCATTTCATTTTTCTTACTTTTATTTGTCCTCGGTGGACTGATATTTAGTTACTATGCTATGAAAGCACCAACCTTGTCTGAAAAAGATTTGGTTGCAACAACATCTAGTAAGATCTATGACAACCAAAATAACTTGATCGCGGATTTGGGAGCTGAGAAACGAATCAATGTCACAGCCAATGAAATCCCTACTGATTTGGTCAATGCTATCGTTGCGATTGAAGACCACCGTTTCTTCAATCACCGTGGGGTCGACATCATTCGGATCGGCGGTTCCTTCCTTCACAACTTACGAGGAGGAAGTCAAGGTGGGTCAACCTTGACGCAACAATTGATCAAGTTAACCTATTTCTCCACTTCAGCCTCTGACCGTACCCTCTCTCGTAAGATCCAAGAAGCTTGGTTAGCAACCCAACTAGAAAAGAAAGCAACCAAACAAGAAATCTTGACCTATTACGTCAATAAAGTATTTATGGCGAATGGGAACTACGGAATGCAGACAGCTGCGAAAAGTTATTACGGAAAAGATCTAAAAGATCTTTCGCTCCCTCAATTGGCACTCCTTGCGGGGATGCCCCAAGCACCAAACCAATACGATCCATACTCCCATCCTGAAGCAGCGCAACAGCGCCGAAACTTAGTATTAAAAGAAATGCTCGATATGAAGACCATTTCTAACAAACAATACGAAGCAGCGGTCAATACACCTGTTACAGATGGTCTGCAAAGTCTCAGTTCTTCAAGCAGTTACCCAGCCTATATGGATAATTACCTAAAAGAAGTGATCGAGCAAGTCGAAGAAGAAACGGGCTACAATTTGTTGACAACCGGAATGGATGTCTATACAAACGTGGATACAGAAGCTCAAAAGAAACTATGGGATATCTACAATACAGATGAATATGTCAATTACCCGGATGATGAAATGCAAGTAGCTTCTACCGTTATTGATGTCAATACTGGTAAAGTCATTGCTCAGCTGGGTTCTCGTCACCAATCCAGCAATGTTTCCTTTGGTACAAACCAAGCGGTTGAAACGAACCGTGACTGGGGTTCAACAATGAAACCAATCACAGATTACGCACCAGCTCTTGAACATGAGGAATATACCTCTACAGCAGCTACTACAACAGATGCGCCATACAACTTCCCTCATTCATCAACGCCTGTCTACAACTGGGACCGTTCATACTATGGTAGCATGTCCATTACCTACGCAATTCAACAATCTCGTAACGTGCCTGCGGTGAAGGCCCTGGAAAAAGTTGGTCTTAAACAAGCTAAGAAATTCCTCAATGGATTAGGGATCGATTACCCAGAAATGGTTTACGCCAACGCTATCTCGAGTAACACTAGCGATTCTAGCAACAAATACGGAGCCAGCAGTGAGAAAATGGCAGCTGCCTATGCTGCTTTTGCCAATGGCGGTACCTATTACAAACCATCCTATGTTAGTCGGGTTGTCTTTAGTGATGGCACAACCAAGGAATTTGAGTCCGAAGGAACTCGTGCAATGAAAGCAACAACTGCCTACATGATGACAGATATGATGAAGACAGTTCTCTTGTCTGGTACCGGTACAAATGCTGCCATTTCGGGAATCTACCAAGCTGGTAAGACAGGTACATCAAACTATGCTGATAACGAAATCGGTAAATTGACAAAAAATGCTTATTCAAATATTGTAACACCGGATGAATTGTTTGTAGGCTACACTCCTGAATATGCCATGGCAGTATGGACAGGTTATTCCAATCGCTTTACACCAGTATTGGATAATGGAATACAGGTCGCAACGGATGTCTACCGTCAAATGATGCTCTATCTTGCTAATAATAATAACTCTGGTCATACGGATTGGACGCAACCAAGTGGACTGTATCGAAGTGGTTCTTATCTCTACTTAAACAATGGTAAGAACAACTACAATAACTACTACTATGAGCCAAGTTATTCCACTGATCAGTATTCGTATGAAGAACCATCGTCTAGCTCTTCGAACGAAGAAAATCAATCTAAACCATCTGAGCCTTCTTCGCAAGACTCTAACAATCATAACGAATAATAGAATGGAGAAGTCGGGCTTTTGCCCGGCTTTTTTTAAAACAATGGTTAAAAAACCAGAACGAATAAAATCTGATTTATTTAGTTAGACTTCCCAGCTTTTTTATTTTTGAGTATATAAAAAAAAGAGCCTTTCGGCTCTTATTAGAATGTAGACAAACTATTTTAAAGCAAAATAAGTTAAGTGATTCTGCAAAAAACAAAATTGAGTTCCAATATTTAAATCGATTTAAGAAAATACTGAAACTTTCCGCTGTGAGAAAAGTGCTTGAAACGTTATTGTTTCAGGCACTCGGAATTATTGAGACCTTAGACTCAATAATTAGTCATGGAACTTTAAAGAAGTTCGCTGACGTCCGTACTCACCTAAGGAAAGTTTTTAAGATATTTTGTCTTCAATCTGAAAAGAGCCTTTCGGCTCTTTTCTATATCATTATTTTGCTAAAGCTCCCATTGGATCCCACGGTGCTAGGACAATTGGTTCTGCTTCATAGGCTGCTAATTCGTCTGCTGTTAGGAATTCTTTACGAACCACGATTTGATAGGTATATTCATCCATCCAAGCATCAGAAGCCACAAAGTAACCATCTGTACCGACCTTGTCTCCCCATGAATTTTCAACCTTCCATTTACGAGGCTGACCTGCTTCGTCTAAATCAACCCCTGTCAAGACCATAGCGTGTGTCATGAGACTTTCTGCATAGTCCAAGCGACCCGCCTTGTCTTGTGTCAAATGAATGTCCATGCCTGCTTCAAAATCGTAGACATCTGTTGCCAGGATTCCGGCTTTACGGTTGCTGACTTGGCCTACATCTGAACCAAACCAGACAGTTTCTCCTGCTTTCATTTGAGCAATAGCTAATTCTTTCAATCGATCCATTGGAACATTTAGGTAGCGGACTGGACGGCTACCAACCACATTGCCCAGCATATCTACGGTGTAAGATTTTCCATATGGCTTATCTGTAGTTGGGGCATTGATAATGGAGACGTAATCGTCTAATTGAAGGTCTACATATTTTTTGTAGAAGCTTTGTGGAGTTAAGCCACTTTCGGTATGGAATTGGTTGTCCTTATCACGGTATGAAAAGTCAAATTCACGCGGAGGCAATCCTAAAGACATAGCCAAGAAGTTAAAGATTTCTTGCAACAACGCTTGTTTCTTGCTCGCAACTGCCTCACTATCTGCGCCTGAGTGAATCAAGTCACGCAAGATTTGCGCATCTTGACGCAAGAGTTTATTGAGGTAGGTGTTCAATTCCCGGCTATTACTTGAAGAAATCGATTCCGGATAAACTGATTTTGGAACCACTCCGTATTTCTCAAAGAGGGATACCACCATATCCCATTGACCACCATCTTGTTGTGGGGTTTGTAGGAGAAAAGCCACCTTACGGCTGGTCAATTCTTGATCTGCTGTAGCAATCACTTGCTCCAAAAACCAGTTTGATTTTTCATACTTATCCCAAAAGAAAGTATGTGCTTGAGACAATTCAAAATCCTCCAATTGGAAGCTTGAAATCATCTTGTGACGGAAGGTATTTAAAGCCGCAAACATCCAACAACGTCCAGATGCTTTTTGGTTTGTCACCTTATCCTTGGTCAAATCAAGTGAAAAAACTGGTGTATTTTCTACTGCACTCTTGCGCGTTTCAAGCGATGCATGGATCCCATTGTGGGTAACAGCATTTTCAAGAGCCGCATATTTCACATTTGCTTCATAATTAGCATAGAGCTGGTCTGTAAATTCTTTCGTTAATTCTGACATAGCAATCTCCTTTTTTCATTATTTACTATTATAATCCTTTGAGCAGAATCTTCAAGTAAAAATCACCCTATAGAGAGGGATTCTGTTTAGAATAGATGATTTTATCCCCGCAATATCCTTTGCGTTGAATGGCATGAGGGATGGTTTCTACATACTGCATTCCTGCCTTTTCCATGACTTTCCCTGAAGCAGGATTTAAACTGACATAAGTGGCTTTGATTTCTTTAAATCCGACTTTGTTCAATAAGAAATCCAAAACAGCTATGACGGCTTCTGTCATGAATCCCCGCCCCCAGAATTTCTTGCCAAGGATATAACCTAGCTCGCATGATTGACTTTCCTGGTCTTGAGAAACCACACTAATATCTCCAATTACCTGATCCAGTGATGTTTTCAAACAAAGCGCCCATTTATAAGTATCTGGTTTACGATACTGTTCGATCCATCTTTTGATCGATTCTCTGGTTCTCTCAGTAGATGCATGGGCATCCCAAGTGACATATTTCAGGGTTTCAGGATCCGAAGCCCAATTTTCAAACATCGCTGGTGCATCTTCCAAAACGAAAGGCCTCAAGTATAAATGCTCTGTCTCTATGACAAGACTTCCAAGATGATTCATAGATTGTCTCCCTTCATTTTTTCATGCAACTTGAACGTTGCAAGTTGGTTACTTTAATCTAGAAGAAAAGGACGGATGAAACCGCCCTTCTTTTTAATGCTTTTCACAATATTGTATGGTGAGACTACGAAATAGAACTCTACGAGTTACCGATTTCTACCTCGTTCTCCTATTTTAAGACTCGGGCTAAAAAGGTCCACTGGACCTTTTTACTCCCAAAAATGATCAAATACTGTGATTGGCAAGTGGCGTTTGTGTTGGCCTTTGTACCACCATTTTTCAATAGTGGCTTGAGCTTCTGGACTCACTTGTTTGCCTTCTAGGTAATCATCAATTTCATTATAGGTGACACCCAGTGCTACTTCATCTGCTATTCCTGGTTTTTCTTCTTCCAAATCTGCTGTTGGGATTTTCTCATAAAGAGCAGGATCGGCTCCTAAGGCCTTAAGCAATTGTTTTCCTTGGCGTTTATTCAAACGGAAAAGGGGTAAAATATCTGCACCACCATCTCCAAATTTTGTGAAGAAACCAGTAATATTTTCTGCAGCATGATCCGTTCCAATCACCGCTCCGCTGCGTGCTCCAGCTAGAGCATACTGAGCAATCATGCGACTGCGAGCCTTAATATTGCCTTTGTTAAAATCAGAAACCTCTGTTCCAGTCGCTTCTACTGCTCGTACCATTTCGTCAGCAGACTCCTTGATATTCACAACCAGGCTAACATCCGGCTGGATAAAGGCCAATGCTTTTTGTGCATCTGCTTCATCTGCTTGTACCCCATAAGGAAGACGAACGGCAATAAATTGATAGGAGGCATCTCCTGTTTCTGCACGCATTTCTTCCATGGCTAATTGAGCTAATCGTCCAGCAAGAGTTGAATCTTGTCCTCCTGAGATCCCTAATACAAATGTTTTCAAGAAGGGATGTTTTTTTAGATATCTTTTTAAGAAATCAACCGAGCGGCGAATCTCTTCCTGAGGATCAATGCTAGGCTTGACACCCAATTGTTGGATAATCTCTTCTTGCAAACTCATTTTGCTTCTCCTTCTCCATTGGCCTTGTTACGCATTTCCTCGATCAGATCCATCTTATCCTGCCAAATATCTTTGGCCAAGTCAACTGGGTAATGCTGTGGATTGAGAACGCGCTTGTATTCATCCCATAATTGATCGTAATTTTTACGAGCATATTCTTGAATTTCTGATAATGTTGGCAGTTGATAAACCAATTGACCCTCTTTAAAAATATCCACTAAAAGAGGAACCGCCTCAAAGTTTCGGACTGTTTTATTAATGTAGGTATAAGTTGGATGGAACATTTTAAGTTCTGTCAGTTGTGAAACATCTACTCCATCGTAAGTGATGTAGTCCCCTTCTGACTTACCTTTTTCACGGCTGGTAATCCGCCAGACTTGCTTTTTACCTGGTGTAGAAACTTTCTCTGCATTATTGGAAAGCTTGATGGTATTGATCATCTCTCCTGCTTCGTTTTCAACAGAGACAATTTTGTATACCGCTCCAAGCGCTGGTTGATCGTAAGCTGTAATTAACTTGGTTCCTACACCCCAAACATCAATTTTTGCTTTTTGCATTTTTAAGTTGAGGATGGTATTTTCATCCAAGTCATTAGAAGCGTAGATTTTAGCATTTGTAAACCCAGCCTCATCTAATTGCTGGCGAACCTTTTTAGAAATATAAGCAATATCTCCTGAGTCAATCCGGACGCCTAGGAAATTGATCTTATCTCCCATTTCACGCGCTACCTGAATAGCTGCTGGTACCCCAATACGAAGCGTATCATAGGTATCGACGAGGAAGACACAATCTTTATGGGTTTCCGCATAAGCTTTAAAGGCTTGATAGTCATTCCCATATACTTGTACAAGAGAATGGGCATGGGTTCCTAAAACTGGGATTCCAAAGAGTTTTCCTGCACGAACATTACTAGTTCCATTGGCCCCTCCGATGACTGCTGCACGAGTTCCCCAAATGGCCGCATCCATTTCTTGCGCACGACGTGTTCCAAATTCCATCAAAGGCTCATCTTCAATGACCGAACGAATACGAGCAGCTTTTGTTGCAATCAAGGTTTGAAAGTTGACGATATTCAAAAGGGCTGTTTCCACCAATTGACACTGAGCCAGAGGACCTTCGACCTGGACAATTGGTTCATTGGCAAAAACTAAGTCACCTTCTTGAGCCGAGCGTACTGTCAGTTCCAATTTAAGATCACGGAGATATTCCAAGAAGGCTCCATGATAACCAAGTGACTCTAAATAGGCAATATCGCTCTCAGAAAAACTCAAGTTTTCCAAATATTTCACAATTCGCTCTAAGCCAGCAAATACAGCATAGCCGTTTTTAAAAGGCTGTTGACGAAAATACACTTCAAATACAGCATGTTTATTGTGGATACCTTGATCAAAATAGACCTGCATCATGTTGATTTGGTATAAATCAGTATGCAACGTTAAACTGTCATCTGGATACATATGAATACCTCTTTTTTTAGATTTGTTCTATGAATTCCTACCATAAAATTAGTACCATTATAGCACATTTCAGCCCCATTGAATACTGAAAGGAAAGCACAAAAAAAATCTGAGACACAAACCTCAGATTTTTAAAAGATTAAAAGTTTTCTGTGATATATTTATAAACTTCTTGGCCAGCAATCGCACCGTCTCCGACGGCTGTCGTCACTTGACGTAGGTCTTTTTGACGAACATCACCAACCGCAAAAATACCTGGGACTGTGGTTCTCATATGATCATCCGTCACCACCCAGCCATTTTCATCTAAAATACCAAGTTCCGTCGCAAAATCACTGACAGGATCTAAACCGACATAGATAAAGACACCACCAAAGGCCTGCTCTCTAACCTCTCCTGTCTTCACATCTTTTAAAAGGACAGACGTTACTTTTGGTTCCCCCTTAATTTCTTCAACAACCGTATTCCAAGCAAAGTGAATTTTATCATTGGCAAAGGCACGGTCTTGAAGAACTTTTTGGGCACGCAACTGATCACGACGATGGGCAATGGTCACTGTTTTTGCAAACTGAGTCAAAAAGACAGCTTCTTCTACCGCAGAATCGCCACCACCAACGACCAAGAGATCCTCGTCTCTAAAGAAAGCACCATCACAAACAGCACAGTAGGAAACCCCTCTACTATTCAGCTCCTCTTCGCCAGGGACATTCAATGGACGGTGGTTAGACCCTGTTGCAATCACCACGGTTTTAGCTTCAAATTCCCCATCATCTGTGACAATCTTTTTGGTTGCTCCGAGGTCTTCGATGCGCTCTACCTGACCAAACAAATGTTCCACACCAAGATTTTCTAAAGGCTCAAACATTTTTTCAGCCAAGTCTGGGCCACTAATATTCGCATAGCCAGGATAGTTTTCAATGTCAGACGTATTGTTCATTTGACCGCCTGGAATTCCTCTCTCAATCAATGCGACCTTTAAATTGCTTCGTGCTGCATAAAGGGCAGCAGTCATCCCTGCAGGACCTGCTCCAATAATCACTGTATCAAACATACTCAACCTCTTTCTGTTTCGTTGTAACCATTATAATTCTATCACGGCCTTTTTGCAATTATC
Organism: Streptococcus parasanguinis; assembly: GCA_032477695.1. GTDB lineage: Bacteria > Bacillota > Bacilli > Lactobacillales > Streptococcaceae > Streptococcus > Streptococcus parasanguinis_Y. Next base: position 32,734 of record JAWDWJ010000015.1, read on the forward strand.
GTGCTTGAAAGATAAACAAAATCCCTATGACCGCAAAGGTTAAAATAGGAATCGTCATGATATCAATTAAGAGGATATCATACAAATGGGCTTGACGTTGCTTGGCTGTTTTATCTTTCTTCTTAAGGGCACGGTAGCCAATCCAAATACAAGAAGCGATCCCAACTAAAATCGTTGTCGTCACTAAACTTTGTAAATATAAGGACAATAATTTATTTAACATCACGACTCCAAATATTTTTACATTTTCAGAAAACAAACCCAGCTAGCATCGCCAGCTGAGTCTTACCTCTTCTCTATTATATCAAACATAGGTCCGTTTGTAACTAGCAAAGAATTCTTTTGTCCGTTCTTCTTTTGGATGTTGCATGATTTCCTCTGGTGTTCCAGATTCAATAATCCGTCCTTTATCCAAAAATAAGACCTTATCTGCTACTTGCGCTACAAAAGACATATCATGGCTGACCAGTACCATGGTTTGTCCTGATTTTGCCGCATTGGCAATGGATTTTTCAACTTCTCCAACCAATTCTGGATCCAAGGCTGAAGTCGGTTCATCCAGCAAAAGAACTTCTGGTTTCATGGCCAAGGCACGGGCCAAAGCCACCCGTTGTTTTTGTCCACCTGAGAGGTGACGAGGATAATGATTTTCACGATCCGATAAACCGACTTTTGCTAGTTCTTCTCGAGCAATTTTCATTGCTTCTTGATCGGATAAGCCCTTCACAACAATGAGCCCTTCTTTCACATTTTCAAGGGCTGTTTTTCTACCAAACAAATTAAACTGTTGGAACACCATGGCCAATTTTCTTCTTAAGGTTAAGATTTGATCTTGGCTAATGTGCTCAAAATCAACCTCGAAATCATCAATCTTAATTCTACCGCTATCTGGTGCTTCCAAATAGTTTAAACTGCGTAAGAAGGTTGATTTACCAGCTCCCGAAGACCCGATTAAGGCCACGACTTCCCCTTTTTGAATTTCCAAACTTAGATTATTTAAAACCTTTTGACCTGAAAATGTCTTTGATAATTCTGAAATATAAATCATTAGATCCGGACCTCCTGATCTGGTAAATCAATTGCTACGGGAGTCTCAATATCCAGTCGACGTTCAATGTGACGGCCTAGTATTTCAATGAGAATATTCACAATCCAGTAAACAATCGATACCGTGATAAAGCGTTCAAAGTACTTCAAATCGCTCCCCCCAATAATCCGTGCTTGAGCAAAAATTTCAACTACACTGGCACTAAAGGCTAGCGAGGTCCCCTTGGTCAAGCCAATGAGAGAATTGATTAAGGTTGGAGTTGCAACGACTGCTGCATTGGGAATAATAATCCGGCGATAAACTTGACGGTTGGTCATTCCAAGACTACGCGCTGCCTCAATTTCACCAGGATCAACCGATAAAATGGCTGCCCGGATGGTCTCACTCGCATAAGCTGCCTCATTAAAGGCAAGAGCTACAATTGCAAATAACTCAGCTGGAATGGCATTAATATTAAAAGCTGTTCCATAAGACTGATTGATCGCTTTTAAAATAAGAGGAATCCCATAATAGGTCAACATCAACTGAACCAACAAAGGAGTCCCCCGTAAAAAACTGACAAAAACAGCTTGAATCGGGTAAAGAATTCGTACACGATTAATTTTGACCAGAGCAAAAATCATGGCAAAAATAATCCCAAAAAATGCGCCTCCTAGGGCTAATAAAATCGTCACAGGCAATTTCCCTATGACAGCCGGAAATGCATCCAATACGGCTCTCAAACTAAACAGCTTGCTATCTGGAACGTGTTTTAAAAAGTCAGCATACCAGTTGGCAGTTAAAAGATTAGTTGTAAACATTTTTGTTACTTCCTTTCTCGAACATAAACATTCTATCACATTCACTATCGGAATTCCAAAAATTGCTACAGAAATAGAAAAATGATAGACTACTCAAATTTAGTCTATCATAATTTTAGACAAGTTCCTAATAGTTTTTCTTTATGGAGTTCATAAAGAAAATCTATGTTTTCTTCTGAACATTTGAAAGAAGGGGTTAGAAAGTTTGACGTTTGGCCTTTCGTTCGGCCCGACCACGCGCACGGTTTTCAGCTCGCTTAGCTTTTCTCCGCTTTTCATCAACTGCCCATTTGATTTTTTTCTTGTAGCCTGGTTTGATTTTTTTCTTTTTCTTCTTCACCAGACCAATCATTTCGATGTCGAGTTTCTCTTGCTTTTTCTCACGATTCGCCCGTCTGTCCCGATCATAAGTATCTTCAATAACCCCATTTTTCAAGACTTTAGGTACGAAACGAATGCCCATTTTTTCTAGTTCACGGATATCTGAATCATCACTCGGTTGATAAAGAGTAATAGCGACACCTGGTAGACCATTGCGCCCTGTCCGGCCAACACGGTGAACAAAGAAGGAAAGATCTTGTGGAATAGCATCATTGATGACATGACTCACCCCTTCGATATCAATTCCACGAGCCGCCAAATCGGTGGCCACAATATACTCAAAATCAAGATTTTTAACCTGATTCATGATCCGTTTCCGTTCACGTGGTGGGATATCTCCGTGAATCTTCGCCACTTTTAATCCCTGAGCCACTAAATAGGCATGGAGATCATCTGCTCTCGTTTTGGTATTGACGAAAATCATGGCCAAATAAGGTTGCAAGGTCTTGGTCAATTGGTAAATTTGCTCATTTTTATCCCGACCCTTGGTCGAAACTAGCCAATTATCGATGGTATCTGAAATCACCGTCTTGGTCTTAATCTGCTCCATGACTGGATTTGAGAGATATTTTTTCAAGAAAGGCTGCAATTTTTGCGGAATGGTGGCTGAAAAAACTAAAAATTGCAGTTGTTGCGGAAGCCTTGAAGCAATCTTATCCACGGTAGACAAGAATCCCATGTCCAGTGTCATATCTGCCTCATCTACCACAAAAGTATGGGCCTTATGAATAGCCAAATCACCAGATGCAACTAGATCATAGATCCGGCCTGGAGTTCCAATCACGATATGTGGTTGTTTGACCTGCAGTTTTTCAATCTGACGGCTTTTATCCGTTCCTCCAACATAATTCACAATCCGAATCTCTTTGTCAGAATGACTAGCGATTTGACGAGCAGCTTGGTAAATTTGCGTCGCCAACTCCCGACTAGGAGCCGTGATGACCACTTCAACTTGTTGGCTGTCTTCATTTAAGGTTTGAAAAATCGGCAAGAGGAACGTATGGGTTTTCCCAGAACCTGTCTTTGACTCTCCCACCAAATCATTTCCAGCTAGGACAATCGGAATTAGTTTTTCCTGTACTTCGGTTGCTTCTCTAAAATTGATTTCTTTCAGTGCCTCTTGAATATAGGGCTTAAAATTAAACTCTGTAAATTTCATTTTCTCAGTTCCTTTCATGATCTCTATTATTATATCAGAAAAGCTGTCTTCTTGCCTCTCTTATGAGTCATTTTTCCTAACCAGCGAAGTCTCTCTGAGTCAGTAAAAAAACGATGGGCAAGCCCACCGTCGTTTTATAGGTAGAGAAGAACTAGTGTCACGACACTTGTCACCAAGGCAATGCTCCACATAAAGGCATCCACTTTCCATTCTGACCAGTTTCGGCCATTGCCAGAAAGGCCACCCAGTTCTAAATGATGGTGGAAAGGAGTCATTCGGAAAATCCGACGTCCTTCTCCATAACGTTTCTTGGTCCATTTGAAATAGGTCACTTGTAGCATCACTGAACCTGTTTCAATGACATAGACCAGACCAATCAGGAGTAGCGTCCACTCGACATGCAAAGCCATTGACAAGGCTGCAAGCATCCCTCCAAGAGCTAGACTACCGACATCGCCCATAAAGATTTTAGCCGGCTTGTGGTTGAAGACAAAGAATCCAAGCAAGGCCCCAATCATACTCAAAGTCACAAAGAGAATGTCCCATTTTCCTTGCATATAGGCAATAAAGGAATAGGCACTCAGGCTAATAGCAACGGAGATGCTGGCTAATCCATCAATCCCATCTGTCAAATTGACCGCATTTGAAAAACCAACCAACCAAAACAAAGCAAAGAGAATGTAGAAATGGCCCAAGTAAAGATCGTAACCAAAGACATTCAAAAGGCTTCCTGCACCGTGGCGTTCAGAAAAAATATAGAAGATGATTCCACCAACAAGTTGAAGGGCCAATTTTTGTTTTGGGTTGAGACCTTCATTAATCTTACGAAAAACTTTTAAAAAATCATCCAAAAATCCAACAATTCCATAAAGAATCAAGATAAATAGAATCAGTTGAACAGGGCGCGTGAAATTTCCAGTCAATACGGTAACGACAAAACTAACTAGAACGGCTGTAATGAGAAATACAACTCCACCCATTGTCGGAGTGCCAGCTTTCGCTTTGTGTTGTTTCACATCTTCGTGCATTTGTTGCCCGGAAATATGAGCACGATGGTAAAATCGAATAAAGGCTGGAATAGCAGCCACTGTTAATAGAAACGATACAAGGATCGTAGCAATATACATCTTAGTCTCCTAATGTTAAGGTAATCTTTTTAGTTTTATTGAGTGAGGTGTTCATTTTGACACTTTGTTTGGTTACTTTCTTTCCACTACCTTTATAGGTAATCTCAATTCCAGTCCATTCTCCAAAGATATCAGCATTTTTCTTTGTCCAACCATACATATCTGGAACCGCATCAAAGTCTTCTGTCAATAACAATACTTGCTGATTGGCTTTGACTTTAGAGCCTACATCCACAGACATCTTGCGGATATTTTTCCCAGTTCCTAGTACAATTGGTTGCACCAAATTGCGACGCAATTCCTCTGAATAAGCACCTGGGCTCAGATTTTGTTTCAGATTCAACTCCTTAGAGAGAGTTTCTACTGAAGGGATTTTGTAGGTCGTTTCTTTGGTCACATCATCCAAAGTTGGTGCCTCTGATGTCAAATGCAATTCGTCTTTTAAAGCAACTGCATCTTCCAAAATAGGATTAACCAGCTCTTCCCAGCTGGTCGCTGAGAATTTCACTTCTGGTTGTTGGACCGTCACATACATAATGAATTCAGGATCTTCTGCAGGTGTCATGGCTACAACCGAGTTGATATAATCATTTTCTCCTTGCAAGTATCCTTGATCTGTCGCCATTTGGGCAGTCCCTGATTTCACCGCAACGTTTTGACCGGGTACCTGAATGATGGGTCCATCACTGTACAAGGTTCCATACTCTGGATCTGTTCCGACGGTGATCATATAGTTCCGTGTCTGTTGTGCAGCTGATCCTGAAACTGGTTTTCCAACAACTTCTTTTTTTGATTTGCGGGCTGTGTCTGATTTTTTATCGTAAATAGCACTAATAAACTTCGGCTCCAACATTTGTCCATCATTAGCGATGGCACTAAAGGCCCGTAACATTTGAGTTTGACTGACGGAAATCCCTTGTCCAAAGGCAGACATAGCTTGAGTAACATAGTTATCACCCGGAAGGCTTCCAAAACTCTCATCGCCCATGCCAAAACGGGTAGGGAGACCAAATTTGAAGCGGTGGAGGTAATTCATCCAGACGTTATTTCCCATCTTCTGCTCTAGCTTGGTCATCCCAATATTACTAGAATAGGCAAAGCCCTGTGCGATATTCATATAGCGACCTTCAGCCAGCCCCATATTGACATCCCAGTCACGGATCGTCGCATCTTTTACTTGTAGTTCGTTACTGTAGTATACTTCATTATAGGCTGGGAAAGTTCCATGATCAATCGCCGAAGCTAATAACATGACCTTCATCGTTGAACCCGGTTCATATTGATCTTGATAAAGGATGGTATTCCAGGTTTTCAAGTTTTTCAGATCCAGCCCTTGTTTGGTATCCGCATTATAGGAAGGACGTTGCGTTGTCGCAAGGATTTCACCTGTTTTTGCACTCACAAGAGTCGCACTAACATACTTTCCTTTTACTTTTTCTTGGAAAACATCCATACGTGTCTCAAGGTAGGTCTGCAATTCTGCTGAAATAGTCGTATAAACATCTTTTCCATCTTCTGTTTTGACAGAAACCTTATCTGAACCAGGAACGATATTGCCGTTTCGGTCTTTGTCATAGGTGATGACTCCATTTTGACCAGCGAGAATTCGATCGAGGGATTTCTCCATTCCTGATTGCCCCTTCAAGGTTTTATTCCCCTCTTTATCTTCTTGAAGAGAGGCCTGCCCTATAAATTGAGAGGCAAAAACTCCATTTTTATAGCTTCGATTTGGACTAGTTGTAAAGGCAACCCCTTCAATCTTCGCTGCTTCCATGGCCTCACGGATAGCTGTCATATTACTATAAGTAATGCCGTTTCCGTTCGATCCAAAAGAAACTTGTTTCAATTTCTTTTGCGACAACTGTTGAATGACGTAATCCTCATCCATCCCTAAGTACTGCTTAAAGATTTCTGCTACTTTTTTAAATTGGCTCTCTTCTACATAGAGGATTTTTCCGGTTGCTGATTTGTACTTTTTATCAATAACAGCATAAACGTTATAGGTCGTCGCATCTTCAGCAATTACTGCTCCATTTCGGTCATAGATCGTTCCACGTTTTGCAGGAACAATAACCGTCTCCTCATGGACTTTTTTTGCTTGATCCGATAAGGTCACACCGAATTTTTTGTCAGTCCCAATAATCATTGCAAAATTAATCAGAAAGAGAAAAAAGAGGAAAATCGCCAGTACACTGAGATTTTTCCCAACTTGTTTTCGATTCTGATCCGGCAAGCGACGTTTCTTTATCGAATACCTGATTAAAAATTTTTTAAATTTATTCATCACTACTTGCACTCACTGTTTTTCGATTTTCTTTTTGCAGCTTCATTCCTTGGGAGCTAGCCAACTGTGATAAGCGGTCATAACGTGTTAATTCATTGACCTCTTGACGAACATCTGCCAATTCCGTCTTTTTGGCTTCTAGTTCCGTATTCAAATCAGTCAACTCACTCTGTACTTGTAAAATTCGTGTCTGCATAAAGACGATACTAATGGCTAAAATCACAGCTGTTAAGACAATCGACCCATAAAAAGCCTTTTCTACTCTAGAGAAACGGCGAAAGTGGTCTTGCAATACCTGTGTTCTTGTTCTCTCATCTCTTGCTGCCATATCAATTCCTCTTACTTGTGTATTTTTCGAGCAACCCGTAATTTTGCTGAATGAGATCGATTATTTTCCTCAAGCTCTTCTTCACTTGGCAAAATAGGTCTCCGGTTGACCAACTCCATCTTTGGTTTCAAATCATCTGGAATAAAGGGAAGCCCCTTTGGAACCTCAACCGTCGAAGCTTCTTTAAACAATTGTTTGGTCAATCGATCCTCTAACGAATGAAAGGTAATCACAGAAATACGACCATCGAGGGCCAACAAATCCATGGCTTGCTGAATCGATTCATCCGCCGCTCCCAGTTCGTCATTGACTTCGATACGAATGGCTTGGAAGATCTGTTTAGCAGGATGACCCTTTTTCTTGAGCTCCTTAGCTGGTTTAGCAGATTTAATAATCTCTGCTAATTCAGTCGTCGTTTCAATCGGTTTAATTGCTCGTGCTTGCTCAATTTTCCGCGCAATTTGCTTGGAAAATTTATCCTCTCCATATTTGAAAAAAATGCGAACTAGATCATGGTAATCGTAGCTATTAACCACCTCATAGGCTGTTAAGGAAGCTTCTTGATTCATCCGCATGTCCAACGGCGCATCTTTCTTGTAAGAAAATCCACGTTCCCGTTCATCTAACTGAGGACTAGACACACCTAAGTCATAACAGATTCCATCAATTTCAGTCACACCCAATTCGTTAAGACGTTCCTTTAAATGACGAAAGTTATCCTTAATAAAGGTCACCATGCCTTTCTCGATGAATGGAGCTAAACGAATCTTAGCATTCTCAATCGCATGCTGATCTTGGTCAAAGGCATAAAGATGGCCTGATTCATTTAATTTTGTTAACAAATATTCGCTGTGGCCTGCCCCACCCAATGTGGCGTCTACATAGATCCCATCTGGCTTAACATCCAGCATATCGATCGTTTCATGAAGCAAAACCGTTACATGATGAAATTCTTTACTCATATCTTTACTATTTTACCACAAATGGAACCAAGATGCACTCCTGAAAGAAAATTCACTAACTAATCCTATCTGACCTTTTCGGATCCTACAAAATACCTAGAAAGGCTTGATTTCACTTGTTTCCTCTAGGATTTATGATACAATATTCTTATGAAAATAAGAAAACAGATTCTCATCCCACTTTTATTGGTCGATGCTATCGCTCTCTACTTTTTTCTAACCACTATTGAGGCTTGGATTTTTTGGCTTGCTGCCCTGATCCTAGTCGGCTCACTTTGGTGGCTCAAAAAAACCATTCAAAAACAAAAAACAGAGATGGAAGAAAAATAATTTCTTCCATCTCTGTTTTTTTCTAATCCCCCAAGAAATTTCTTATAAAAAGGAAACTAGCTCTGAAATAATAAAGAGGCTGGGACAAAAGTCCTAGCCTCTCAATTATTTTTGGATTGTCGAGCAAGACGCAGTGGTTGAGTGGGCTCTACTACGCTGATTTCATCAGCT
>JAWDWJ010000016.1:0-44923 GCA_032477695.1 Streptococcus parasanguinis
GCGCCCTGCACATTGGTTCGTCTTGTTCAGTTTTCAAAGGTCTTTGTCGCTCTCGCGCGACAACTATATTAGTATATCATGACCTACCCTTACTGTCAATACTTTTTCTCAAAAAAATTTATTTTTTTGAAAGTTTTTTTAAAAGTAATAAAGAAAAGCCTGTATTACAGGCTTTTCTATTAGTCTAGTTCTTTGTTAATGATGAGAAATTTTTCTTCTCCGTAACCTCTTTTCATTAAACCTGCTTCAGCTATGTCTAGAAGATCTTTTGAAAAGGATTGGATCGCTTCTTTTTCTTCTTTACTTAGAATTTTCTTTGAATATTTCTTTCTAAGTTTTCGATAGTCCTGTTCTTCATTTTTAAAAAATGAAGAATCTTCTAAAAAGTTTTCCAGTTTTTCTAATTCTACAAACAAGCCCAACTCAAAGGCAATCGGGGCAAAAGTGGTTTCTAACGGTTGCGTACAAACACTTCTAAATTCCACAGTCCCACGAGCAGTTAAATCTTGAAATTGGTAACTTCGATGTTGTTTTAGATCTTCTTTTACAGGCTTAATGATCTTCTCATTTCCATCAGCCGTATAGGCTGTAATTTCTTTTTGATCTAGATAGTCTTCCACTCGAATTGGTTTAAAATAATAAGATTTCCCCTCTCTAGTTGCCGTAAAAATAGCCGTTCTAGCGAGATTATTAAAAAACTCTTCTTCGCTTTGGTAATCCTTAGGATAAATCCCTACATTTTCCTTATAATAACCATGTAAGGATTCTTCCCAGAAAATATCTCTGGCAATTTTTGTATCCCAAGCCTCTGCTGAAAATTCTGAGTTAGAAAACAAATATGCTTTTGCTGCTTCAATTTTATTAAAGGCATTAATGATGCGAAGATAGTTATCGCGCCTTACATCCAATTGAACCTGGTTTCCGCATATAAATGCTCCGTACGAAGGATAAGAGTGTGTTTTCATCCCTGTACCATTCACTGCAAGGAAAGCCATTAACATCTTGTATCGTTCGATTTTCACTGGGCTATTATCATTTTCTTGCCACAGAGGATGGATTCCGTGTCCTTGGATTTCGTGATTGTTTTCTTGCAAAATCGGTTGAATAATCTTCAAATAGGCCTCAAAACGTTTGGCCACCTCATTTATAGAACGAGCTCTCTCAAATGCAAATTCAATTGTATTGTAACTCAACTCGAATAGAATACGATCTTTAGAAGAGCAGTGAATCAATTGAATAGGATTTTGTTCGTCATCTATTTTTTCAACTTCAAAATCTGATAAGTTGGCTAAGGTTCGAAAAAGATTTTTCGTCACCTCTATATTTGTTTTGTTTCCATTTGTTTCTACAATCGGAAACTCTAATTCAACTCCGACAAAGAGTTCCGAATCCTCTTTCATATTACTAAGGTACTTCTCTTTTAGTAATTTAATTGCTTGTTGTTTTGTCATTGAATCCTTTTTCTTCTATTGGAGATATGGGTTCCATTATATCATTTTTTGCTATTCTCGACTACTCACGAAAGCAAGACAAAACGCCTGCTTACGAAATTGTTTTAAATTAAAGCAATTTCGTAAACAAGCGTCTACCATTCATTCAATATGATGAGTGTTCCCGCTGGGGAAAATCCCCAGCGGTAGACCAGAGCTAGACTAAGAATAACAGCGTATTCCATCATCATAACACTCAACAAAATTGATGATATTATACCAATTCGATGATAGCCATTGGCGCAGCATCACCACGACGTGGTTCAGTTTTAAGGATACGAGTATATCCACCATTGCGCTCAGCATAACGAGGTGCTAATTCAGAGAACAATTTTTGAAGTGCAGTTGTTTCTGAGTATTTACCTGTTTCTTCATCAAAGTTTTGTGATGCAACTTCGTTACGTACGAATGCAGCAGCTTGACGACGTGCATGCAAATCACCACGTTTACCCAAAGTAATCATTTTTTCAACTGATTTACGGATTTCTTTCGCACGTGCTTCAGTTGTTACAATTGCTTCATTGATGATAAGATCTGTAGTCAAATCGCGAAGCATCGCTTTACGTTGTGAGCTAGTGCGTCCTAGTTTACGGTAAGCCATGTATTCCTCCTCTATTTATCGTTTTTTAACCCAAGGCCTAAGTCGGCAAGTTTGATTTTAACTTCTTCAAGACTCTTACGTCCCAAGTTACGAACTTTCATCATTTCTGCTTCTGATTTTTCAGTTAAATCGTAAACAGTATTAATGCCAGCACGTTTCAAACAGTTGTATGAACGAACTGAAAGATCTAATTCTTCGATCGTACGTTCTAAAATGCGATCATCAGAAGTTGTATCTACTTCCTTCATAACGTCTGTTGCAATAGCAATTTCAGTTAAGTTTGTGAATAGATTTAGGTGTTCTGTCAAAATACGAGCAGACAAACCTAAGGCATCTTCTGGAATGATTGTCCCATTTGTCAAAATTTCAAGGGTTAGCTTGTCAAAGCCATCGTTGCTACCAACGCGTGCTGGTTCAACTTGGTAATTGACTTTAGTCACTGGCGTATAGATTGAATCTACAGCAAGTGTTCCCACTGGTGCATCATCTTTTTTGTTTTGATCAGCTGGAACATAGCCACGTCCACTGTTTACAGTAAGCGTTGCTTTCAAAGATGCTCCTTCTCCGATTGTAAATAGATAATGATCAGGGTTTACAATTTCGATGTCACTATCAGTAAGAATATCTCCAGCAGTTACTTCTGCAGGTCCTTCTACATCAAGTTCAATAATCTTTTCGTCTTGGACGTAAGATTTAACGGCGATTCCTTTAACGTTAAGAATAATTTGCATAACGTCTTCACGGACTCCTGGAACGGTATCAAATTCGTGGAGTACACCTTCAATGTTGATTGAAGTGACAGCTGCACCTGGAAGTGAAGCCAGAAGTACACGACGAAGTGAGTTTCCAAGTGTTGTACCATAGCCACGTTCAAGTGGTTCTACGACAAACACGCCATAATCTTTGTTTTCATCAATTTTTGTTATATTTGGTTTTTCAAACTCAATCATTTGCTATACTCCCTCTTAAACGAAAAGCTGTGTAATTGTTGATGATTATACACGGCGACGTTTTGGAGGACGAGCACCATTGTGTGGTACAGGAGTTACATCGCGGATTGCAGTTACTTCAAGACCAGCAGCAGCAAGTGCACGAATAGCAGACTCACGACCTGAACCAGGACCTTTAACAGTTACTTCAACAGATTTAAGTCCGTGTTCTTGAGCAGCTTTTGCAGCAGCTTCTGATGCCATTTGAGCAGCAAATGGTGTAGATTTACGAGAACCTTTAAATCCAAGTGCACCTGCAGATGACCAAGCGATTGCGTTACCATGCACATCAGTAATCATAACAATTGTGTTGTTAAATGTAGCGTGAATATGAGCAATACCAGATTCGATATTCTTTTTCACACGACGTTTACGTGTTGGTTTAGCCAAGATTTTTACCTCCTTATTTTATTTTATTTTTTCTTACCTGCAATCGCAACAGCTTTACCTTTACGAGTGCGAGCATTGTTTTTAGTGTTTTGTCCACGAACTGGAAGTCCACGACGGTGACGGATACCACGGTATGAACCGATTTCCATCAAGCGTTTGATGTTCAAGTTTACTTCACGACGAAGGTCACCTTCAACTTTGATTGCGTCAACTTCACGACGGATAGCATCTTCTTGATCTGGTGTAAGATCGCGAACACGAATATCTTCAGAAACGCCTGCAGCAGCAAGGATTTTCTTAGATGTTGGAAGTCCGATACCGTACACATAAGTCAATGAAATTACTACACGTTTGTCATTTGGAATGTCAACTCCAGCAATACGAGCCATGTTTTCTCCTTTCTATCTTATCCTTGACGTTGTTTGTGTTTTGGATTTGCTGGGCAAATTACCATAACACGACCATTACGACGAATTACTTTACAGTATTCGCAAATTGGTTTGACCGATGGTCTTACTTTCATTTTTATCCCTCCAAGTTTTTCGATTATTTAAAGCGGTATGTGATACGTCCACGTGTCAAATCGTACGGACTCATCTCCACTGTAACACGATCTCCCGCTAAAATACGAATATAGTTTTTACGAATTTTACCAGAAACTGTTGCTAAAATCTGATGTCCATTTTCAAGTTCAACCGTAAACATAGCATTCGGCATTGTATCGACTACTTTGCCTTCTACTTCAATCACATCGTCTTTTGCCACGCAAAAGTACCTCCATAAATTTCGATTCATTCCTCTGAGCACAGAGGTAACAATTATAAGTCAGACTAACTAATTGTAACACTAGTTGTCCAATATTGCAAGCATGAAAAACGCTTTTATTTCAAATTTGACAAGACTTTTTCAATGTCTGAAAATACATCATTGATATCTTGGTTCCCTTGGATGTCATGTACGAGTCCTTTTGAACGATAAAATTCAATGATTGGTTCACCTTGGGCAATATTAACATCCAAACGACGTTTTACTGTCTCAGGTTTATCATCTTCACGTTGGTAGTAATCTTCCTCTTTGTAATCAACTGGTGGATTGAATACTTTATGGAAAGTTTCTCCAGTTTGACGATGAATGATACGTCCGCTCAAACGCTCTAAAAGACTGTCTGGATTTACTTCGATGTTGATAACACCTTCAAGCTCAATACCAAGTTCAGCCAATGTTTTATCTAAAGCATGAGCTTGCTCAATGGTACGTGGATATCCGTCTAACAAGAAACCTGTTTCTTTAATATCATCTTGAGCAAGGCGTTCTTTTACAATTCCATTAGTTACTTCATCTGGTACCAACTCACCTTTATCAATGTATGATTTTGCAAGCACACCCATTTCAGTTTGGTTAGCCATCGCTGCGCGGAACATATCTCCAGTGGAGATATGCGCTACGTGAAACTCTTCAACGATTTTAGCTGCTTGAGTTCCTTTACCTGCTCCAGGCAACCCCATAATTAAAAGATTCATGATGAATTCTCCTTATTTTGTTTTTAAATGGAAGCAGGAGCGAATTCCTATTTCCATTTAAAAACAAAATAGAAGGCTGACAAAGTCAACCTTATTCTATTCTGTTGTTGTGTCCATAAATCCGACATACTTACGTTTTAATAAGTAGCCTTCTAATTGTTTCATTCCCTCAATACCTGTTGAAATAATGATTAACAAACTAGTTCCTCCAAGAGCAACTGCATCTGTCAAACCAAATAAATCTCGAGCCAGGATTGGAATGATGGTAATAAAGCCAAGGAATACTGATCCGACGCTTGCTAAACGACGTAGCAAACGAGACATAAACTCTTCTGTCCCCTTACCAGGGCGGACGCCTGGGATATAGGCACCACTCTTTTGAAGGTTTTCTGCCGTTTTTTCAGGATTGATCTGAACAAACGTGTAGAAGAAGGTGAAGAGAATGATCAATAAGGCATACATTGCCACACCAGTTGGTGTGTTTGTAGCCAACATGGCTTGAGCTGTTTTCACCCATCCTGCATTGTAACCCATAGCGCTAATCACTTGGAAAATTGCAGCAGGCGCTGCTGTAATCGAACTAGCGAAGATGACAGGAATAACTCCTGCTGGGTTTACTTTCAAAGGTAGGTAAGAACTTGATGGAGCTCCTTGTGCAATCTTTGTATATTGGATTGGAATCTTGTATTGTGCTTGCTCCACAAAGGTTGTAAAGTAAACAATAACCAAGACAGCAAGGATTAATACCCCAACAAAAATGAGGGAATTGGTCATTTGACCAGAACGAACATTCACAAATGCATTTTCATAGATTTCTTTAATCATCTCAGGAATTGATGACACAATCCCTGCAAAGATAATCATTGAAACACCATTACCGTACCCTTTATCTGTGATTTGTTCTCCAAGCCAAGTCACAATCATGGAACCGGTCGTCAGAATCGCACCGATTAATAGATAGGTCTTGGTATTTGGAGTTGCGACTAATTTCGCCTGAGACAAGGTGTGGAAGGTAGCTGTAATCCCGATGGATTGAACAAAGGCTAGAACCAAAGAAATATAGCGTGTTGCTTGGTTGAGCTTTCTTCGACCAACTTCCCCTTGTTTGCCCCATTCAACAAACTTAGGTAACAGATCCATTTGCAAAAGTTGCACGACGATCGAAGCTGTGATGTATGGGCTAACCCCTAATGCGAAAACTGAGAAGTTCCTCATGGCATTCCCAGAAACCAAACTGAGCATGTTCAAGAAGGACACATCTTGAAGGTTGTTCAGAATTTTCGCATTTACACCAGGCACTGTAATCGTGGTCCCAATGCGGAAAACAAGAATGATGAAGATCGTAAATAAAATCTTCGACCGTACTTGTTTCACCTTAAATGCATCTTTTAATAATTTAAAAAACATAGGTCACCTCACTTAGATGACTTCAACTGAACCACCTTTAGCAGTGATAGCTTCTTCAGCTGATTTAGAGAATTTAGCTGCTTTAACAGTCAACTTCTTAGTCAATTCTCCGTTACCAAGAATTTTGATACCTGATTTTTCAGCTTTTACAATTCCTGATTCTACAAGTACTACTGGAGTTACTTCAGCACCATCTTCAAAGGCGTTCAATTGATCAAGGTTCACAATAGCATATTCTTTAGCGTTGATGTTTGTAAATCCACGTTTTGGAAGACGACGGAACAATGGAGTTTGTCCACCTTCAAAACCAAGACGTACACCGCCACCGCTACGAGCTTTTTGACCTTTTTGACCACGGCCAGAAGTTTTACCATTACCAGATGAAGTACCACGACCAACACGGTTGCGGACTTTACGTGAACCTGTAGCAGGTTGTAATTCATGAAGTTTCATTATTTATTTTCTCCTCTTTTGTAAATTGCTAACGCATGTAATCAGGAAAAGGTGTCCTAACTACAAACTCGCCTATACTTATATTTAGTTTTAGGGGATGAGAATCTCTCATACCCCTGAAAACTTTGTTTCTATTTTAAATAGATTATTTTACTTCTTCAACTGTTACCAAGTGAGATACAGCAGTGATCATACCACGTACTGCTGGGTTATCTTCTTTAATAACAGAGCTGTTCAATTTGCCAAGTCCAAGTGCTACAACAGTTTTACGTTGTGACGGGATGCGTCCGATTGGAGACTTAGTCAAAGTAATTTTAATTTGAGCCATTTGAATCTCCTTTCTTAAGCTAAGTCAGAAACTGAAATACCACGAAGGGCAGCAACTTCATCAGCGCGTTTCAATTGTGCCAAACCGTTAACAGTTGCACGAACGATGTTGATTGGAGTGTTTGATCCAAGTGATTTAGATGTAACATCTGCAATACCTGCCAATTCGACAACGGCACGAACTGCTCCACCTGCAGCAACCCCAGCCCCTTCGATAGCTGGTTTCAACAATACACGAGCTCCACCAAATACTGATGTTACTTCGTGTGGAATTGTTGTTCCAACCATAGGAACTTCGATCAAGTTTTTCTTAGCATCTTCAACAGCCTTACGGATTGCTTCTGGAACTTCTTGAGCTTTACCAGTACCAAATCCAACACGGCCATTACGGTCACCAACAACTACAAGAGCTGCAAAACGAAGACGACGTCCACCTTTAACAACTTTTGTTACACGGTTGATGGCAACTACGCGTTCTTCAAGTTCAACTGCATTATCTTTAAATGCCATTTTCTAGTGTCCTCCTATTAGAATTTCAATCCGTTTTCACGAGCTGCATCAGCCAAAGCTTTAACACGTCCGTGATATAGATATCCACCGCGGTCGAACACCACTTCAGAAATACCTTTAGCAACTGCACGTTCAGCAACAAGTTTGCCGACAACAACGGCTTGTTCAGTTTTAGTTCCTTTTGAAACTTCTTTGTCAAGAGTTGAAGCGCTTGCGAGCGTTACACCCGCTACGTCATCAATTACTTGAGCGTAGATGCCTGTATTAGAACGGAATACGTTCAAACGTGGGCGATCAGCAGTTCCAGAGAGTTTTCCGCGAACGCGACGGTGGCGTTTTTGACGGATTTTGTTTTTATCTGGTTTCGAAATCACAATTTTCACCTCTTAATTTTAAAATCATGTGCTAAGCACTGAGTTGGTAAGATGAAGGTTGGTTGAAAAACAACCAAACTACATTATTTACCTGTTTTACCTTCTTTGCGACGAACGTATTCACCAACATAACGGATCCCTTTACCTTTGTATGGTTCAGGTGAACGAAGGCTACGTACATAAGCAGCTGTTTGACCAACTACTTCTTTTGAAATTCCGCTAACAACGATTGTTGTTGGGTTTGGAAGTTCAAAAGTAATTCCTTCTGGAGCTTCAACTTCGTCTGGGTGTGATTTACCAACAGCCAAAACAAGTTTTGATCCTTGAAGTTGTGCACGGTATCCAACCCCGCGCATTTCAAGTTCTTTCTTGAATCCTTCTGATACACCAGTAACCATGTTGTTCAAAAGGGCACGAGTTGTTCCGTGGATTGTTTTCATTTCTTTTGAATCGTTTGGACGGTGAAGTGTTACTTCAGTACCTTCCACACGGATTTCAATATCTTTTGAGAACTCACGAGTAAGTTCTCCTTTAGGTCCTTTTACAGTTACAACGTTGTCATTGTTAGTGATTTCAACACCAGCAGGCAACACGATAACTTTATTACCAATACGTGACATGTTTTTTATTCTCCTGTTAAATTGTCAGGCCTTTTCGGGCCAGTTTTCACGGGGTTTAAATCTTTTTGATTTAAAAGTTAATGTTTAGGTCTCAATTTCTAAGTGAATCGAGGCATTGTCTCGCAGACATAACTTTGGGTTAGACAAGAGACAATAACGAAGAGTCACAACGAAATTGGGAGCTAAATATTACCAAACGTAAGCGATAACTTCCCCACCAACGTTCTTTTGGCGTGCTTCTTTATCAGTAAGCAAACCTTCAGAAGTTGAAAGGATAGCAATTCCAAGTCCGTTAAGAACTTTTGGAAGATCTTCACGTTTTTTGTAAACACGCAAACCTGGTTTTGATACACGTTTCAAATTTGTGATAACTTTTTCACCGTTTTGTCCGTATTTCAAGAATACACGGATGATGCCTTGTTTGTCATCTTCGATGAATTCAACGTTTTTTACAAAACCTTCGCGTTTAAGGATTTCAGCAATCCCTTTTTTGATGTTTGATGCAGGTACTTCAAGTACTTCGTGTTTTGCTTGGTTAGCGTTACGAATACGTGTAAGGAAGTCTGCGATTGGGTCAGTCATAACCATTATAATTTCTCCTCTTACTAGTAGTTTGCAAGTTGCACTTGCTAGTTAATACATGATACAGAGAGCGTAACAGCGAGAGCAAAAATAGGCAATTTGATGCAGGAGCGATGCTCCAAAGAAAATTGGTCTTTTTTGCCAAAGCTGTAGCTCGTGTTCAAATTGGCAAGCCCAACTGAACCCGGGCTAAACTCTGTGTGAAAAAGATAAACTTTCCTAGAAACTAAAGTTTCTTCGTCAAGTTTCCTATTTTCACTTGGAGTTTTAACGCCCTTGATATCTTAAATTACCAAGATGCTTTTGTGACACCTGGGATTTGACCTTTGTATGCCAATTCACGGAAGCAAACACGGCAAAGTTTAAACTTGCGGTAAACTGAGTGTGGACGTCCACAACGTTCACAGCGAGTGTATGCTTGAGTAGAGAACTTCGCTGGGCGTTTGTTCTTAGCAATCATAGATTTTTTAGCCATTAGTTTTACCTCCTATATTATTTTGCAAACGGCATACCGAGGCCAGTAAGCAATGCACGTGATTCTTCGTCTGTGTTCGCTGTAGTTACGATTACGATATCCAAACCACGAGTTTTATCAACATCATCAAAGTTGATTTCTGGGAAGATCAATTGTTCTTTCACACCAAGTGTGTAGTTTCCGCGTCCATCAAATGATTTTGTTGGAACACCATGGAAGTCACGTACACGTGGAAGTGAAACTGTTACCAATTTATCCAAGAATTCGTACATACGTTCACCACGAAGGGTAACTTTTGCACCGATCGCAACACCTTCACGAAGACGGAAGCCGGCGATTGATTTTTTAGCCTTAGTGATCAATGGTTTTTGACCTGAGATCAAAGCAAGCTCTTCAGCAGCTTTTTCAAGGTTTTTAGCATTTGATACTGCATCACCAACACCCATGTTCAAAACGATTTTATCAACTTTTGGCACAGCCATAACTGATGAATAGTTGAACTGTTCAGTCAATGATGGTACTACTTCATTAAGGTATTTTTCTTTTAAACGATTAGCCATTATACTTCTCCTTTCCTTCGTGATTAGTCAAGCACTTCGCCTGATTTTTTGTTGTAGCGAACTTTTTTGCCGTCTACAAATTTGTAGCCAACACGTCCAGCAACACCGTTTTTGTCCAAAACTTGAACGTTAGAAGCATGGATTGGAGCTTCTTTTTCAACGATTGCACCTTGAGGGTTTTCGTTATTTGGACGTTGGTGTTTCTTGATGATGTTTACACCTTCTACAACAACTTTATTTACTTTTGGAAGAGCAGTAAGAACAACAGCTTCTACGCCTTTGTCTTTACCAGCGATAACGCGAACTTTGTCGCCTTTTTTTACAAACATTTTATTCTCCTTTTATTCTTACGCCCGACGGGCACCCTGGCTGAGCCAGGGGACTGTGTTTGTTTTTTTATTGATTAAAGTACTTCTGGAGCGAGTGATACAATCTTCATGAATCCACCGTCACGCAATTCACGTGCAACTGGGCCGAAGATACGAGTTCCGCGAGGAGTTTTGTCGTCACGGATGATCACTGCTGCATTTTCGTCGAACTTGATGTATGAACCATCTTTACGACGAGCACCTGATTTAGTACGAACGATAACAGCTTTTACAACGTCACCTTTCTTAACCGCACCACCAGGAGTAGCTTGTTTTACAGATGCAACGATTACATCACCGATGCTCGCGAATTTACGTTTTGAACCACCAAGAACTTTGATTGTCAAGATTTCGCGTGCGCCACTGTTGTCAGCGACTTTCAAACGAGTTTCTGTTTGAATCATTTACGTTTTCTCCTTTCAGGTATGATTAGATGATGACCGCTTTTTCAACGACTTCTACAAGACGGAAGCGTTTTGTAGCTGAAAGCGGACGAGTTTCCATGATACGAACGATATCGCCTTCTTTAGCAACATTGTTTTCATCATGAGCTTTGTATTTTTTAGAATAGTTGATACGTTTACCATAGACTGGGTGGTTACGTTTAGTTTCAACTACAACTGTGATTGTTTTGTCCATTTTGTCAGACACAACGCGTCCAACAAGAACTTTACGATTATTGCGTTCCATTGAAATTCTCCTTCCCTAGTCTATTATTTAGCTTCTGATTGAACAGTTTTGATACGAGCGATTTGTTTTTTCACTTCTTTCAAACGTCCAGTTTGTTCCAATTGACCAGCAGCTGCTTGGAAACGAAGTTCAAACAATTCTTTCTTCAATTCATTTTCACGCTTCGCGAGTTCTTCTTGAGAAAGACCACGAAGTTCTTTAACAAATTCTTTTACTTCTGTAAGTTTCATGACCTCTCCTTATTCTGCTTCACGTTTCACAAATTTAGTTTTAACTGGCAATTTGTGGCTAGCAAGACGAAGTGCTTCGCGTGCGATCTCTTCAGATACACCAGCGATTTCGAACATCACTTTACCACGTTTAACTGGTGCTACCCAACCTTCAGGAGCCCCTTTACCAGATCCCATACGTACCCCGATAGCTTTAGCGGTGTATGATTTGTGTGGGAAAATCTTAATCCAAACTTTACCACCACGTTTCATGTAACGAGTCATGGCGATACGAGCAGCTTCGATT
The DNA here is from genome assembly GCA_032477695.1 of Streptococcus parasanguinis. GTDB lineage: Bacteria > Bacillota > Bacilli > Lactobacillales > Streptococcaceae > Streptococcus > Streptococcus parasanguinis_Y. The sequence continues at coordinate 11,873 of JAWDWJ010000016.1, forward strand.
TGACGGTTTGTGATCCAGTGGCTAGTTGTAGCTTGAAGACCGTATTCACCGAATGCTACTTCTTTTCCACCTTTTGCTTCACCGCGCATTTTACCACGGAATTCGCGACGGTGTTTTACACGTTTAGGTACTAACATTGGTTATTTACCTCCTTTAGCGTCTTTACGAGCCGGAAGAACTTCACCACGGTAGATCCATACTTTAACACCAAGTTTACCGTAAGTAGTGTCTGCTTCTTCCCAAGCGTAATCGATATCAGCGCGAAGTGTGTGGAGTGGAACAGTTCCTTCAGAGTATCCTTCTGCACGGGCAATATCTGCACCGTTCAAACGACCTGATACTTGAGTTTTGATTCCTTTAGCTCCAGCACGCATAGCACGTTGGATTGCTTGTTTTTGTGCACGACGGAAAGCAACACGTTGTTCCAATTGACGAGCGATTCCTTCACCAACAAGGTGAGCATCCAAGTCAGGACGTTTGATCTCAATGATGTTGATGTGTACTTGTTTACCAGTCAATTTGTTAAGAGCTGCACGAAGTGCATCAACGTTTGCTCCACCTTTACCGATAACCATACCTGGTTTAGCAGTGTGAAGAGAAACGTTAACTTTGTTTACTGCGCGTTCGATTTCAATAGTTGAAACGGCTGCGTCAGCCAATTCTTTTTGAATGAATTTACGGATTGCAAGATCTTCATGAAGGTAATCCGCGTATTCTTTTTCAGCATACCATTTGGCATCCCAATCACGGATGATACCAACACGCATACCAATTGGATGTACTTTTTGACCCACGAGTTTACCTCCTTATTTTTCTGCAACAGCTACTGTGATGTGAGCTGTACGTTTGTTGATTGGTGAAGCTGAACCTTTCGCACGTGGACGGAAACGTTTCATTGTTGGTCCTTCGTTTGCGAATGCTTCAGATACTACCAAGTTAGCTTTTTCCAAACCAAAGTTGTTTTCAGCGTTTGCTACTGCTGAGTTCAACACTTTAAGGATGATCCCTGCAGCTTTGTTTGGTGTGAATGTCAAAATAGCGATGGCATCGGCTACGCTTTTACCACGGATGTTGTCAAGAACAAGACGTGATTTACGAGGTGAAACACGCACTGTACGAGCCATTGCTTTAGCTGAAGTAATTTCTGCCATTTATGTTCTCCTTATTTTCTACGTGTCTTCTTGTCGTCTGCCGCGTGACCTTTGTAAGTACGAGTTGGTGCAAATTCACCAAGCTTGTGACCTACCATGTCTTCTTGGATGTAAACAGGCACATGTTTACGTCCATCATAAACTGCGATAGTGTATCCGATGAAACTTGGGAAGATCGTTGAACGACGTGACCAAGTTTTAATTACTTTTTTCTTTTCGTCGTTTGCTTGAGCTTCAACTTTTTTCATCAAATGCTCATCGACGAAAGGTCCTTTTTTAAGACTACGTCCCATTTTGTAATTTTCTCCTTTAAAATTTAGTACCACAGCGGCTTGCGCTGCTATGCAGCGCTACCGAGCTGGCGGAAAGTGTAAGCTAGTTGCTTATGATTATTTTTGGTTGCGACGACGAACGATAAGTTTGTCAGATTTCGCTTTCTTGTTACGAGTTTTAAGACCAAGCGCAGGTTTACCCCAAGGAGTAGATGGCGCTTTACGTCCAACTGGTGCTTTACCTTCACCACCACCGTGTGGGTGATCATTCGGGTTCATTACAGAACCACGAACTGTAGGGCGAACACCTTTCCAGCGGTTACGTCCCGCTTTACCAAGGTTTACAAGTCCATGTTGTTCGTTTCCGACAACACCAACTGTAGCACGGCAAGTTCCAAGAATCATACGAACTTCGCCTGATTGAAGACGAACAAGTACATATTTACCTTCAGAACCCAATACTTGAGCAGAAGCTCCAGCAGCACGTACCAATTCTCCACCTTTACCAGGTTTCAATTCGATGTTGTGGATCAAAGTACCAACTGGGATGTTAGCAAGTGGAAGAGCGTTTCCGACTTTGATATCTGCTTCTGGTCCTGATACGATACGTTGACCTACTTCAAGACCTTTAGGGGCGATGATGTAAGCTTTCACACCGTCAGTGTAGTGTACAAGCGCGATGTTAGCTGAGCGGTTTGGATCGTATTCGATCGTTTTAACGACTGCTTCAACTCCATCTTTGTTACGTTTGAAATCGATCAAACGGTAATGACGTTTGTGTCCACCACCTTGGTGACGAACAGTGATACGACCGTTGTTGTTACGACCTGCTTTGTTTTTAAGAGAAACAAGCAAAGTTTTCTCAGGTGTGTTTGTTGTGATTTCAGCGAAATCCAAAGAAGTCATATTACGGCGACCGTTTGTTGTTGGTTTATAAACACGAATTCCCACGATATTTCCTCCTTAGATTATTCAGCTTCAGTAGCAAACAACTCGATTGCTTTAGAATCAGCTGCAAGCGTGATGATAGCTTTTTTAGTTTTTGAAGTAAAACCAGTGTAACGTCCAACGCGTTTTGCTTTAGGTTTTACGTTTACAGTGTTCACATTCGCAACTTTTACACCTTCAAACGCAGCTTCAACAGCTTGTTTGATCAAAAGTTTGTGAGCGCGAGTGTCAACTTCAAATACATATTTGCCTGCTTCAAGTTGAGCCATTGACTTTTCAGTGATAACAGGTTTTTTGATAACATCATACAAATTCATTATGCAAGAACCTCCTCGATTTTAGAGATAGCTGCTTGAGTAACAAGAAGTTTGTCACTATTTGCGATGTCAAGAACACTTGCAGTTGTAGCAGTCGCAACTTTCACGTTTGGAAGGTTACGAGCTGAAAGAGCTGCGAATTCATTTCCTTCTTCAAGAATAACAAGGACTTTAGAATCGATGCTCAAAGCTGCAAGAACTTTTGCAAATTCAGCAGTTTTTGGAGCTGTAAATTCAAGAGAATCAACGGCTACAAATTTGTTTTCAGCAACTTTTTCTGAGTAAACAGATTTAAGTGCAAGGCGACGAACTTTTTGAGGAAGTTTGTACGCATAGCTACGTGGAGTTGGTCCGAAGACAATTCCACCACCACGCCATTGTGGAGAGCGGATAGAACCTTGACGAGCACGTCCAGTTCCTTTTTGACGCCATGGTTTGCGTCCGCCACCTGAAACGGCTGAACGGTTTTTAACTGCGTGAGTTCCTTGACGAAGGCTAGCACGTTGGCTGATGATCACATCAAATACAACTGCTTGGTTTGGTTCGATACCAAAGATCGCATCGTTAAGAACAACTTCGCCCGCTTGTTTACCAGTTTGGTCGAATAATGTTACATTTGCCATTTTGACTGTATTCCCCTTTCCTTATTATTTACCAGCTTTAACTGCTGACTTGATAGTGATAAGAGATTTCTTAGCACCTGGTACGTTACCTTTGATAAGGATAACGTTCTTTTCTGGAACAACTTGTACAACTTCAAGGTTTTGAATCGTTACACGATCGCCACCCATGCGTCCTGCAAGGTTTTTACCTTTGAATACGCGGTTAGGTGCAACAGGTCCCATAGAACCTGGACGACGGTGGTAACGAGAACCGTGAGCCATAGGTCCACGTGATTGTCCGTGGCGTTTGATAACACCTTGGAAACCTTTACCTTTAGAAGTACCAGTTACATCAACAATGTCTCCAGCTTCGAAAGTGTCAACTGTGATTTCAGCACCAACTTCCAAGCCTTCAACGTTTTTGAATTCACGAATGAAGCGCTTAGGAGCCGTGTTAGCTTTTGCTACATGTCCTTTAGCAGGTTTGTTGCTCAATACTTCGCGTTTGTCATCGAAACCAACTTGGATAGCGTTGTAACCATCTGTTTCAACAGTTTTAACTTGAAGAACAACGTTTGGAGTTGCTTCGATAACTGTTACAGGGATCAATTCGCCAGCTTCAGTGAAGATTTGAGTCATTCCCACTTTTTTCCCTAAGATTCCTTTTGTCATGAGAAAATAGTTCCTTTTCTATAGTTTTTTATTCAAAAAGTTTTTAACGAGCGTTTTTCATGCTCTGGATCAACCTTTAGATTAAAGTTTGATTTCTACGTTTACACCACTTGGAAGATCCAATTTCATCAAAGCGTCAACTGTTTTTTGAGTTGGGTTGATGATGTCGATCAAACGTTTGTGTGTACGCATTTCAAATTGTTCGCGAGAATCTTTGTATTTGTGAGTCGCACGAATGATTGTGTAGAGGCTACGCTCAGTTGGAAGTGGGATTGGACCCGCAACTTGTGCACCTGTACGAGTAGCTGATTCTACGATTTTTGCAGCCGCTGTGTCGAGTGTACGGTGTTCGTACGCTTTCAAACGGATGCGGATTTTTTTGTTTGCCATCTTTTTCTCCTTTTCGTCTATTTAAGATAATAGGCTAGCTCCACAAGAAAACCGACGCGCGTTGCGTGGCAATGCAACCGAGCGTGTCGCAACCTCTTGCATCAAAGCTAATAGCTGTTTTTCACAGCACCATAGTAGTTTAACACAAACAAAGGCCCAATGCAAGGGATTTGAGAAGATTTTTTTCGTTTTTTTGATGAAAGTGTTTTCGAAAGAAATAGAGTGCTAATAAAGTTGCTATTATATAGAAAAAAGTTCTACTTTTTCGTAGAACTTCAGATTGAAGACAAAGTTATCTTAGAAACTTTCTTTAGGTGAGTACGGACGTCAGCTAACTTCTACGAAGTTCCATGACTTAGTTTTGAACCTAAAGTTTCAAAACTACCGAGTGGTAGAAACAATCATGTTTCTACCACTTTTCTCACAGCAGAAAGTTTCAGTGTATGTTTAAATGAATCTTCTAGTATATCATTTTACTTTTTTTCATCATCACTTAAATTGTTTTAGATAAAAAATAGTTTAGCAATGTTCTGAATATTGCTTCTCTGTAGAACTTTCTATTCTTTTTCAATACAAAATTGATCTTGTGATGTATTGACCAGGATATCTGCTTCACCTTCCATCGGTTGGTAGTACTGATGGTATTGTTCTCGCCTGATCTGGTGAGTTCGATAGATGAAGTCTATCTCTCGATTCCGTTGAGCAACATCTCTGCTTAATCGTCTTTCTAGCTCCGTATGATCATCTGTGTAAAAACAAATGGTTTGATCAAACAAAGACTTGGGTAAAAAAGCTACTGACATTCCTTCTACGATGAGAATAGGCTTGCTCCCAGATAATATATGGCTTGGAGACCATGGCTGATCAATCGTTCGTATATCCATTCCTGCTTGAAGGGCTCGAATATCTCGTTCTAAACTTGCCAATTCATGGGCACTCGACAGACACGCGGTTACTTTTTGGTCCGATAAGTCTTTTGGCACAACCAATCCTCTTGGACTTCCAATAATGTAGGGATCTGTCTCTAAAAGGTTAACTTTTGTGGGGTCCAATCGCTCACAGAGCGCTCTTGTAAAGGTTGTTTTTCCTGAACCACCATGACCATAGATCCCAAGGGTCTGCAATTCTTTTGTCTGGATCTTTTTTACCAAAGAGTCTAATAGTCTTTCGCGATCCATCCTAGAAATTCCGTCCTGATTTATTATAGCCATATTTTTCGACGAAATGCTCACGGAATTCTAAAAGATTGTCATCCATGATGGCTTGACGGACCTGCTTCATGAGGTTGATCAAGAAGTACAGGTTGTGGTAGCTGGTCAAGCGAATGCCGAAGGTTTCATCTGCCTTGAGGAGGTGGCGAAGATAAGCTCGGGTGTAATTCTTACAAGTGTAGCAATCACATTCAGGATCCAGCGGTGTAAAGTCTTCTGCAAATTGCGCATTTTTCACCACTAGGCGTCCTTGGCTGGTCATACAGGTACCATTTCGCGCAATCCGCGTCGGCAAGACACAGTCAAACATGTCCACTCCACGAATAACGCCATCGATCAGACTGTCTGGAGCTCCTACTCCCATGAGATAGCGTGGCTTGTTCTCTGGTAAGAGTGGAGTTGTGAAATCCAGCACGGCATTCATCTCTTCATGGCTTTCCCCAACAGCTAAGCCACCGATAGAATAGCCTGGGAAGTCCATGCTGACCAGATCTTGAGCAGACTGACGGCGCAAGTCTTCAAATCCAGCCCCTTGGACAATCCCGAAAAGACCTTGATCATGAGGGCGACGGTGAGCCTTAAGCCCACGTTCTGCCCAACGACTGGTCCGTTCGATCGATTTTTTCACATAATCATAAGGCTGATAGAACTGAGGGCATTCATCAAAGGACATCATGATGTCGCTTCCTAGATTGTTTTGGATGGAGATGGCCTTTTCTGGAGAGAGGAACATCTTCGAGCCGTTGAGGTGATTTTTAAAGGTTACCCCTTCTTCGGTGATGTTGCGGGTATCCGCCAATGAATAGACCTGGAAGCCTCCACTATCTGTCAAAATGGGCTGGTCCCAGTTCATGAACTGGTGCAGTCCTCCTGCTTTTGCGACCAAGTCGTCCCCCGGACGAAGCCAGAGATGGTAGGTGTTGGCCAAGATAATTCCGGAACCCATTTCCTTGAGTTCTTCTGGCGATTGGGTCTTAACGGTTGCCTGAGTCCCTACAGGCATAAACATTGGGGTCGGGAAGGTCCCGTGAGGGGTAATAATTTCTCCCAGACGAGCACCTGTATGCTTTTCTTTTTTGATTAATCGATATTGAATCGGTGAATCTGTCATGGTTACCTCCGTACTGGGAAAAACAGTCCCAGCCTTCTTATTCCTGTCACAGTTTTCCTGTGAGCACCTGTACGATTGTACCAAATTTTACCGGCTCTGTCACGGACTTATGTTATAATAAAAAGTACTACTATGAAGAGAGTGTCATCTATGAACCTTAAACTGATTCGCCTCCGGGCACGTACCATGCAAGTCCAGCAACCGGGCTTAGCTATCCTTTTTGCCTTGCCGGTCCTGTTGACCATTCTTGCTAACTTTCTATTAAGTGGGCAAGATCTGATCGATCTACTACCGGATATGACCTTGCAGCAAGCAAGTATCTACATGATCCAGCGGCAACTCTTTCCTTCTGTCGTCTCCTTTGTCATCTCCATTTTAGTGGTCGGTGCGACTTTTAGCTATTTAGATACGATTAATCCCAAGATCGAACACCGAACACGCGTGTTAGATATCTTTAAACAAGATCGCTTTACCTCTGTATTTGCCACCTTGATCTTGAAGCAAGTCGTCCTCTTTTTATGGGGACTCATCCTCTATGTAGGGAGCCTCATCAGCACCTACGCCAGCATTCGATTTTTGGCGATTTACGACAAGGTGAGCAACCCTAGCACTCTGAGTGCTTCCAGTCCTGAATTCCAATCTCTCATGCAACAAATGCCTCTGATGACTACCGGTGTCGTGCTGGGCCTACTCGGCCTCCTCTTTTACCTGCCACAATACTACAGTCTCAGCTTGGTCGAATTGATCCTCTATGAGCAATTACGAGACGGCGACTACAAGGGAGCCTTTGGAGTGCTTCGCCAAAGTCGTGAAACCATGAAAGGGTTCCGCAGCAATCGCTTGGTGCTCGATCTAACCTTGATTGGTTGGTACTTTTTGAATTACTTCACGCGCGATGTCATCGGCTTCTATACCATGCCTTACTTTATCAACTGCCAAATTGCATTTTATGATCAAATCAAGCAGATTAAACAAGGGCCGCGCCATTTCACAGGCCATCCAAGCCATGAAACTGAATAAGAGTAAGAAGAAAACCCCAGTTTCCTGCTGGGGTTTTCTTCTATAGCCCTACTGTTAATTTCTTGTCATTATAAACCGTATAGGGAGTCTCCTCAGATCAGTCGGGTGTGTTCCCGTTTGATACAGCGGTTCATGACAATATCTTCTCGTCCAGCTCCACGAAGGATTTCTTCTGCTTCTTGATTTTCCAGCTCCAACTGTGCCCAGAAAATTTTCGCATCCGTCTCAATAAAATCACGTGCCACATCTGGTAAAAACTCACTGCGACGGTATACATCGACGATATCTACTGGGAAAGGGATCTCCTGCAAGCTAGCGTACACCGTTTCTCCAAGGATCTGGCCACCAGCTGCACGGGGGTTGACAGGAATAATCCGGTAGCCCCGCTCTTGCATCTCCTTGCTGACACGATGACTGGTCGTATCTTCACGGTCAGATAATCCAACTACAGCGATGATCTTGCTGGTTTCTAGGTAATGTTTGATAATGCCATCACTAGGATTGCGAAATGAATAAGCCATAAGAATCTCCTTTTTGTGTTTCTTGTCTTAAGAATTTATATGATACTGGACGTGCTTGTACGACTTCCATTTTATTTGGCTTCATACCATGTCTTGCCTTCGTTTTCATCGGCTTCCAGTGGTACTGCAAGTTCGATAGCGGATTCCATGGTCTCTTTGACGAGTTCTTTGATCGCTACCAGTTCATCACTTGGTACTTGCAGAACGATTTCATCATGCACCTGAAGAAGCATCTTGGTCTTGTATACTCCTCTTTCTAGCGCTTGGTCTAAGTGGATCATAGCAATTTTCAAGATGTCTGCTGCCGATCCTTGGATGGGTGAGTTGATAGCCGTCCGCTCCGCAAAGCCTCGAACATTGAAGTTGCGAGAATTGATATCTGGAATCTCCCGACGACGCTTGAAGAGAGTCTCCACATAGCCTTTGTCACGCGCTTCCCGTACCACTCTCTCCATATAGTCCTTGATGCCAGGGTAGCGTTCGAAGTAGGTCTCAATATAAGCCTTGGCTTCTTTTCGACTGATCCCTAGGTTGTTAGACAGTCCAAAGTCGGAAATTCCATAAACCACACCGAAGTTTACTGCTTTTGCATTGCGACGGTCGTTCGGCGTCACATCTTCAGGTTTTGCAATATTGAAAACTCGCATAGCAGTCGATGTATGGATATCTGCCCCATGTTTAAAGGCGTCAATCAAATGCTCATCTCCCGAAATATGGGCCAAGACGCGCAGTTCGATTTGTGAATAGTCCGAACTCAGCAAGACACTGTTTTCCTCTTCTGGGACAAAGGCTTTACGAATGAGACGACCTTGTTCCAAACGCACAGGAATGTTTTGCAGGTTGGGATCCACACTGGACAAACGGCCTGTCTGCGTCAAATCCTGTACATAGCGGGTATGGATCTTCCCATCTTCCAAAATCCAATCTTGAAGACCGATGACATAGGTCGACTGGATCTTAGCAATTTGGCGGTATTCAAGAATCTTAGACACAATCGGTGCAATTGGAGCCAGGCGTTCCAAGACATCAACGGCTGTTGAATAGCCGGTTTTGGTCTTTTTCGTATATTCAAGAGGAAGTTCCAATTTTTCAAAGAGGATGACCCCCAATTGTTTTGGAGAATTGATGTTGAACTCTTCTCCTGCCAGCTCGTAAATTTCTTGAGTCAAGCGTTCCAAGACCACTTCGTTTTCCACCTGCATGTCTTCTAGGGTCTGACGCTCTACCTTGATCCCCGCGATTTCCATCTTGGCCAAAACAGCTGCTAGCGGTTGCTCCATATCATAGAGCAAATCTAGTTGGCCATGGGCCTGCAACTGCTCTACCATGGGCTCTTCCGTGTCTAGTAAAACAGCGACTTTCCGTGCCAAATGCTCTAATAGGACCGCCTTTTCTGGGATAGCTTTTTTGGCTCCCTTGCCATAAACGACTTCGTCCAGCGGCAGCGCAATCTGACTATAGAGACTCGCAATGGTTGAAATCTCATTGTCCTCTACGGTCGACAAGAGATACTTGGCCAATCGACTGTCAAAAGCGGGATTTTGAAGGGTAATGCCCAAGTGGCTGAGCAAGACCTTGGCCCGCTTGAAGTCATAGACCTTGAGGGGCGTTTTTTCGAGAAATTCTTTGAAAATCGGTGTTTGTAAAAGACCAGTATCTGTACTCGCGTAGAGCTGACCCTTGGTCCCCCATGCGAAACCGATGATGGGTTCCGTATGGTAATTGTCCCCAAAAATCTCAAAATGGAAGAAACTATCTTCCGTGAGCATATCTGAAGTGACCTGCTCGACTTCTGTATAGTCAATGGCTACAGGAGCCGCTTCTTCTCCACTGAGATCCAAGGCCTGACGGAGTTGCTTGAAGCCCATCTCCTCATAAAACTTGGCGAGATTTTCTAGATGAGGGCCCGTATAGGTGATATCGTCCAGGCCAATTTCAATAGGCGCATTGGTATCGATGGTCGCAAGAGTCTTGGATAGGTAGGCCTGCTCCTTGTCGTTGATGAGGTTTTCCTTCATCTTAGAAGCCTTCATCTCGTCAATATGCTCGTAAATGCCATCAAGAGAGCCGTACTCTAGGAGTAGTTTGATCCCGGTCTTTTCTCCGATCTTAGTAACACCTGGGATATTATCCGACTTATCTCCCATCAAGGCCTTGAGGTCGATAAATTGCTCTGGTGTCAGTCCCATCTTTTCTTTCAGATAGGCTGGAGTGAATTCTTCAAACTCTACCACCCCTTTTTTGGAGATTTCAACCACCGTATTGTCATCCGTCAGCTGGATCAAATCCTTGTCCCCAGAGACAATGGTGACTTCAAAGGGTACTGAGGTAGCTTCTGCCATCTTATCAAGCGTTCCAATAATATCATCCGCTTCATACTGGGCTAGCTCATAATGGCGGATTCCCAGATGGTCTAATTGCTCACGAATGAAAGGGAACTGCTCACGGAACTCATCTGGAGTTTTTGCACGGCCCCCTTTGTAGTCGGCATACATCTCCGTCCGAAAGGTCGTCTTTCCTGCATCAAAAGCAACGAGAACATGGGTTGGTTGGATGCGCTCCAAGAGATGGCTCAACATGAGATTAAAGCCATAGACCGCATTGGTATGCAGACCATTGGCATTTTTGAAGCGATCAATTTGATGATAGAGTGCGAAAAAGGCACGAAAAGCGACGGAAGACCCGTCGATGAGTAGTAATTTATTCTTTTTTTCCATAGGCCTATTATACCACGAATCACAAGGTCTCTGGTACATAAAAACTCTACCCTTTCGGGTAGAGCATTCTTTAGGAGTTTCTTATGAAAAATGAAGAGAAGTGTTTATTCGCCGTAACAAGAACCTTGTTGTGGCAATTTCTTAAAGCGTTTTGAATAATTGACTGAGATTTTCATTTTCTGTACCTCATTTCTTATTGGATGAGTACAGTATACAAGAGAAACCTAAACAATTCCTTATAGAAAGCTTCAAGAAAACTAAAAGCTGAGGCGCAAAACACGCGGTTGTTTTTTGCTGCAAGCTGGTAACTGAAGATGGAGCCCTGTCTCATCTTGGCTCCAAGAAAGGGGCTGGCTTTCTCCAAGGAGCTCTAGCTTTTGAATGCGCGCATGAAGAATTCTCGGTTGCTTGAGATCATAGGCGAGAGACGGCAAGGTCAACCCTTCCGCCCTTCCACTTGGTTCCAGCTGGATAGCATAAAGAAAGCCATCACGCATGGTATAGCGGAAATCTTGGCTAGTATAGAGTGGCGCTTGCCCATCTGAGAAGGAACCTTCCTGGGCCTCGGTCGGTCCGTCTGATGACACCCGCCAAGGCCGACTCTGATAAATGGCTTCTCCATTTACCGCCAGCCAGTTCCCGATCTCTGTGAGGATGTCTTGGTCTTGCTCAGGGATCGTGCCATCTGCCTTGGGTCCAATATTGAGCAGAAGATTGCCATTTTTTGCCACAACATCAACTAAATTTTGTAGCAATTCCTTACTGGTCTTGTAGGCTAAATCCTGGGTATAGCACCAAGAATTACGGGCGATCGCGGTATCCATTTGCCACGGAAAGGCTTGCGTCTCTCCGTATCCTCCCCGCTCCATTTCAACGATTCCTGAACCGAAAGGGAGGGTGTCCTGTTTGTAACAAACAGCCACCTTGCGATCCTCTTGTGCTGCTAGATTGTAATAATAAGCCAAAAAGCGCATCAAGTAGGGACGAAAACTCTCATGCTGGATCCACCAGTCAAAATAAAGGAGCTCTGGCTGGTAGTCCCGCACCAGTTCACAGGTTCGCAACAGCCAATCTTCCAAGAATTCTTTACTTGGATAAGGCTTGGAAGTCAGATCAAAATGATCCTTTGGCTCTGGCTCGGCTGGCCAATAAAGGCTGTCTCTTGGGATTTCTTGCGGAATGTCACTAGTGAATTCCTTGCCATGTGAAAAGAAAAACTGGTGCTCTGCCCGGTGAGAGGACGTACAGAAGTGCAGACCACGTTTTTCTGCTTCCGCCCTCAGTTCCCCCAAGACATCTCGTCTCGGCCCCATTTCTAGGCTATTATAAGGCGAGAGAGTAGAGGCATACATCTGAAAACCATCGTGGTGCTCTGCAACTGGAAAAAGATACTGGGCCCCCGCTTTTTGAAAGAGATCTAGCCAAGATGCCGGATCAAAGCGATCGGCTGTAAATAGAGGAATGAGATCCTTGTAGCCAAAGCTGGCCTGGTCTCCAAAATGCTCTCGATGATAGTCATAGCAAGGATTCTCTTGGATATACATATTTCGCGAATACCATTCCGAACCAAAGGCAGGTACACTGTAGACGCCCCAGTGGATAAATATTCCAAATTTGGCATCTCGATACCAAGCTGGACAGACTTGATGGCTAAGAGAGTCCCAGCTTGGTTCAAAAGGACCTGACTGGACAACTTGATCAATCTCTTCAAGGCTTATCATGCTCTTCTCCTCTTTTCTTGTTACTACCTCTATTGTAACGAGAAAGCCTCGTTTGTAAAGACAAACAAGGGGAATGTTTAAAATAGTAGACAAAGAGCTTGATCTAGGAGAATCAAGCTGATGATGAATGGAATGAACCTTCTAGCCCTTCACTGCTTGAGAAATGAAACGAGCGATGGCGTCTGTCTCCCCTTGGTGGAGAGCCTTAACGATTTTGGACCCCACAATCACTCCATCTGAGACCTTGTTGAAACGGTGAACATCCTCCATGCTGGAAACTCCAAAACCTGTTAAAACAGGAATGGACGCTATTTCGTGTAATTGGGCCAAGTGATGGTCCAAGTCATCTCGATAGCTACCAGCTTTCCCCGTCACTCCATTGACAGCAACGGCATAGATAAATCCTTCTGCATCATGGATCAATTTCTTCTGACGCTCGATTCCTGTGGTTAAGCTCACTAGCGGCACCAAAGCGATGTCTTTATCCACTAAGAGAGGCTCTACCAGATCTGCATGCTCATGAGGAAGATCCGGAATAATCACTCCCTTGACCGCTGTTCCTTCTACATCTCTAAAGAAGTTTTCAAGCCCATATTGGAACAAGGGGTTGAAATAGGTCATGATGACCAAAGGAACACTTGTCTCCAGACGCTGGATCGTTTGTACCAGTTCCTGTGTCGTCGTCCCATGGGCTAAACTTCTTAGTCCCGCCTCTTCAATCACAGGGCCATCTGCCACCGGATCTGAAAAAGGAATGCCAACTTCAATGGCTGAGACACCAAGCTCCTCCAAAAATTGGATGGTTTCCTGCAAACCTTCCAAGCCTTTTTCATGATCTCCTGCCATGATATAAGGAACAAAGATCCCTTGCTGCTGGTCTTTCAGCTTTTGTAAATGCTCTGTTAAGGTCTTTCCCATCTTACTCTCCTCTCTCTTGTTCTAGGCGGTCTTTGACTTGTACCACATCTTTGTCCCCACGTCCTGATAAGCAAACGATCATAGATTTTTCAGGCCCCATTTCCTTGGCCAACTTCACCGCATAGGCGATAGCATGGCTCGATTCCAGAGCTGGAATGATTCCTTCTACTTTCGAAAGCAATTGAAAGGCTTCTAGGGCTTCTTGGTCTGTCACAGGCACATAGGTTGCCCGCTTGATGTCATGGAAATAAGAATGCTCTGGCCCAATCCCAGGATAATCGAGACCTGCTGAAATCGAGAAGGCTTCTAAAATCTGTCCATAGGCATCCTGTAAAACATCCATCAAGGCTCCGTGAAGGACTCCCGGACGTCCCTTGGTCAAGGTTGCTGCATGCTGGTCTGTATCTACCCCAAGGCCAGCAGCTTCTGCCCCATACATGGCAACAGAGGTATCCTCAACAAAAGGATAAAAGAGGCCAATGGCGTTCGATCCGCCTCCTACACAGGCTAGGACTGCATCTGGTAGAGCCCCGTCATTTTGCTCTGCAAATTGGCGTTTGGCTTCTCGACCGATGACACTTTGAAAATCACGGACAATCTCTGGGAATGGGTGAGGTCCTAGAGCAGAACCCATGATATAGTGGGTATCCTCCACATTTGCTACCCAGGCTCTAAGGGCAGCATTGACCGCATCCTTAAGAACACGTGACCCATCTGTTACTGATTGAACCTTGGCGCCCAATAACTCCATCCGAAAGACATTGAGGGCTTGGCGTTTGACATCTTCTTCCCCCATGTAGATGGTACATTCCATATCAAATAAAGCAGCAGCTGTTGCTGTTGCAACACCGTGCTGTCCAGCCCCTGTTTCTGCGATGATCTTCTTTTTGCCCATCCGGTGTGCCAATAAAACCTGTCCTAGGGCATTATTAATTTTATGAGCCCCTGTGTGGTTGAGGTCTTCTCTTTTAAGAAAGATCTTGGCTCCACCGACATACTTGGTTAGATTCTTAGCGTAATAGAGCGGTGTTTCCCGACCGACATATTGTTTCAGAAGCTGATCCAATTCTGCTTGAAAAGAAGGATCTGCTTGACTTTCTCTGTAGGCTTCTTCTAATTCTAAAACTGCTGTCATCAAGGTTTCAGGGACAAATCGTCCCCCGAACCGCCCATAAAATCCGTTTTTATCTGGTTGTTTATATGCCATGCTTGACCCTTCCTATAAATCGTTTTATCTTTTCTTGATCTTTTATTCCATCTGTCTCGACCCCACTGGATACATCCACCGCATAAGGATGAAAGAAGCGAATAGCATCTGCTACATTATCTACTGTCAAGCCCCCTGCAATAAAGAAGGGCTTTGTGAAATTTTGGGTTTCGAGTTCTTGCCAGTTAAAGGTCTGCCCACTTCCTGCTACAGGAGCATCAAAGAGCAGATAATCGGCACTGGTCTCAGGAAGAGCCACGTCTTTCCCCACTTGAACAGCGCAAATCGTTTGTTGGGGAAGGTCTTGCAAGATGGTTTCATCCATCGGTCCATGCACTTGTATCAGGTCCAAACCCACAACTTGGCAAGCTTGCTCCACTCCCTCTCTTTGTGGCGATACAAAAACACCGACTTTTTGAACTCCCTCTGGAATCCCTGTAGCCAACTGCCGAGCTTGCTCCAGCGTGACTTGCCGTTTGCTTGGTGCAAAGACAAAACCAATGTAGTCTGCACCAGCTTCAACAGCGGTCTGGACGGCTTCCGGAGTGGACAATCCGCAAATTTTAACCTTTGTCAATCTGCAACTCCTTTACTTTTTCAGCCACATTGTCTGCCTTCATGAGCGCTGTCCCAACGAGAATGCCACTAAAATAAGGAGCCAGCATGCGCGCGTCTGCTGCTGTGAAAATAGCAGACTCAGAGATGTAGACCGGTTCTTGTTCAAAGCTTGTCGCCAATTCAAGACTAGTATGAAGATCTGTCTCAAAGGTCACCAAGTTGCGATTATTCACCCCTATGATCTGAGCCCCAATCCGGTGAGCGACCTTTAGTTCTGTCAGATTATGGGTCTCCACCAAGACCTCCAGGCCAAGATGGGTCGCAAAATCGAAGAGTTCTTTCAGACGAGTCTCTGATAAGGCTGCAACTATCAACAAGATCACGGTTGCCCCTGCGTTTCGCGCCCGAATCAGTTGCTTTTTATCCACAATGAAATCTTTGTTGAGGGTGGGGATACGTACTTGACTAGATATTTCCCGGAGATACTCGATACTACCCTTGAAAAACACTTCATCGGTCAAGACAGAAATCATCACGGCCCCATTTTCTTCGTAAGTCTTAGCCTGCGCGACGATATCCACATCGACATGAATATCTCCCAGACTCGGACTAGCCTTTTTCACTTCCGCAATAACCTGAAGCTTTTCTGGATGACTCTTTAGGTAATCATACAAGCGGTAGGTCTCGCGCAAAGGTTGGAGTTCCTCTTCTTTCAGCACAGCCACTTCACGCGCCTTTTCCTTTAGAATCTTTGGCAAGAATTCTTGACTCATTTTTGATACTCCTGTAATAATCTCAATTTCTCAAGGGCGGCCCCACTGGCAATCACTTCACGTGCCAAGGCAATCCCCTCTTTGATAGAATCTACCTTGCCGTTGGCATAAAAACCAAGGCCAGCATTCAAGACAGTCACCTCTAAGAAGGGACTTGCTTCATTCTCCAAGACGCTGAGCAAAATTTCCGCATTGCGTTTGGCGTCTCCACCTCGTACTTGATCAATTTCAATGCGCTCCATTCCGATATCTTCTGGTTGAAAGCTGGATAAGGTAACCTGTCCATTTTCCAGAATAGCGAGCTGGTTTTCTCCATCAAGGCCTGCCTCATCCAAACCTTGTGGACCACTCACTACCACTGCGCGTTTTCGACCTAAATTCTTTAGAATCTCTGCCGTACTTTCCAGCATATCCGGACGACTGGTTCCCAATAGCTGGGTTTCTAGAGGAATCGGATTGATAAGAGGACCAGTTAAGTTCATCACCGTTGGAACCCCTAATGCCAAGCGAGCGGGCATAATATAGCGCATGCCAGGATGTAGATTTTTGGCAAATAGGAAGACAATTCCCGCCTTTTCAAACACTCGTCCCAAGTCTTTTGGACCCAAATCAAGGTTAATCCCTAGAGCTTCTAGCACATCCGCAGAACCAGATTTAGAAGAGATTGAACGATTTCCGTGTTTCGCCATCTTGATGCCACCACCAGCAAGGACGAAGGCAGCTGTTGTTGAAATATTGAAACTATAAGAACGATCGCCCCCCGTTCCACAATTGTCCATCGCTCCTTGAACTTCTGTAGGAATAGCGACTGCATAGGTCTGCATCACTTTTGCAATAGCCGTCCGCTCTTCAACCGTTTCCCCCTTCATTTTGAGACCTAGAAGAAGGGCCGTCACCTGCGCTTCTGAAGCACGACCGGCAACGACTTCCTCCATAGCAGCTTCTAACTCTGCACTAGTTAGATCCATTCCTTCCGCTACTTTTGCAAGCCCTTGTTTCATCTTCCGCTCCTTGACTAGTTTGACAAAATTTTCGATGGTCTTGAGCCCATCTGGCGTCCCGATACTTTCTGGATGGTATTGAAAACCATAAATCGGTAAGCTACGGTGTTGAATCCCCATAATCGCTTGATCATCCGTCGTCCGAGAGGTAATGACAAAATCCTCTGGCATGTCTTCAATCGTCAGCGAATGGTAGCGCATGACTGGGACTTCTTTTGCAACACCCGCGTATAGCGGAGAGGGAGCTTCTAGCTGGATCTGGCTTTGTTTGCCATGCATGACCTGTGGAGCCAATCCCAAGCGCCCTCCAAAAACTTCCGCAATCGCTTGATGCCCCAAGCAAATCCCCAAGATTGGTTTGACCCCTGCAAAATCTCGGATCATCTCCTCCATCTTGCCCGCATCCTTTGGCCAACCTGGACCTGGAGAAAAGACCAAGGCATCTGCTTCTTGGGCAACTTGGTACAGATCCGGATCATCATTTCGAAGCACCTGGACCTCATCAAATTTTCCGATATACTGTGCTAAATTGTAAGTAAATGAATCGTAATTATCGACTAATAAAATCATCCTTCTTCTCCAATCCTTGTCATCGATTTTGCCTTATTGACGGTTTCTTGGTATTCATTTTCAGCGATCGAATCATAAACGATTCCTGCTCCTGCCTGCACATAAGCCTTCTTATTTTTGAGGATCATGGTTCGAATCGCAATAGCAAAATCGAGATCCCCCGTCACAGAGAGATAGCCAATAGCACCTGCGTAGACTCCTCGTTTCTCTTTTTCTGCCTCATAGATTCGCTTCATGGCTCGAATCTTGGGAGCACCCGAAACGGTCCCAGCTGGAAGAGTTGCCTTCAGTGCCTCAATAGAGGCTAGTCCAGGAAGTAATTGACCCTTGACCACACTCGTCAGGTGCATCACATAACGGAAGAACTCCACTTCCATATATTTGGTCACTTCAACCGACCCATTTTGAGCGATACGACCAATATCGTTTCGCCCTAGATCCACCAACATCCGGTGTTCTGCGACTTCTTTTGGATCCCCTGCCAAATCAGCTGCCAATTGCCGATCAGCCTCTTCATCGATCCCTCTGGGACGTGTGCCAGCAATGGGATTGGTCGTCACCACTCGATCCTTGACTGACACCAAACTTTCTGGACTGGCACCGATAATTTGGTACTCCCCAAAATCATAAAAGTAGAGATAATTCGAAGGGTTGGTCACGCGCAAATTGCGGTAATAATCCAATGGTTTACCTGAAAAATCAGCTGAAAAACGTTGACTGAGCACGCATTGGAACATATCTCCTTTTCGAATATAATCCCGCGCTAGGGCCACCATTTCCTCAAACTCTTTTTGCTCCAAATGATTGTGGAAATGAAGCGCATGCAGGTCCTTGTCCTGAAACTCTTCTTTTGCAGGTCTTGCCAATTGTGCTAACACTTGCTCCAAGTTCGACGCTTGCTCTGCTTCACTCCGTCCACTATAGAGGTTCTCTTCCACCACATAGACCTTTTCCTTTTTGTGATCAAAAATCACGTAGCTTTCATATAAGAAAAAGTGAAGATCTGGTGTGCCGATCGTATCTTCCGGAATAGAACCAATGTTCTCATAGAGACCAATCAAGTCATAGCCGACAAATCCAATCGCCCCACCGTTAAAAGGGAGTTCTTCTGAAGTTTTCCTTTTGACCGTGATGCGATTCAAAAAGTCCAAAGGATCCTCTTCGACAATTTGATCATTGTAATAGAGGACGCCATTTTCAAACTTGACTTCACTGACTGGCCGATAGGCTACAATTGAAAAACGCGCATTCTCTTTTTCACGAGGGATCGACTCCAAGATCATTTTATGGGGCGCATCCAAACGCATATAAGCCAAAATTGGACTCAACACATCAGCAGATAAAACTTTTTTCATATCAGAAACCTCTCTTCTAGAACTATTTTATTCTAAGGAATTCAACTGGCTAAGGCTATCAAAGATATCCCATCGCTCTGTTTGCGCTTTTGGATCTATGTGCCTAAGCGCGCTTCGCTTGCTAAGGCACATAGAAAAGCCCTCACACAAAAACTGTGTGAGGGCGTAGTGTCCGCGGTGCCACCTCTTTTATAGGGAAAAATAGCTGGTCTTTCCCTACATCTCTATCTCCTCTATCAAGGAGTTGCACGGTAAGGGGTGCCAACCGAATTCACATGGGTTAGAATTCATTGATCATAACAGTCCAATTTTCATCAGTCGCTATTGCTTGTTCACAATTCCCACAAGCTCCCTGGAAATAGCTGACTCATTACTTTTCTGTTGCTACCATTATAACCCTTTTTCTTAGAAAGTCAATAAAAATTTTAGTCTTTTTTTATACTTTTTTCTACACTAATTTAATAAAATCAGCTCAAAGAGCCCTAGCAGCCCGTCCTTTTTATCCCAAAAATAAGATACTCAACAAAGCCAAAATTGCAGGGCCACCTTGGGTCAAGATAATCTTTTTATTGGCTGTCATCGCACCGTAGGCTGCAGCTCCAATAATAAAAAGCACAAAAATCGTAACAACTTCACTATTTTTAGAGACAAACAATCCATACAAGAGGAACACCCCAATCAAGGCATTGTATATCCCTTGATTCTTAAATAAAGAGGTCACAGATGGGCGAGCGAGTTCTTCTTTATCCATGTTGAAAACCCGACTTGTGGTATCAGATGTGGTTCTGATGCTCTCCAAATAAAAAATATACAAATGCTCCAGTGCAGCAAGACTTGCTAAAATAATCGTCAGTAATGACATCGTAGATTCTCCTTTTTATTCAACTGTTATTTGTTCAATGCCAGATACTAATTTGTCCAGCAGGTAAGAAAATTGCTCTTGTTCTTGAGCAGTCAAAATCCGACTCATCTGTTCTTTCACCGCCACATGATGGCGAGGGGGATGTTTGACCAAACGATTATAGGCCGTATCCGTCAAATGAATTAAGATTTCCCGCTGATTCTTTGGATTTCGACTCCGATGGACAAATCCTTCCTTTTCTAATATTTTGAAATGCCGCGTTAAAGCAGCTGGATCAATCCGCAAGCGCTCCTGAACCGCGATCTGATTGCAAGGTGCTTGTTCTAATAAATCCTGCAAAATTTGATAACGTGTTAAGCTAATCCCTAGGCGCTTTTCAAAAAGTTGCGTAGTTGATTGATCTGCCAAACGTAGTTGGTAGAGCAAATCATTTATTTCTGCCATATCTCTTCCTCTATTCATTTTTGATAAATCAATAATTGACTAATCAATTATAAAATATTTCATATCCTCTGGCAAGGAAAAGAGCTTGTACTGTTTTTTCCACAAAAAAAGCCGCCTGATCTGGCGACTCTTAGGGAGATTATTATGAAAAAGAAAAGTTTTAGGATTTTTCTAAACAAAGTTAGGAGGTCTTTGTTTATGCTTTTATTATAGCGGACATTTCTTAAAGAAAGCTTACGACTTTATTTCAAAATGAAAACAAATTCTTTACAGATTCTTTTCAGCGTTTAAAATACCTGGGATATCTAGTAAGGTGTTCATCTGATGATTGCCTTGATAGTCAGACGTCAAGAAATTGATACTCTGAATCTGGCTATTTCTTGCAAAGTCAATATCCAGGCTCCGATCCCCAATATAGTAGGTCTTTTCTGGCTCCAACCCGTACTTCTCCATCAGATACCTAGCAGCTTCTGGGTCAGGCTTGCGAGCAAAACCACTTTGACTAGTCAAAATCTCTGTAAAAAAAGATTCCAAACCCAAGTCCCGCAGGATGACAAAGGCATTCTCTCCCTTATGAGTATAGACAAACTGCTCAATTCCAGCTTCTTGTCCCCAGGATAGGACATCACGCGCCCCATCCATCAGAAGGACCTGGGCATTTTTCTCCGCTAGACTTTCTGCTCGGCGATGATTCAAGTCGGTCACATCCAGATGATACTCCTCCGCCACGGCTACTAAAAGATCTTGAACCGAATGCTTCAAGATGAAATCTTTAATGCTGGCTCGGTCAAAGGGAAGCTGATAAGTTGCATAGGTCTCCTCAAGACCTGCCAGAATAGCATCATAGGAATCTAGCAAAGTCCCATCCAAATCCCAAATAAAGGCTCGTTTTGTCATTTTTTCTTCTCTCCTACTTTTCGTCTATATAGCTGACTCAAAAATAGCCAACGGAAGCCATTGTCGAGCAGTGTCCCCGTCCAGACCCCTGGAAGGCCAAAGCCAAGGGTTACTCCAAGCAGATAACCGGCTCCAATTCGAATGACCCACATGCCAATCGTCGTAGCATAAAATGGAAGTTTCCCATTTCCCAAGCCTTGCCAAACAGCTGTATAGATGACCGTTCCTGCTGTATACGGCGTTCCCAACAAAGAAAAGAGGACAACCGATAAACTAGCTTCTACTGCTTTTGTATCTTGTGTGTAGAGATGGGTCAGAAGGGTGCCCCCAAAAAAGATTCCCAAGGCAATAGGTAACATTAACACGAAGGACAAGCAGTAAGACTGCTTTCGAAGGCGGTGAAGCTGCTCAAGATCACCTTCACCCAGACTCTGTGCTACGAGCATAACCGTCGCCGTGGCCACTCCAAATACAGGCATGTAGTTAAACTGGGTCAAGGTCTCTCCGATAGCATTTCCTGCGACTGCCTCGGTCCCAAAAGCAACCACGATCGCAATGATTACCACATCTCCGGCCCGCATCATCAGCCGCTCCCCGGCAGCTGGAAGTGCTAAGTTCAAGAGCTTACGATCCAATCCCCAACGAAGGGGTGCAAAGGGTAGCTGAACCTTTTGCCACAAGAGGATGACTCCCACCAGACGGGCCAGCACCGTCCCCAAAGCTGCGCCAACAATGCCCCAACCAAAAAGGAAAATAGCCACAGAGGAGAACAGAGCGTTTAATAGATTGGTCAACAGGCTCACATACATAGGAATACGTGGATTGTTGGCCACCCGAACCAAGGAGCCCAAGGTCGTCATCAATCCTAAGAGAACTATGGTCCCGCCGACCAAGGAAAGGTAAATCCCCCCGCTTTCGGCTACTGCAGCTTCAGTCCCTAACAGCGAAATCATCTGGCGTCCAAATAACAGCGAAGCCCCTCCTAAGAGAGCACTCAACAGTAAGGTTACCTTCAGTGACTCTGTCGCATGGTAGGCAATGGTTTCTTGATTTTTTTCACCCAAGCTTTTGGACATGACACTGGCAACTGCCGCACCCAGTGCCAAAAAGATGGCTTGATAGATCGTGATGATGTTTCCTGCGACGGAAACACCTGAAATGGCAATCAAGCCCAGGTGAGCCACTAAATAAGAATCCACCATGCCCATCAGCATTTGTAAGAAATTTTCACCCATGGCAGGAAGGGCGATATTTAAGATTTTTTTGTATGAATTCATGAGTATATAAAAGAGCCAGACGGCTCTTTTGATCTTTCTAATACAGAGAATTAAAGTCCCAAGTAGTCTTCTACGGCTGCTTGCATGTCTTTGGCTGCCACGCTTGTACGATGGCGAACCGGTGCAGTTTCAAGGCCGTCTACAGCCGGTGGCACAGGAACACCTGAGAGTGTGTGTAATTTAGCCAAGGCTTCGAAATCGCCTAGACCTGTCTCACCTGTCACCGCTTCTACTGCAACAACTGGGAATTTGTAAGGACTTGCTGTAGAGGCAATAACTGTTTTAGCAGTATCTCCTGTTTGAGTCCGGTATTTTTGATAAACGGCTGATGCTACGGCTGTATGAGGGTCTTCGATGTAATCAGACGCTTCATAGACCCGCTTGATCTCTGCAGCAGTTTCTGCTT
The DNA here is from genome assembly GCA_032477695.1 of Streptococcus parasanguinis. GTDB lineage: Bacteria > Bacillota > Bacilli > Lactobacillales > Streptococcaceae > Streptococcus > Streptococcus parasanguinis_Y. The sequence goes on from JAWDWJ010000016.1 coordinate 34,794, forward strand.
CATCTGCGTATGCAGCCGCAAACAAATCTAAGATATCTGCATCAAAGTTGGACAACTGGTACTGACCTGTTGCAACAAGGCTTTCCATCAATTCTTTGGTCTTTGTGGCATCATTGCCTACCAAGTGGAAAATCAAGCGTTCCAAGTTTGAAGAGACCAAAATATCCATTGATGGGCTAGTTGTCACCTTGAACTCACGTTTCTTATCATAGACATGTGTTTTGAAGAAGTCTGTCAAGACATTGTTTTCATTTGATGCACAGATCAATTTTCCAACTGGAAGACCGATTTGTTTGGCATAGAAAGCTGCCAAGATATTTCCAAAGTTTCCTGTTGGGACGGTAAAGTTGACTTTTTCTCCCGCTGTGATTTGGCCTGTCTTCACCAATTGAGCATAGGCGTATACGTAATAGACAACCTGAGGCACCAAACGACCAATATTCATAGAGTTAGCTGATGAAAATTGCATCTTGTTGGTTGCTAATTTTTCACGAAGCGCCACATCATTGAACATGTGTTTGACATTGGTTTGGGCATCGTCAAAGTTTCCATCGATGGCGATGACATGGGTATTGTCCCCAGTTTGAGTCGTCATTTGCAATTCTTGCACCTTGCTGACACCATCTTTTGGATAAAAGACAATGATCTCTGTCCCTGGAACATCTGCAAAACCTGCCATAGCAGCTTTTCCTGTATCTCCAGAAGTCGCCGTCAAGATGACAATTTTATTTTCCAAACCGTGCTTTTTAGCTGCTGTTGTCATAAAGTAAGGCAAGATCGACAAAGCCATATCTTTAAAGGCAATGGTTGAACCGTGGAAGAGTTCCAAGTTGTATTGACCATCGAGTTTGACAAGCGGAGCAATGGCTGGAGTATCAAACTTGCTGTCATAAGCATGAGAAATACAGTAGTCTAACTCTTCTGCTGTAAAGTCATCCAAAAAGGCTGACAAAACAAGCTTGGCTACTTCTTGGTAAGAAGCGTCTTTGAGGGTATCAAAATCCAGCTCTACTTGAGGATAAGAGACTGGAGTAAACAAACCGCCATCTGTCGCCAATCCTTGAAGGATAGCTTGACTAGCTGTTACAGTATTTTTTTCATCTCGTGTTGATTGGTAAACTAATGTCATGACTGATTCATTCCTTTACTTGTTATCTTCTCATTATATCATAAATGTCAGAAAATTTAACGGCTTTTCGCCAAATCTTGGCAAAGGTCGGCAAACAGAAGCTAGATAAAAGAGAGCAGGCGCAACGACTTTGCTCCTACTCCCATGCGAATCTGTTTTACAGGTGTCTGAAAGACTTAATCAAGCCAATCCCAACTCTGCTAAAACAGATGGGAAGTCTTTCTTCAAGCTTTCAAGAGCTACCGTTACTTCTTGACGAGTTTGGTTATTTTTCACAGTAACTTGACCGCTCTCAACTTCACTACTTCCTAAGGTAATCAAGGCTTTGGCCACAAAGACATCTGCTGACTTAAATTGTGCCTTGAGCTTGCGTCCAAGGTAATCACGTTCTGCCTTGAAACCTTGGATTCGAAGGGCTTGAACCAAGCTAAGCGCTGCTTCATTGACTTCATCTCCTAGGACAGCGATATAGGCATCTAGGCCTGTTTCGATCGGTAATTCAATGCCTTTCTTTTCAAGAACGAGAAGGATCCGTTCCACACCGATACCAAATCCAAAACCAGCTGTCGCAGGGCCACCGAAGTATTCAACCAAACCATCATAGCGACCACCTGCACAGACTGTCAATTCATTGCCTTCAATTTCTGTAATGAACTCAAAAATCGTGTGGTTGTAGTAATCCAAGCCACGCACCATATTGGTATCGATGACATAGGCTACCCCCAAGTCTTCTAACATCCGACGAACCGCATCAAAATGCGCTTGGCTTTCTTCATCTAGATAGTCTAGGATGGAAGGAGCCTGTTCAACCGCCGCCTTGTCTTCTTTTTCTTTTGAATCCAAGACACGAAGCGGATTTTCTTCTAAGCGACGTTGGCTGTCCTTAGACAATTGATCCTTCATTGGCAAGAGGTAATCAATCAAGGCTTGACGATAAGCCTGACGACTAGCAGGGCTTCCCAAGGTGTTCAAGTGCAAGGTCACATTATCAATCCCTAGTTCTTTCAGGAATTGCGCTGCCATGGCAATGGTTTCGACATCCGTTGCAGGATTGCTCGATCCAAAGCATTCTACCCCAATTTGGTGGAATTGACGCAAACGACCCGCTTGAGGACGTTCGTAACGGAACATTGGGCCTATGTAATAGAACTTACTTGGTTTTTGTACCTCAGGCGCAAAGAGTTTATTTTCTACATACGAGCGGACAACAGGAGCTGTTCCTTCTGGACGAAGCGTGATATGACGGTCTCCCTTATCATAGAAGTCATACATTTCTTTGGTAACGATATCCGTCGTATCCCCTACTGAACGGCTGATGACTTCATAATGTTCGAAGATCGGTGTGCGGATTTCATCATAATGGTATCGCGCAAAGACCTTGCGTGCAAAGCCTTCTACATATTGCCATTTCGCTGAATCGCCAGGAAGGATATCCTGGGTCCCTTTTGGTTTTTGTAATTTCATAGCCTTCATCCTTTGTCTTACTTTTGCATCTATTTTACCACAAATTCGAAGAGAAATGGAGGCTGGACTGAATTTCCTTCGTTCGACACGTTCAAAACCTCTTTCTCTTCTTGCCTTATCAGCCGAATTATGAGAAAATGGAAACCATACTACACTGAAAGGATCTTGCGATGAGAGAGGATATCAAAATCAATGACCGCGCCCTGGCACTAGAGAAGCTGTTAATCGAAAAATTGGAGCTTGTATTTGATACCGATGTTGAGTTAGATGTCTATAACCTAGGACTGATCTACGAGATCCATCTAGATGAAGCCGGCACTTGCAAGGTGGTTATGACCTTTACCGATACGGCTTGTAGCTGTGCTGAGAGCCTTCCGATCGAAATCGTCGCTCGCCTAAAAGAAATCGAGGGGATCGAAGATGTCAAGGTTGAAGTGACTTGGTCACCCGCTTGGAAAATTACACGAATCAGCCGATATGGTCGCATCGCACTTGGTCTTCCACCACGATAACAATCATTACCATTTAAGAAACGCAGTCAACTAATGAAGGAAGACCTCTTTGGAAATCCGATCCATCATAAAAAACGAGGAACACCAGCTCTGCCATCAGAGTTTGTTCCTCGTTTTTTATGATATTTGAATCCATTCAAACTTGTTCACTACCAGAATGGACTAAGCCTCATCAACTTTTGGTTCTGGAAGGATTTGATACAACACAATCCCAAGAATTGTTGACGTTGCGACACCAGTGATTTGAAGTCCCCCAATTTGGAAAACCAAACCACCGATTCCTGATACTAGGATCACACTTGCAATCAAGAGATTCTTTTTATTATCAAAATTAATCTTGTTTTCAACTAAGATTTTCAAACCGCTGGCCGCAATTACTCCAAAGAGGGCGATCGAAATACCACCCAAAACAGCGGTCGGAATCGAATTCAAAAGAGCTGATACTTTACCAATAAAGCTCATGACAACCGCAATCACTGCTGCACCTGCGATAACATATACTGAATAGATCTTATTCAAGGCCATCACCCCGATATTTTCACCATAAGATGTAACCGGAGGAGCTCCGAAAAATCCTGCAATGATTTGTGCCAAACCATCTCCTGTAAGAGTATGGTCCAAACCAGGATCTTGGAAGAAATCTCGACCTGTCAGACTATTCAAGACCATCACGTGACCAAAGTGCTCTGTCATCGTCACAAAAGCAATTGGAGCCATGGTCAAAATGGCACTTGGGTACAATTTAAAATCATAATTAACAAATGGGATATCAAAGCTTGGAATTTGGAACCATTTGGCTGAAGCAACGGATGCAAAGTGGACAATCTCTTGGCCGGTAACCAGACCTAAGATAAGAGAAAAGAGATAACCTACGATCAACCCTAGCAAAATAGGAATCACTCCGATAATTTTCTTGCCATACATATTAAAGAGAATAACAGCAAAAAGAGTGACCATTGAAATAAGCAGGCTCGTACCGCTGTATTTCCCATTGATCATGGTCGCATCGCTCACAGCTGTTGAGGCAAGGCTCAAACCGATCACAATGATAATTGGCCCTACTACAATCGGTGGAAGTACTTTATCAATCCAGGCATTCCCAGCAAATTTGACAATCAAGGCCACCAAGAGGTAGACCAAACCACCCGCCATGGCACCTTGGGCAACTGCTGCGATTCCATCTGTCTTCATCAACATCTGCATAGCAGCAATATAAGCAAAACTAGACCCCATGTAGGCAGGAATCTTATACTTGGTCACGGTTAAGTGAGCCAAGGTTCCCAAACCAGATGAGAAGAGGGCAATGGCAGGATCAATTCCAACCAAAATTGGTACCAGTACTGTCGCCCCAAACATGGCAAACAAATGCTGGAATGATAAACCAACCAGCAAGCCTGGTTTAGGCATATCAGATACATCATATTTTACATTATTCACGATCGTAAAAACCTCCTAAATTAAAGATGCAACAAGTTATGGCTGAATAAAAACATCTACCTTCGATGACCGAATCATAAGGGAGTGCTCATGCTCCATCATCGACGATTTCTCTTTTTTCATCAAACCACTTTTCAACTATACAAAAAAATCCCCCACAACAAGGAGATACACAAAATATAGGCTGGTCTTCCCAGGCCTTTCATTTCCATAGCTCCTTGCCTGCCTCTCTGGACAGTATTAAAGGATTGATTCGATTAGTCACAATTATAGCAAATTATAGACGGATTTACAAGAAAAATGACAGATAATACACCCAAATCCCCCAAAAAGTAATATTCATACGCTTCAGCGACAGGGTTAAAAATAGCGACTTTGAGCCAAAAAAGAGGCTGGGACAAAAGTCCTAGCCTCTCAATTATTTTTGGATTGTCGAGCAAGACGCAGTGGTTGAGTGGGCTCTACTACACTGATTTCATCAGCTTTTACAGCCCTACTCAACTGTGCGGAGGTGGGACGAGGCGTATTTACCCAGAACCCCACGGCTATACAGTGGTGGCAAGGTTGTTTCAGCCTTCCGTTTCGCCAATTCTTCGTCTGAGACGTGCATGGTGATTTCTTTGGTATCTTGATCAACTGTCACCAGATCCCCAGTGTGGAGGTAGGCGATTGGGCCACCAACCTGAGCTTCAGGCGCAATGTGACCGACAACGAGACCATAAGTACCTCCTGAGAAGCGTCCGTCTGTCAAGAGAGCCACCTTGTCTCCTTGTCCTTTCCCAACAATCATGGATGACAAGGACAGCATTTCCGGCATACCAGGTCCACCCTTAGGACCTACGAAACGGACAACGACAACGTCGCCATCCACGATTTCATCCGAAAGAACCGCTTCAATGGCAGCTTCTTCTGAGTCAAAGACCTTAGCAGGGCCCGTGATGTTACGGACCTTCACACCTGATACTTTAGCAACCGCCCCTTCTGGAGCCAAGTTCCCTTTCAGGATGATCAATGGACCATCGGCACGTTTCGGATTTTCAAGCGGCATGATAACTTTTTGACCTGGTGTCAAATCAGCGAAGGTTTCTAAGTTCTCAGCCACCGTTTTACCGGTACAGGTGATGCGATCCCCATGAAGGAAACCATTCTTCAGAAGGTATTTCATGACGGCTGGCACACCACCAACATTATAAAGGTCTTGGAAGACATATTTCCCTGAAGGTTTCAAGTCCGCCAAATGAGGCACGCGCTCTTGGAAATCGTTGAAGTCTTCAAGCGTCAAGTCCACATTGGCTGCATGAGCAATTGCGAGCAAGTGAAGAGTGGCATTGGTGGAACCACCGAGCGCCATGGTCACTGTAATCGCATCTTCAAAAGCTTCACGGGTCAAGATATCAGATGGTTTGAGTCCCATTTCCAGCATCTTGACAACAGCACGACCTGCTTCTTCGATATCGGCCTTCTTATCCGCTGATTCAGCAGGGTGAGAAGATGAACCTGGTAAGCTCATCCCAAGGACCTCGATCGCTGTCGCCATGGTATTGGCCGTATACATCCCACCACAGCCACCAGGGCCAGGGCAGGCATTACACTCTAATTGCTTCACTTCTTCAGCGGTCATATCGCCGTGATTCCACTTCCCAATTCCTTCGAAAACAGAAACCAAGTCGATATCCTTGCCGTTCAGATTACCCGGTGCAATGGTTCCTCCGTAGGCAAAGATCGCTGGGATATCCATATTGGCAATGGCGATCATCGAACCAGGCATGTTCTTATCACAGCCCCCGATGGCTACAAAGGCATCCACGTTGTGACCGCCCATAGCAGCTTCGATAGAATCCGCAATGATATCACGTGACGTCAAGGAGAAGCGCATTCCTGGAGTCCCCATAGCAATCCCATCGGCAACCGTAATGGTGCCGAATTGAACCGGCCAAGCTCCCGCATCTTTTACACCTTCTTTGGCCAATTTTCCAAAATCATGGAGGTGGATGTTACAAGGGGTATTTTCCGCCCATGTCGAAATCACTCCGACAATCGGTTTCTCAAAGCTTTCATCGGTCATTCCCGTCGCGCGAAGCATGGCACGGTTGGGAGATTTTACCATGCTATCGTAGACACTACTACGATGGCGTGTATCTAATTCTGTCATGTCATTCCTCTCGTTATATTTTTTACCATTATAGCATAAAAGAGGCCACAAAGATAGGCAAGAATTTTGGAGGAGCAGACGACAGAAGAAAATTCTTGAATTTTCAGACAATTCAGCTTGCTCGCTTTCTTGCTAAAATAATTTACAGTTATATCTTGACTTTTGTTAGCAAAGTGATATCATTTAGATATCACAAAGAAAGAAGGGTTCGTCCCATGGAAGAAAAAATTTTAACCCAAAAGAAAAACGGCTTAGCTGCCCTTATAGGCTTGCTAGTTGGGGATCTCGTCTTAGTTTTAGCATTTATTAGTGCGATTGCTGGTCTACCAGAAGGTTTTCCACTTGCGATTGCAGTTATTACCTGTATTTTTCTCTTTATTGCTAGTCTGGTGTGCTATGCGGGGATCAAAATCATTAAACCGCAAGAGGCCTTGGTTTTGACCTTGTTTGGGAACTATATTGGAACCATTCGAGAAGCGGGTATTTACTTTGTCAATCCCTTCTGTGTCGCTGTCAATCCTGCCAATAACACCCGCTTGGGCCAAAGTGGTGATGTCACCACCAAGTCACCCATGTCTGTCCGTAAAACAGCAGAAGGTAACAATATTTCTATCGAGACAGGTAAAAAGAATATTTCCTTAAAAGTGATGACCTTGAACAACTCTCGTCAGAAGATTAATGACTGTTTGGGAAATCCTGTAGAAATCGGTATTGCAGTCACTTGGCGTGTAGTGGATACGGCTAAAGCAGTCTTCAATGTGGATAACTACAAAGAATATCTCTCATTGCAGTGTGATAGTGCTCTTCGTAATATTGTCCGCATCTATCCTTATGATGTAGCTCCTAATGTCGATACGACAGGAGACGGCCAGGCAGATGAGGGTAGCCTAAGAGGCTCCAGTGAAATTGTGGCCAGTCGTATTCGAGAAGAGATTCAAGCACGTGTAAAAGATGCTGGGCTTGAAATTCTAGAAGCTCGTATTACCTACTTGGCCTATGCTCCAGAAATCGCAGCTGTCATGCTTCAACGACAACAAGCTTCTGCCATTATCGATGCGCGGAAGATGATTGTCGACGGAGCAGTTGGGATGGTTGAAATGGCCCTTGAACGCCTGAGCGAAGGAGAGATTGTAGTGCTAGACGAAGAACGGAAGGCAGCCATGGTTTCGAACCTTCTTGTCGTCCTCTGTGGCAATCATGATGCACAACCAATTGTTAATACGGGAAGTCTCTATTAAGAATGGCTGACCAAAAGAAAAAACAGATTCCACTTAGATTGTCAGCCCAGTTATATGCTGCTATCGCATCATGGGCAGAAGATGACTTTCGATCGGTCAATGGGCAGATCGAGTACCTGCTGACAGAATATGTCAAACAACGAAAAAAGGATGGCAAATACGTTTCGGAAACGATTGATGAGCCATTTGAAATAGACCTTTAAGGAGAACTCCTGTCCCATTTGATGGGGTGGGAGATTTTTTTAACAATTTTTTGTCAAGTAACTTTACTTTACAAAAAAGTTTTGTTATACTGTTAAAGTTGATGAAAATCAAACCTAATTGAATTTATATCTTAAAAGGAGAAAAACGAAATGGCAGTACCTGCACGTCGCACATCAAAAGCGAAGAAAAACAAACGTCGTACGCACTACAAAGTAACAGCTCCATCTGTAAACTTTGACGAAGCAACTGGAGATTACTCACGTTCACACCGTGTATCACTTAAAGGATACTACAAAGGACGTAAGATCGCTAAAGCTGCATCAGCTGAATAATAGAAGGGAGATACCATGCGCGTAAATATTACACTTGAACACAAAGAATCTGGTGAACGCTTGTACCTTACTTCTAAAAACAAACGTAACACTCCAGACCGTCTTCAATTGAAGAAATACTCACCAAAACTTCGCAAACACGTTGTGTTTACAGAAGTGAAGTAAGCATTCAATACGAATCAATACAGAAGAAAAACGCTGATTTCAAGCGTTTTTTCTTTTTGCCAAATGCGATATATTGCACTGTATTTCAATTCAAACTCTACCTTTTTCTCTACCTTTTTTCTTAAGACCTGGTTTGGAAAGTATGGGTTTCAGTTGGACTAAAAACAGGGGAATATTTTTAGTTCTGTAAGTATTAATCTATACGCTTACATATATCTTTTGGTCTCTATCCTTTAGGTGAAAATACCGATTTTATGGTATAATAAGGATAACTCTATATAAGGAGGTGTGCCATGACTCTTGATGTAAATAAAGAAGAATTAACAATTTTAGGGATTCCCTTTGATAACTTTTCGGATTTTGATACTGTCTGGTATGCTATTGGGTCATCGATGATTGAAAATTATGAACCTACTGTTCAAGATGTGATTGATTTAAAAACTTATGTTATCAACAGACGAAAGGAATTGAATATTGGTTAAAAATCAATACGAAGGATATGAGTACATTGACCCCAATCATCAATATACCTATCCAAATTCTACAGTCTTAATCAACAAACAAAATATTACAAATATTGAAGAAGCCTATCGGAATGAGCATTTATTCGTTACTAGAAGGCTTGCAGACTTGCGCTTGAAAGTCATTAAAGTCTACTCCATTAGTGATATTTTAGCCATTCATAAATATTTATTTCAAGATGTCTATGCTTGGGCGGGACAATATCGCAAGGTGAATATCTCAAAAAATGGGAATCCTTTTATGCCAATACAATCTTTCAGTACTGCCCAATCATATATAAACCGCCTTATTCATACCTATTATCAAACTGCTAATTCAAAAGATGAGATTATTAAACAATTAGCAAAAATTCTTGATAATCTTAATTATTTCCATCCCTTCCGAGAAGGTAATGGACGAACTCAACGAGAGGTCATTCGTTCTTTGGCACTATCAAAAGGATATTCTGCACAAATACGAGTGGAACAAGATGATGAAATTTACAACCTTTATATGGATGGAACTGTCTATGGAGAATTATGGAAATTAGAAAAATTATTTGATAAAATATTAAAAGAAATATAGGTTGTAATACTTGATAATTACAGAAGAAAAAAATTTATTAAGCTAAAAGCCATTGAAACGTTGATTTCAAAGGCTTTTTTCTTTTTGCCAAATGCGAACTATTGTACTGTATTTCAATTCAAACTCTAGCTTTTTAAGATGGCAAAACATTCATCGTTATCCATCGAAGAAACTTTGCCTTTTTCTACGATTCTTAATTAGAAACTCATTCCTTGAAAAAACGATTCACATCTGACTGACATGCTTCCAATAGTGTTTGTTCATCCGTTAATTCGAGTAGTTGCAATCCTTCATCGACCAACTTTTTATCAGTTAAACAAATTCCAAGTGTCACTTTAGCATTTCCTAGAAAATCATATCGCTTACTTTTTTGGGCCGTATCTAACAATAGATAACTGATACTCGTACATT
>JAWDWJ010000017.1:0-38754 GCA_032477695.1 Streptococcus parasanguinis
CTGATGAAATCAGCGTAGTAGAGCCCACTCAACCACTGCGTCTTGCTCGACAATCCAAAAATAATTGAGAGGCTAGGACTTTTGTCCCAGCCTCTTTTTCTGCAATTTTTTCGAATGGTATAAGTGAGGGGACTCCCTACACGAAATCATTGGAGGTTGCTATGAAGAAACGACACGAGTATGTATCGCCCACCTTGGATTTAATGGCGAAAAAGATTTTTAGTCTGCCGGATGTGACAGCCAAATTCATCCGCGAAGTCTTGGATCTGCCAGTAGAGTCCGTTGAGATTTTAGAAGGAGACCAGATCCATGAGCAGGGGTTTTTAGGAGATCTTCCTTTTGAAACATCTGTTGATGTGAGAGCAAGACTAGATAGTGGGCTTGAAGTCATCATTGAGATTCAAGTTTTGAAGCAAGAGTATTTCTTGAATCGTTTCCACTATTATTTAGCCAATCAACTGGTAGAAAATGTCCAACGCAAGCGAAAGAAAGGGGCGACCCATTCTATGTACCAGGAGCTGGAGCCGGTCTATGGGATCGCTATCCTGGAGCGAAGTATTTTTCCTCATTTAGATTCACCTGTCAATGTCTATGAAATGCGCCATACAGTAGATGGGACACCTCTTTATAGTTCTCGCAAGAATGGGGTAGCTCATAATATGTTAAAGGTTGCCTTTTTAGAGTTGGATAAGTATAATGAAAGTAGAGATACGGAGTTGAATGCTCACTGGAGACAATGGCTTGAATTTTTTGGCAATCGCCCATTCAGTCATCAACCAGACCAAGTGATCGAGCAGGCAGAATCACTCCTGATCCCATCAAACTGGACAAGGGAGGAAAAAGAAATGATTGATGAACGGATTCGTATCAGAGAAAATTGGGAAATGAGCATGGATACCTTTCGGAAAGAACAACTGGAAGCCGGTTTTCAGAAAGGGTTGAAAAAAGGTCTTGAACAGGGACTCGAACAAGGTCTTGAACAAGGTTTAGAACAAGGTCTCGAACAAGGTTTAGAACAAGGTCTCGAACAAGGACTCGAGCGTGGTCTCGAACAGGGATTGGAACAAGGCAGACAAGAAGGCATGGAGTTGGGAGTTCAAGCTGGTCAGCAGTCTCTGATTCAAAAACTATCTTTGAAGGGGATGAGTATTGAGATGATTGCTGAAATGACGGATTTATCCAGCGAATCCATCAAAAAAATGTTGGCTACGGATTCGTCTAACGAGGAGTAGTAGCGCGAACAGAATTTGGGGCTTGAGAATTACCTTGCTTATAAAAAAGTAGTTCTAAAATAGATTGTAAAGATCTCTGGGAGTCGTTTTTCTTGGATATTAATCCTCTACAGATTTATACGGTTATGATTTATTGAAGGTTGGACACTTTTGTCTAACCTTTTTTTCTCACTCCTCTTGGCCCTCCCTTGGTGAAATGAAATAAAAGTTTAAAATGTCCGAGTTGTAATCCTTGACATTACATTATGATCGTGTATAATAGCTATTGTAACAAAAAATCTTACAACAGAAAGAGGAAACAACTATGAAAAACATTTTATTTATTGTCGGATCCCTTCGTCAAGGATCTTTTAACCACCAAATGGCTAAGAAAGCAGAAAGTCTTCTGGAAGGAAAAGCAACGGTGACATACTTGGACTACAAAGACATCCCAATGATGAACCAAGATTTGGAAACGCCAACCTTACCAGCAGTGCAAGCAGCGCGTGATGCGGTTCTTGCTGCGGATGCCATCTGGATCTTCTCGCCAGTCTATAACTTTGCTATTCCAGGTGTAGTGAAAAACCTGATCGACTGGCTTAGTCGTGCCCTTGACCTGTCAGAAACTCGTGGTCCATCTGCCCTTCAAGACAAGATCGTAACGGTTTCTTCAGTAGCCAATGCCGGACACGAACCAATGTTTGCGGCATACCAAGCGCTCTTGCCATTCGTTCGAACTCAAGTAGTTGGAGAGTTCACTGGAACAACCGTAAACCCAGAAGCTTGGGGAACAGGTGAATTAGTCTTGACAGATGAAGCGGTCGCAGGACTGGAAAAACAAGCACAAACCTTATTAGAAGCATAAGAAAAGCTGAGACAGAAGTCTCAGCTTTTTAGATACTAAAGAGTTGTCCAAAGAAGTAGGTTACTCCCATGGTGAGAAGGCCAATGATGAGATTGCGAAGCATGGCTGGCTTGGTAGGTGCTTTTCCCAGTTTCGCACTGGTATAGCCAGTGAAGATCAAGGATAGTCCAACAACGAAGACTGTCACTGGAATGCGATAGTTAGCTGGAAAGAGAATGATAGAGAGCATTGGAGGAAGGGAACCAATAGAAAAAGCAAGGAAGCTAGATGCTGCTGCATGCCAAGGATTGGTAAATTCTTCGTATTCAATGCCGTATTTCTCTTCGACCAAGGCTTTGAGGGGGTGTTTCAGAAAGGCCCGCTCTGTTAGAATTTTTGCTGAAGTTTCACATTCTCCATTTTCAAGATAAGCATGGTAGAGAGAGTCTCTAGCTAACTTTGGATCACGATCTAATAAGGCTTGTTCGCGGTTCACAGCAGCTTCTTCCGTGTCTTTTTGTGTGGAAACAGAAACATACTCACCACCCGCCATCGAAAAGGCACCGGCCAGAATTGCAGACAAGCCAGATAAGAAAATGATCCAGATGTTATGCGTGGCACTGGCCACCCCGATCACCACTCCAGCGATAGAAATGATTCCATCATTGGCCCCTAGAACCGCAGCTCTCAAAATATTCAAGCGATCGCTAAATGATTCATCTACTCCATGTTTTATTTCAGTCATACAATGTCTCCTTTTCCTTATTTAGAATGATTATAAATAAAATACAGAAAGAAATCAAGGATTTTAACTCAAATGATAAAAGTTAGACAATTTAATGGAACCTTTTAGTTGTAAAATTTGACATTACAAGCAAAATGGAGAGAGAATTTGACATACACCTATCCTATCAAGGTTTATTTAGCAGAAGTGCATAATTTTTGAGGATCCTGATGGCATTCTAACGCGAGTGCGGAAAGGACAACAAAAAACAGCAGGCTTCCTGCTGTTTTTTGACGAGATAAATTAGTTGGTTTCATTATCTTTTCCCACCACCCAAAATAAGAGAAGGAGTTGGAAAATACCTAAGGCAAATAAGGTCATGAAACCATTGCGACTGCCTTTAGCTGTGGCTTGGGTGAAATCCAGCTTTTGATTGGCTTGGCTCATGGCAACGATCAAGGAAGCCAGGGTTGTTCCAACAGCACCTGCAAATTGTTGCAAGGTATTAAAGATTGCGTTCGCATCGGGTTGCTCTTCCAGAGAGAGTTGTTTTTGTCCGTTGGTCATAATATTGCCGAAGGCCAGTCCCATACCGGTCATGAAGATCATGTAAAAGACGAGAATCAAACCATTTGTCAGCTTCAGGCCCAAGAGGGTGAAGTGAAAATGGGCCAGAAGGATGAAAGCAGCTCCAAGGAGGATCGGTTTGCGGGCCCCCAGTTTATCTAGAATCAGACCAGAGAAGGGGGCAAAGCCAGATCCAATGATGGCTCCTGGAAGCAGCATCAAAGCTGCAAGTGTGGTGTTAGAGTGGTTGACCAACTGGATATAATTGGGCAAGAGGAAACTCATGGCCAGAGAACCTAATTGGAAAGTGAAAAAGGCAAGAACATGGCCAGTGAGGAGATGGTTCTTTAAGATGGCAAGGTTGATAATGGGATTCTCCAACTGATTGGACCGCCAGACTAAGAGAACCAGTCCCAAGATTCCGATCATCAGCCAGCCAAGGACAGAAAAACTAAAGAAAGCATGATCAGAAAGACCGTGAATCCCTAAAATCAAGCCTAAAAATGAAGCAATAATAGCGAGAAGGCTCATGATATCAAGGGTTTCTCGCTTGACTATACTGATTTGTTCAATGGAGCGAAGTCCTGCAACTAGCGAAGCTAGAAGGATCGGGAATTGAACCAAAAAGATGGACCGCCAACCGAAGTTAGCAGTCAAGAGACCACCGACAGTAGGCCCAATGGCGGGAGCGATGGCTGTGATCAGGGTCCCCACTCCCATCATGAGACCGATCTTGCGTTTTGGGACCTGCTCTAAAATGATATTAAACATCAGAGGAAGGGCAAAACCAACCCCCATTCCTTGGACCAAGCGACCCAAAACCACAAAGCCAAAACTAGGAGCTAGGAAGTCAATGAGAACACCTAAAACAGATAGGAGATTTCCAACTAAAAAGATGGACTTCATTTTAAAAGAGCGCTTGAGGTAGGCAGATAGTGGGACTACACAGGCAACCACTAGAAGATAGATGGTGGTGACCCACTGGACGGTTGCGGTATTGATCTCAAATTCCTTCATCAATATTGGGAAGGTGATATTCATGGCAGTTTCTCCAGCCACCCCGCAAAAGGAAAGGATCCCTGTTGCAAAAATAGCATACAGGACCTTGGCTGAAATTTTTTCTTGTGACATCGGTGTCTGATTCCTCCTAAATCTTTCTATAATCTTGTAAAAATGGTCTGAAAATCCATCCTAGCTCTCTCATTTCCCATCAATTCCAATTGCTATGAGCATAGCAGGACCGATGGTAACCTGATTCATCGTTTTGTTAGCTAACAAATAGTATAGAGGAAATGAAGACCCCTGTCAAAGAGTTTTTGAAAAGGTTTGAAAATATTAAAAGTGTTCTCAACTGATGACGTCTCTCCAAACGAAAGGATATGCTCGCCACTATGGTATAATAAGAAGAAAGTAAGCAATGTGAATAAGTCAATCAACTCGAACAGGAGGCCCCATGACCAAGTATTTAGTCCAGAAGTTTTTCTGGTTACGAGAAAAAAGTTTGATTCAAATTTCCCAGAAAACCCTGGTTTCCTTATTTCCTTTTTTTCTATTTTCAGGGATCATTCGGGTGATCGCGCTATCGGTCTTCTCCGATCGAGGCTATATCCATCAGCTCTTTTCGATGGATAGCTGGTTGCCGTGGGATCAAGCTATTAGTCAAGTCCTTATCAATTTTTCCAATTTTTTAGGAGGTCTAGCAGGACCTTTAGCGACTTACTTCGCTGGGAAATATACAGCTGGGCATTACGGTCGAAGTACGGGGACAGCCGGCGTGACTGCTCTTTTGGTCAGCTTGATTGTAGGGTCTCAGGAATTGTTGGTGGGACCACTCCATGATGGGCAACTGACACGCATTAACTTACCTGCGACGACCAATATCCTCTTAGCCATTGTTTTAGGCTATCTTATCGGACAGATCTTTCGGCTATCTAAAGCCAGTGACGATCAGATTGTGGACAAAGACTTCATCTATCAACCCAAGACGGTGCGTCCCATTTTCTTATCCTTAGTTCTAGGGGTCAGCCTAAATCTTCTTTTGGTTCTTGGGAACCAATTTAATATTTTTCAGACTATCCGACAGTTCTTGGCTTCTCTAACGGTAAGTAGTCATCATCTCCTGTCCACCTTTGTCATGGGACTATTTAGTGGGCTATCTGCTTGGTTTGGTAATAGTCAAGCCTTTGCCTTGAACTCAATTGCGGATGATAACTTTGCTTTGGAAAATCTCACCTACGCTGTGACCCATCATTCAACGACAGGCATTCCTCATCTCTATACCTTGACCAATTTGTACCGCAGTTTTGGTCTGGTAGGTGGAATTGGTGCAGTTCTAGCCTTATTGGTAGCGATCTTGCTGGTTTCGCGAAGTCAAAAGGACAAGAAAGTCAGCCTTCTCAGTCTGTTTCCAAGTCTCTTTAACAATGGGGCTTCTTTCATGGTAGGGATACCGGTCCTTCTCAACCTCCTATATGTGATTCCCTTCTTATTGATCCCCTTGGTGAATATGGGAATAGCAGCTGTAGCTTTGTGCTTCAAGCTGATGCCTGCAGCCGTCTATCCGGTGCCAGATGGGACTCCTAGCCTTCTCTATGCTTTTATTGGAACCGGAGGAAGTTTGAGGGCCTTAGCTGTCAGTATCCTTTGTTTTGCCATCGATGTGCTCCTTTATCTACCATTTGTCCGTATGGGAAATCGTATCCGAAAAGATTTAAAAGTGAAAGGAGAAAGCGATGAAACAATCTAAAAAAACAGCAATCGTCCTTACTTTGGTCAGTCTTTTCTTAATCGCTTTAGCCATTCCTTCTTATAGCTGGACTCGGACCAATGTTTCAAAAATTGAGAAATTTTATAATTCAAAATTGTCTCCCATCATCATGATCCCGGGAAGCTCTGCGACAGAGAACCGCTTTGATGGCTTGGTGACCAAGCTCAACCAAGACCGCCAAGGAACCAAACACAGTCTACTTAAGGTTAAGGTTTGGAATGATGGGCATATCACCTATAGTGGTAGTATTGATGCCAAGGACAATGAGCCGGTAATTGTGGTTGGTTTTGAAAATAACAAAGATGGCTATAGCAACATTAAAAAGCAAGCCAAACTATTTAATCAAGCCTTCGAAGCCCTTCAAGAAAAATATAATTTTAATAATTTTAAGGGCTTGGGTCATTCCAACGGTGGCTTGATTTATACAGCCTTTATTGAAAATTATCTAGGGGATTATGATGTGGATCTCAAGACCCTTATGACCATCGGAACTCCCTACAATTTCACGGAGACCAATATCAAAAATAAATCTGAGATGTTGGCCGATTTTATCAAAGGAAAAGAAACCATCCCCAAAACCCTTCATATGTATTCAGTAGCAGGAACCATCACCTATGATTCCGATGAGTTGGTCCCAGATGCCAGTGTTTCTGCTGGGAAATATATCTACCAAAACCAAGCTGCTAGTTATACGGAGATCACAGTGACGGGGGAAGATGCCCAGCACTCGGACCTTCCAACCAATGATGAGGTGGTTGCCTTGGTGAAAGAGCATATTGAAAGTCAACCGGATCGTAGAACCAAACCAAATAAAGAAAACTAAGTGTGAAGAAGGGATTCCTTCCTCACCTTTTTTTAGTATAATGAAGATCAGTATGAAAACACGGGAGACTAAAGGAGATCAGATGAAAAGAAAACAATGGGTGCAGTTAGGGTTAGTGGCTTCGAGTATGGTCATGTTAACAGGATGTTACCAAAGATACCAGCGCCAGTCCAGTCCTAAAAAAGAGGCTGCAACGAGCCAGACTTCAGTAAAGAAACAAGCGAAAAAAACAGATAACAAACAATTATACCAGTCTGTTTTTTCAGACTACCAAAAGATTTTTGCCACTTCAAAAGATTTAGATGCTATTTCCAAATTGAATGATGCATTAGCCAAAGAAGATCGGATGATCAATAGCTGGGTGATCGAGACTGTCATCAATCAGCCAGCAGCTGTTCGCTATGCCTTTAAGGACTTAAATAGCGATGGGGTGGATGAGATGATCATCGCCAACCAGCAAACCGATGTGAGCTACTTTGCGACAGGAGTCTACTACCTCAAGGACCAAAAGCCGACCTTGCTTGCAGAAGGTTTCGTCGCTGGACACGGAGGAGCGCGCAATGCGACAACCCTCTATAAGGGAGGAGAAATCCTGGAAGTCAGCTGGTTGTCAGGAACTGGCCGTGGTGTAGCCGTACTTTCACGATTAGAAAAGACACCTCAAGCCGCGACCAAAGTCCAGGAAGAAGAAGTACAAGTACCTGGGTCAGATCTGAATGCCCTCTTTGGAAAATCTGATAAAGATAAACTGGATCTCAAGAGTTTTGATTGGCAAACCTTTGATAGCACACCATCATCGGGAAATAGCCAAAGCCAGGAAAAAACGCCTTGGAATGCTGAAAAATCAGCAAAATTAGCAGAATTTATGAAGACCTGGGGCGAAAAGATGGGCCAACCCAACTATCAAAAAGGGATCGCTGGCGGTGATGTAGGACCAGACAACCTCTATACTCTAGGGGAAAATAGTAAGATGGATGCCATTTATACAGATACCGGTCAAGGAAATGCAAAATACCGCATCGTGGAACGCTATAGCAATTGGGACAAGTATCCAGATGTGCATAGTTATTTCTTTGCCATTACAGATACAGGAAAGGGCATTGTCTTTCATTCTCCAACGACCAATGGTGGAAAGATGTATCTAAAACCAACGGACAACAAGGAACTTCAAGAAGAATTTACACAATTGCTTCATCAATAAAAAGAAGAATAAACCAGAAAAAGGACTGTTTTTCTGGTTTTGTTTATTCAAATAATGAATAAAAATACAATAAAAGAAATAATTTTTAGGATATAAAATATGTTAAAAACTAGTGATAATTAGCGGTGCATAAGTATTTGAAAACAGAAAATGTTTGACAATTAAAGGAAAATCATTTAAAATATATTCATTCTTTATTTATAGGAGAAAAAATATGAAAAAACTTCTTACAGCCGGTGTGGCTCTCTTGTCAGTTGCAACGTTAGCAGCTTGTTCTGGTAAAACTGCTTCAGAATCATCAAGTAAAGATGCAAAAGCTTCTTCTAGCAAAGTAGAAAAATCATCTACTTCAGAAAGCAAATCAAGCAGTTCATCAAAATCATCTAAATCAGCAACCTCTTCTGTTAAAATTCCAGAAATTGTCTTGTTGACCGATGAAGAAATCGATAACGCCAAAACAATTGGTGATATGAAAACTCTTTATAGTAAATTAGTGGATAACTATAAAAAATATGCTCAAGATCTTGGCGATCAAATTCCAGAATCACATAGATCTATATATACTCAACAAGTAGAGCCAGCTCTCAAGACATTGGACGAATCAAAAACTCAATTTGATACAGCACTTTCAACTGGTGGTTCAGATGATACGGTTGTTCCTGAACAAGGGCGTACTGTTTTTGTACAACAATTGAAATCTGGACGTGACACTATGAAACAAGCTCTTGAAAGTGCATATAAATCAATTGCGCCATTGCTCTCTTCATCAGCTGAATAATCAATGAAAAAAATAGGGTAGGACCTCAAGTCCTAGCCTATTTTTGCTTTCTTACAAAAATGTAAGAAATAAAGGGTAAAATGTAAGGTTATGTTATGGTGAAAGCGTTTCAGTTTTAGTACAATAGATTTGTAAAAAACGATTGAAGCTTTTATCGAGCTAGAAAGGAATGGACCATGACCCTACTAGACGTTCAACATATCAAAAAAATTTACAAAACCCGCTTTCAAGGAACGCAGGTTGAAGCCTTAAAGGATATTCACTTCACCGTGGAAAAGGGTGAGTACGTGGCTATCATGGGGGAATCAGGATCCGGGAAATCCACCCTCCTCAATATCCTAGCCATGCTGGATCAGCCGACGGAAGGGCGGGTCTACCTCAATGGCACCGATACCTCAACCATCAAAAACAAGGACGCCTCTAGCTTCCGCCGGGAAAAACTAGGCTTTGTCTTTCAAGATTTCAACCTGCTCGACACCTTATCTGTCAAGGACAATATCCTCCTGCCCTTGGTCCTTTCCCGCAGACCAATCAAGGAAATGATGAGTAAGGTCGATAGCGTGAGTCGGGAGTTGGGCATTCACCAGCTCTTAGAAAAATACCCTTACGAAATCTCTGGTGGACAAAAACAACGGGTAGCCGTAGCACGGGCCATCATCACCTCACCTGAAATCCTTCTTGCGGATGAGCCAACAGGGGCGCTGGATTCCAAGTCTTCGGCAGCTTTGCTAGATGTCTTTGAAGATATCAATACCATGGGGCAAACCATTCTCATGGTGACCCACTCAACCGCAGCAGCAGCTCGGGCCAAGCGCGTGCTCTTTATCAAGGACGGGATTCTTTACAACCAGATCTTTCGTGGGGAAAAGACAGAGCGTCAGATGTTCCAAGAAATCTCAGATACTCTGACGGTCATGACGGGAAAGGAGGATCCTGATGTTTAAATTAACAAGTAAATTAGCACTTTCCAACCTCAAACAAAATCGCAAGTTGTATTATCCTTTCGCTATAGCTGTCATTTTAACGACCATGATCCTTTATAGTTTTATCGCCTTGTCATTGACCCCTCATTTAGAGGATTCTTACGGAGGGGGATCGGCGAGAACTGTTCTTGGTTTTGGCAGTTTCGTCGTCCAGCTGGTCGTCATCATTTTGGTGGCTTATGCCAATGGCTACGTCATGAAAAATCGTTCCAAAGAACTGGGACTCTACAGTGTTCTGGGAATGGAGAAGAAGCATCTCCTCATCATGACCTTATGGGAATTGCTCTTCTTCTATGTTCTCACAGTTGGAGTAGGACTGGGTTTGGGACTCTTGTTTGATCGCTTGATTTTCGCCTTGCTTCTAAAATGTATGGGTTTACCAGTCGTCATTCAATCAACCTTCCAGATAGAGGCTGTTCTTAACACTTTACTTGGGTTAGCCTTAGCTTTTGGCCTCATTCTCTTGTTGAATTCTTTCCGCCTCTTGCGCTACAGTTCCCTCCACCTTATGCAGCAAAAGAAAGCAGGAGAGAAGAAGGGACGCTTCTTGCTGGTTCAAACTCTGTTAGGACTTGGGCTCTTAGGAATTGCGTTTTATATAGCGCTAACCGTTGAGCGGCCAGTTGCGGCTGTCCAAGGATTCTTTATTGCCGTCATCTTGGTCATTCTAGCGACTTATCTCTTATTCAACGCAGGCTCTATTACCTTCTTAAGATTTCTCAAAGGTCGGAAATCCTACTATTACAAGCCAGAGAATTTTATATCTGTCTCCAACTTAATAGCTCGGATGCGAAAAAATGCAGCGGGCCTTGCGACCATTAGTATTCTATCCACCATGGTCTTGGTCACCTTAACCGGGTCGCTCAATATCTTTATTGGAGGGCAGAATTACCTAGATACGGTTTACCCTTCTGATTACATGATTAGTGTGGGGCATATGCCTTCAGATGCTGAAACAGAATCGGTTATTGAGGATGTTCAAGCTCAAATTAAGAAAACAGCCGATGCGACACATCTATCAGATTATCAGGTGGCACAGACTACATACTGGTCGGCTGAAATTCGAAAGATTGATGGAAGGAGCTTAGAGGTGAATGACCAGTCCACTCCATCAACTGGTCAGGAGTTGAAGTCAGAAGGAACAGTCTACTTTTTTGATCAGGCGACTTATGAGCAACTGACCGGTCAAAAAGTTGAGCTTGGGGAAAATGAAATCCTAGCCTATGGGTATCAATATCCTGGAAAATTAGACGCACAATTAGAAATCAATGGGAAGACCTTCACGATTAAAGAAAAACTAAACTCCAATTTTATCCAAGGGAAACTCCCTCAATCCGACCTGTTTCAACACCAAATGGGCTTGTACCTGGTCCTCCCTGACTTGAACCAACTGGGACTAAAAGTTGATAAAAATTTGGAATTCTCTATTACTGCTAAAAATAAAGATAACCAAGATTTTATTTCTGGCTTGATCAAAGAGCTGTATTCGACAGACAAAATCAGTCAATATGGTGCGACTTATTTTGGTGGATTTGATCGATACAGTATAGAGAAAGATTGGCGTGAAACAGCAGGGACTCTTCTATTTATCGGGATTTTTCTATCGGCGATCTTTCTATTAGCTACAGTTCTCGTGATTTACTACAAGCAGATTTCAGAGGGTCATGAGGATCGAGATAATTTTGTGATCTTGCAACAAGTAGGATTGGACCAAAAGCAAACCGGCACCACCATTCGCAAACAGATACTCACTGTCTTTTTTCTTCCATTATTCTTCTCCTTCCT
The DNA here is from genome assembly GCA_032477695.1 of Streptococcus parasanguinis. Taxonomy (GTDB): domain Bacteria; phylum Bacillota; class Bacilli; order Lactobacillales; family Streptococcaceae; genus Streptococcus; species Streptococcus parasanguinis_Y. The sequence continues at coordinate 11,684 of JAWDWJ010000017.1, forward strand.
GTACCTAGGAGTAGCCTACAAGATGATCGCAAAAATCGTTGCTATCTTAGGAGCAACCAATGCGGGCTTGGTGCTTCAAACAACTCTTTCTATCTGCGCTGTCTTCTTCATCTCCTATGTCCTTGTCTTTCTTCTGACTTCTAGAAGTTATCGGAAGATTGTCGTGAGGTAGCGTTCGAGTCTATAAAAGATTAGAAATAAGATGAAACATACAACATTTTGTTAGCACAAAAAACACCGAGGATCAAATCCCCGGTGTTTTCTATCACGATTATTTCACGTGTTTTGCAAGTTCTTCTTGCGCTTTTTTGTTTGATTCTTCTTTTTCTTTCAACCAATTCTTATAAGCTTTTTCGTAATCAGCAGTTGTAACTGTCTTATCTTGAACTTTTTGGTATTTGAAGAAGCTTGATTCACCTTTAATACCAATTGCAGAATTTGCTGCTGAGAATGGCGTTACCTTCGTGATAGATGGAACTCCACCCTTAGAGTAGATTGGAAGTACCATTGCGTTTTCAGTCAACCAAGCTTGGGCAGTAGCGTATTTTTCATAACGCGCATTGGTATCCAATTTTTCAGCATTAGCAGCATCCAACAATTCTTTGTATTGGTTCAAACCAATTTTTTCGATGAGAGCTTGGTCTTTCTTAGGATCAAGTCCCATACCAGTCAAGGTTGAACCATCTGTTGGGTTCAAGATATCCAAGTAAGTAGATGGATCTTGGAAGTCAGGTCCCCAACCTGTGATATCCATATCAAAGTCTTTTTGATCTGGTGATTGGGCGAAGTAAGTAGCGTTGTCTGCATCGTCTGTAGACAATTTTTGTACATCGATCACGACATTGTCTTTACCAAGAGCTGTTTCAATAGAACTCTTCATAGAGTCTGCTTGTTGGACAAGAGCATTAGAAGATTGGTCTACGACATAGTCGATATGGATTGGGAATTGAACACCTTGTGATTGCAATTCAGATTTCGCTTTTTCAAGTTCCGCTTTGGCTTTATCCGCATTATGCAAGCTATCTTGCGCGTCAGCAAAGCTAACACCTTTCCACTCATCTCCTGTTGCGGCAAGTTTTTCTTCAACGAGCGTACCGAAGTCTTTTCCGTTGGCTTGCACAAATGTTGGTGGAACTAGAAGGGTACGTAGAGTTTTTGATGCTCCGTCTTTCCCGTTAACTTGAGCGCTGTAGGAAGTTCTGTCTAAAGCAAAGTTCAAGGCTTGACGGAAATTCTTGTTTTGAAGAGCTGTCTTAGTACTGTTCTTTTGCTCATCAGACGTCTTCTTCGTATGACCGTAGTTTTGACGGTTAACGTTGAAGTAAGCGTAGTAAACAGTAGAATCTTGAGGTGTATAAACGATGTTATCCTTGAATTTCTTCTCAATTGTGCTGTAAGTTGAGCTTGTTGGGAAGAGACGAGCAGTAGATAGGTTCCCATCTGAGAAGTTACGAGCAAGATAGTCTTGGTCAGATCCATCGAAGTAAGTCAATTTAACCGTATCGATGTGAACATTTTTCTTGTCGTAGTAATCAGGGTTTTTATCCAACTCGATTTGTGATTTTGAAGTGAAGGATTTCAAAATGTATGGACCATTGTAGAGGATACCATTTGGTTTCACGCTACCAAAGTCTTTCCCAGCTGATTCCAAGAATTTTTCATTAACTGGCATCATGGTAGCAGTCGTCAATTTAGAATTCCAGAAAGATTCTGGTTGGTTCAAAGTGTATTGAAGAGTGTGATCATCAACAGCTTTTACCCCAACAGTTGAGAAGTCTTTGGTTTTCCCGTTTACATAGTCATCCAAGCCTTTGACCGAGTTTTGAACCAAGTAAAGAGCATCCGATTTTTTATCTGCTACGTATTTTAGAGATGTCACGAAATCTTGTGCAGTGACGTCAGCGTATTCATTTCCTTCTGAATCATACCACTTCGCATCTTTTCGAAGCTTGTAAGTATAAGTCAGACCGTCTTTTGAAACGGACCAGTCCTCAGCAAGAGCAGGCACTAAGTTACCGTATTGATCGTTTTCAAACAAACCATCGACCAAGTTGGTTGTAATGTCGCTTGTAGTTGAACGATTTGAAGTCAAATAGTTCAAGGAATCAGGGTCTGTACCATACACGTAGTTGTAAGTAGTCCCTTTTGACGCATTAGAAGATGAGCCACATGCAGCAAGGAAAAGCGTTGAAGCCGCGGCGACACCTGCTAAAAGAGCAAGCTTCGATTTTTTCATATTCGTGTCTCCTTTTGAATAATTTTAATTATTATACTCCAATCAATCTACAAAATAAAGTGTTTTTTGAACTTTTTTTGTATATTTACACACCACTATACAGTAAAACCCTTGATTTTAAGGGATTTTTAAGGAATAAAAATTTTTTTAAAAAATTACTATTATGCTTTACATACTAGTAAAGAAAGAGTATACTGATAGTGAGCAAACTAGTATGTAAAACAAACTAGTGAAAAATGTGAAGAAAGAGGTGAGAAGGATGAAAGAGTCCCAATTACTAAAGGGAGTCTTGGAGGGCTGTGTGCTGGAGATTATTTCCAAAAAGGCTATCTATGGCTATGAATTGATCCAAAGTCTCAAAGAGATGGGATTTGATAAGATTGTCGCTGGGACCATTTATCCCCTGCTTCAAAAATTAGAAAAACAAGGGGTCATTCATGGGGAAATGAGGCCGTCTCCAGATGGTCCTGATCGCAAGTATTTTTCACTCAGTGATGCTGGAAGAGAGCGCTTAGAGGAATTTTGGGACCAGTGGCAGGAGCTAGTCACAAAAGTAGAACGTATCAAGAAGGAGGGAGAAGAATGGTAGAAAGTTATACCGAAAAAATGTCAGATGAATTGATTCATCTAAACAAAGAGGATCAAGCCTATGTGAAAAAAATGGTGGCCTATATTGGGGCCAAATCCTATTTTTATGATGATGAAGCACTCGGTGAACAACTCTACAATATGGTTTGCGACCTGAAAGTTGCTGAGAAAGAAGGCATTCGAGCAGTGGATTATTTTGGAAAGGATCCACGGGCGATGGTGGATCAAGTTCTTTCAGACTTGCCTAAACGCTCTTTAGGATCTTATGTGGGACTCGTCTTCCTACTTGGAGTGATCTTGGTTGGCATGCGTTATTTAATGGATTTTACCTGGATGACGCCACTAAAAATCGAACCCTTGACCTATGTTGTCATTCTCCTCAATTTCTTGGTGTTCAGCCAGTTCATCACGTGGCTTTGGTCTAAACAGAGCTATGGTGAAATGAAGTGGTCTTGGGCTATGTTTATCAGTGTGATCAGCCTGATGGTATTTCTGAACATCGTACGACAATTTTCGATCTATTTTGGCCACATTGGGAGTCTCTTCTTATCAGATGGTTGGGCAATTGTTCTCGCTGTCCTAGTCTTACTTGGGTTTACGGTCATGGCTTTTAGAAGCAGGAATCGTCTGATGTCGAGTCTACTAGTCATGGGCCTGACTTTCCTAGTTACAGGATGCTGGATTCGTCTTGTGAATCAGGAAACTGCTCATTTAATAGGCTGGTTACTTCCTCTCATGGGACTAGTCCTGACCCTTATTGTATTTTGTCTCCAAAGAAAGAAGGAAGAAGCATGAAATCAGCAATGTATTTTGAAGAAACGCAGGCCTTGATGCAAACCTTTAGCCAGGAGGACCAAGCCTATTTCCAAGATCTCTGGGATTATTTCAATTTTGCAGGTTTCTTATATGAGGAGAAAGCCTTAAGAGAGCAGGTCTATAATCTAGCGCTAGATTTTTCGCAAGCAGGAGCGGATGGCTTAACGGCCAAGAACTATTTTGGTCTCGATCCAAAGGGAATGGCAGACCAAATCATCGAAAATATGCCCAAAGAATCGACGCGGTCTGTTTTGAAATATGGGGCTATCTTTTCAGGTATTGTGATATTTTATCGCCTCTTAAGTGATTTTGCTTCTCAAGCGGTCCTTGTGCTCAAGCCACTAGTCTATTTGACAGACATCATTTTGGGACTCCTAGCTGTTGGGATCATCTTCTATCTCCTTCGTCGTCTCATTTTTGCGGAGGAAAAAACGAAAAAAGCAATTTATGTAGCATTTGTTCTAGTTCTAGGATTCTATTTTGTCGGTGAAATAGTGGGAGTCCGCTTCTTGCCAGCTCTTGCTTGGTTTGTAGTCCCTAGTCCTTGGGATACTCTTCTCATGACAGGGGCTAGCGGGGCTCTCATTCTTTGGCAATGGAAAGAAGAGTTTGGACGAGCTTTCATCTTTCCTATCGTCGCCTTTTTAGTGGTTGGATTCTTACATCGCTGGACCTTGGCACAAGGAGTTCAGAATCTTGGTATGACGGTTCTTCTGCCCACAGTGATCATCGTCTTTGGGTTGGTTATTTATTATTGGTTTACGATTCGTGCTTTGAAAAAGAATAGGACGGAAAGTGATAAATAGTAAGAAAAGGGGGGGCTGGGACAAAAGTCCTAGCCTCTCAATTATTTTTGGATTGTCGAGCAAGACGCAGTGGTTGAGTGCTCAAAGCACTGCTTTGAGGTGGTAGATAGGACTTGCTAAGCAAGTTTCCTAAGTAGTTGTTCGCTTTTCAAGTTCCAAAGATGCCCTACTCAACTGTGCGGAGGTGGGACGACGAAATCGAATTCTAACAAATTACCGATTTCTGTCTCACTCTCTTTCTTATCCAAGTATGATAGAATAAACTCATTAGATGGGAGAATATACATGAATCTATTTCGAAAAAAGGCTTGGGGACAGGTTCACCCAGGGTTAAACCGCTATTTACGGTTGTGGGATTTGATTATTTTAGGAATCGGTGCCATGGTGGGGACAGGGATCTTCACGATTACGGGGACTGCAGCGGCGAATTTAGCTGGTCCAGCCTTGATCATTTCAATTGTGATTGCGGCTTTTTGCGTCGGCTTATCTGCCCTCTTCTTTGCAGAATTTGCATCCCGCATTCCTTCAACTGGTGGAGCCTATAGCTACCTCTATGCCATCTTTGGAGAGTTTCCAGCCTGGATTGCAGGTTGGTTGACCGTGATGGAATTCATGACAGCCGTATCAGGTGTGGCCTCAGGTTGGGCTGCTTATTTCAAGGGATTGTTGGCCAATCTTGGCTGGCGTCTGCCGACGGCTTTAAATGGGACTTTTGATCCAGCTGCGGGAACTTATGTGGATCTCTTACCTATTTTGGTCATGGTCCTCGTCACAGCCTTGGTCCTTATGAATGCAAAAGCCGTCTTACGCTTCAATTCCTTGCTGGTCTTACTCAAGTTCTCAGCTCTTACCTTGTTTATTCTTGTCGGGATTTTTCACCTAAACCCTGGCAACTGGGGAAACTTTGCCCCTTATGGCTTTGGCGAAATTTATGGTGGTCAAACAGGGATTATGGCTGGCGCTTCGCTCATGTTCTTTGCCTTTCTTGGTTTTGAGTCCATTTCAATGGCGGTCGATGAAATCAAGGAACCACAAAAGAACGTTCCTCGCGGCATTGTCCTTAGTCTTTTGATCACAACGGTTCTTTATATCTTGGTTACCCTGGTTTTGACCGGCATGGTTCCTTTTAAGAACTTAAATGTAGAGGATGCGGTTGCCTTTGCCCTCCGTCAGGTAGGAGCTAGCTGGGCAGGGAATTATGTATCGTTGGTCGCTATTTTGACCCTGATTACCGTCTGCATTTCTATGACTTTTGCCCTCTCACGGATGATTTACAGTTTGGCGCGAGATGGCCTTTTGCCAAAAGCGATGAAACAGCTCGATCCTAAAACCAGAATCCCAAAAAATGCGACCCTGGTCGCTGGAGTAATGGCTGCCATTGCTGGTGGAGTTTTTCCGCTAGCTAGTATCGCTTCCTTTTTAAATATCTGTACCTTGGCTTACCTGGTTATGTTGGCCTTTGCCCTCTTGAAATTGCGCAAGGAACACGGTGCTCCTGGACCTGGTGAATTTAAAACGCCTTTGGTTCCGGTCTTGCCAATTCTATCGATTGTGGTCTGTGTGTCCTTTATGACCCAGTATTCTCTATCGACCTGGCTGGCCTTTGGAGTTGCTCTCTTGATTGGGATAGGAATTTATTTTGGCTATGGGTATCGCCATTCAGAAGAACATAAATAAAAGATGAAAGCTAGAGTAGAAGAACTCTGGCTTTTTGTATAGGGAAAGCTCTTTTTTTGGTATAATAAAGGGAGAAAGTTAAATAGATAACAAAGGAGAACACCATGACATTTGAAGAGATTTTAAATAATAGTAATCATAAATTTCTTTAATGAATTCCACATAGAGTTCTGGTTTCTTAAAATTATATTTTATAGAGTTCGTCTACATTTCTTATTGTTTCACTCTAGAATAATTGGTAGAGGGTTATAATAGAATTATATTTTCGAAAAGTCGAAGTAGTTATAAATATTTATAAAAGTATAAGAAAGTAAAAGATAAGATTGAAAAATGAATAGGAGGTTATTATGAGATTCATTATTTCTTTTATCACATTTTGTGGTTTAGTTGGTGTTTGGTATTTTATAAAAAAACAACCTAATATAAAATATCGAAACATTTCGGCTTTGATCTCTTTAATTAGTTTTGTTATATTTGGTTTATTCTTTCGAGAAGATAAATCTCAACAAGGTTCGGTCAGATCTGTTGTTAGTTCAAGCAGTTCGTCTTTGAATTTATCTACAACAACTCAGGCATCTTCCTCGATATTAGAAGTGAGTTCATCAAGCGAATCAGCTTCGATATCAAATCAATTTAATGATGAAGAGTTTCAAAAATATGCTAGTCAATTTCAGAATAAATTGAATGAGTTGGTAAAAGAAACTGGGCAAGTTTATAGTGCTACAGGGAGAGGTCTTATACTATATCTGACTGTTCCACAAGACTTTAAATATAATTCAAAAGATAATATTCAAGAATTTGCTGATAAAGTGTTGCAGGTCAAGAATGAAACTTTTCCTGTTTGGCTTGTTGAAAATGGCTATTCTGCACAAGATGTAAGTATTCGTCTACACATTAAGACAGAAGATGGAACGGTACTCGCAAAAGAAAAGTTATCGGGAATAATGAAAGTTACGAAGTAAAAAATCAAATTAAGCAAACCTACCTCAAAAATGTTGGCTGATCTGTCTATTAAAAATGAAATAAGTCATCTTATTAATTTGCTAAAAAATAAATACATATTTTGGTTCTTCTAGTTTTGATAGAAGAAAAATTAAAATGTTAGTTTTTGTTAGTATGTGTTATTTTTCGAAGAAAACCGAAAATTTTATCTAGGTTTTCACAATATGTGATATAGTTTTTTTGAAACTATTTTTATATAGACTTTGAACTAATTAATTCTTGACATTGGAGTACGTGGAATTTACTTGGAAAATAAAAAAACGCTGATTTTACGACGTTTTTAACCTATTTAGAATTTACTTGGAAAATAAAAATTATGGAAGATAAAGATTTAAAAAAGTTATTAGAATTATTGAATAAAAATGAAGATGAAATTATTGAATACAAAGTTAATAATAAAGATCATGATCGTATAGGCAAATATATATCAGCTTTAGCTAACTCAGCAGCAATGTTAGGTCAGCAATTCTCATACTTAATTTGGGGGGTTAATGATGTTTCAAAAGAAATTATTGGTACAAAATTCTATCCAAAAACTGAAAAACATGCACAGGGTGAGCCGTTTATTACTTGGTTAGAAAGGATGCTTGATCCTCGTATCACAATTCGTTTTGAAGAATATGATATCGAACAAAAACATGTTGTCGTTTTAGTCATCCACATGAATGCTGGTAGACCTGTTGCTTTTAGCGGTAGTCGATACATTAGAAGTGGATCTTCATTAAAAAACTTAAAGGATTATCCTGAAAAGGAAAGAGAACTGTGGAAATCCTTTGAATCGCGATCATTTGAAAGAGAGTATGCAAAAACCGCATGTACATTTGAAGAAATTAAAGAATTGATTGATGTTAATTCCTATTTGAAAATGATGGGATACTTTGAAGATTCAAACGATGAAGAGATAATTTTTCATATGATAGAAGATGGTGTGATAGAATCTTCTGGAAAAACTTTCAATCTAACCAATATGGGAGCATTTACATTCGCAAAAAATCTTAAAAATTTTGAAAATTTATCTGCTCATGCTTTACGAGTAATTAGATATGCCGGTAATAATAAACTAAGTGCAGTAGCTGATAATACAGCTAGTAAAGGAGCTGCCGTTGGTTTTGAAGGTTTACTAAAATTTATCAATGGTCATTTACCTCGTAATCCTGAAACGTTAAAAGATAATGGACAAATCACTTCTGATACAGATTATCCTCCTCTGGTTATACGTGAAATAGTTGCAAACCAAATAGTACATCAGGATTTTTCTGTAAAAGGTAGCTCACCAACAATTGAAATATTTGATAATAGAGTAGTATTCACAAATCCTGGATCTCCTCTTAATCGTCCTGAAAGATTGCTTGATATGCCTCCTTACTCTCGAAATGAAGCTTTAGCTGAACTATTTCGAAAGATGCATTTAGTAGAGTCTCGTGGTAGCGGTATAGATAAGATTATCTTAACGTTGGAATTAAATCACTTACCTGCTCCGGATATAGCTGCTAAGGATAATTATACTGTTGTTACTTTACATCAACGACGAACAATCCAAGAAATGGGGAATAGAGAAAAAATAAATGCTATTTATTATCATTCTGCATTACTCTACATAGAAGATAATTTTATGACAAATAGTACACTAAGAAAAAGATTCGGATTGACAAATAAACAATCATCTATCGCTTCTAAACTCATTGCTCTTGCGTTAGAAAATGACAAAATAAAAATTTATGACGAAAACGCTGGAAAAAAGAATATGCAGTATATTCCATACTGGGGCATTAGTTACAATAATAACTCTACTCCAATTTCCTCAAAATAAACGCTAATAAGGGATTTCACAAGTTCAAACATGATTTGAACCACAATTTAAAACCTTTTTAATAATAGTTTACCTAATGATGTTTTTTGAAAGGAATATAAAAATTTCAGAAGTAAAAAAAGATGGCAGTACAGTATATTGTGCTAGTATGTATTTAGAAATAGATTAGATAACTGGAAAAAGGTGAAAACTAGTATAACTGCCCAAACTAGAAAAGAACAAAATTAAATGATAAAACCTAGCAAAAAAATTTAAATATAAATTCAGTTACATTACTGAGTTAGTGTAGATATAACATTATTAGGAACCAGCTGATTTATGGCTAGATACATTTAAATTAACTGTAAAACCATAGACCTTAAAATATAACGAAATCACAATTGTATAACATTTAGTTCTTATTATAAAAGAGCCATGAATGCTCTTTAGGTTCACAAAAAGGTGAACAAAATACAATGAATATGTTTTACGAGTTCATAAAGTTCATCATATCAATATTAAATTACATCAAAGGAGAACACCATGACATTTGAAGAGATTTTACCAGGATTAAAGGCCAAGAAAAAATATGTACGAACAGGATGGGGTGGAGGAGAAAACTATGTCCAATTGTTTGATACCATCGAGCAAAATGGAGTGGCTCTGGAAGTGACACCTTATTTCCTCATTAACATGTCTGGTGAAGGCGAAGGCTTTTCCATGTGGAGTCCAACTCCCTGTGATGTTCTAGCGACAGATTGGGTGGAAGTCCATGACTAAACGGGTCTTGATTACAGGCGTGAGCTCCGGGATTGGTCTGGCGCAAGCTCGTTTGTTTTTAGAAAAGGGCTACCAGGTCTATGGGGTGGATCAGGGAGCTGATCCCCAGTTGCCAGGTGAGTTTCACTTCTTACAGCTAGACTTAACCTTGGATTTGACGCCGATTTTTGACTGGTGTCCTGAGGTAGATGTCTTGTGCAATACAGCTGGAGTATTGGACGATTATAAACCGCTTCTGGAGCAAAGCGCTCAGGAGATTCAGGAGATTTTTGAGATTAACTATGTGACTCCGGTGGAGCTGACACGGCATTATCTGACTCAAATGTTGGAGAAGAAGCGAGGTATCATCATCAATATGTGCTCCATTGCATCTATTCTAGCTGGTGGAGGCGGTCACGCTTATACTTCCTCCAAGCATGCTCTAGCGGGCTTTACCAAGCAGTTGGCCCTGGATTATGCAGAATCTGGCATTCAAGTCTTTGGGATCGCTCCAGGTGCTGTCAAGACTGGCATGACTGCTGCGGACTTTGAACCCGGTGGCTTAGCAGACTGGGTAGCCAGTGAAACACCTATCAAACGCTGGATTGAGCCAGAAGAAGTGGCAGAAGTCAGTTTCTTTTTGGCCAGTGGGAAGGTATCTGCCATGCAGGGACAAATCTTGACCATTGATGGTGGTTGGAGTTTGAAGTAGGAGGAATTGATGGAAATCAAAAAACACTTTGGTGTCTACGGCATTTGCTATGAGAATGGGAAACTTCTCTGTATTGAAAAAACAAGAGGCCCCTATCAACATCGTTTTGATCTACCGGGTGGTAGTCAGGAACTCGGTGAGGGGTTGACAGAAACCCTTAAGAGAGAAGTTCTGGAAGAGACGGGTTATACGCTTAGCCGTTACTTAAATCCTAGGATTTATGACGTGCTGGTTCAAGAAGAGGGGCAAGACTTCGCTGTACATCATACCATGGCCTTTTATGATGTAGTGCTCGATTTCGAGAGCTCTCAAAAATCCCTTCCTCATGAAGTTCTTGATGGAAGTAATGATTCAGCAAATGTTATTTGGCTGAATTTGGAAGAAATTACCGAAGAAAATGCCTCGCCTTTAGTATTAAAAGTGAAGGCAGAGTTACGAGGATTTCCAGAATTAGAACGGATAAGTTATAGGAATTGGAAGGTAAAATAGAGGGATAATGGAACTATTTAAAACATGGAAGAAAAATATGGTTCTCTATGGTCTTAAATCTCAAATTGGAACTGTATACCGAAACAGTGATGGGACAACAAGTTTTTATGATATTGGGAATTTTCTATACTTAGCAGGGGAGCTAAATTCTAGATTTTGGGAAGATTTTGTTAGGCAATATGGTTTAGATTATAAGATTATTATTTCAGAAGACACTAAGTGGCAAGATTTTCTGCATCAGAAACTGGAGCTAATTTCTTTTGCTCGCTATTCTTTTAAAGATAAGGCAAATTTTCAAGTTGAATTTCTAAATGATCTAGTTAGTCAGTTAGAGAAAGGTTACAATATTGTACCTATTGATAATCGTATTTATAACTGCCTTTCTGAGGAAGAATGGTCACAAGATTTACAGGGGGATTTTGAGTCCTACCAGGATTTTGCTTTAAAAGGTGGATTTGGCTTTGTGATTCTTAAAAATAATGAAGTGATTGCTGGGATTTCCTCAGGGTTAGTTTACCGTGAAGCAGTTGAAGTGGAAGTTGCAACTAGACCAAACGAACAAGGAAATGGATTTGCCAAAAAGCTTGGTGCTGCAATGATTCTAGAGAGTTTAAATAGAGATATGTTTCCACTTTGGGATGCTCATAACGAGGCTTCCAAAAAAGTAGCAGAATTTTTAGGATATGAGTTAGTTGAACCTTATGAAGCTTTTGAACTAGAGGAAAGTGTCATATAATGATATCTGATATTGTATCTTTTAAGACGAGGTGAATGAACATGCAAAATCAACTAGCTCTTAGTGGCGAAAAAATTGTTGAGAAAGTTTATCCCCATTTATTGCACCACGTCGGCTTGATTCGTGGGGAATACTTGTTGAGAGAACTAAACCAAAACATACTATTACCAAATTGTCAGCAATTTGTGAAAGATTATCTAGACACTATTTGTCATTTGTACTCAGATGAAGAAGTCTGGTATCGCTTTTCAGAGTTAACAAATGCAGAAGCAAATAGTCTAGACGGGACTAAAGAGTATTTTGACGAACGCCACCCCTTATTTGGATACAGAGGTATCAGGCGTTTGTTGGCGTGTCCAGATGAATTTCAGGCTGAGACTAATGTTGTTACGGAAGTTTTTCAAACCAATCCCAATCTGTCTGTTATTTTTCCTTTTGTCAATGATGCCGAACAATTAAAACAAGCTATTACAGTATTGCGTCAGTATGGTTTTACCGGGAAAGTCGGCACGATGATTGAATTACCATCAGCTTATTTCGACTTGGACAGGATACTGGAAACGGGCATTTCAAAGATTGTAGTTGGAATGAATGATTTAACTTCTTTTATTTTTGCGACTGTGAGAAACAGTCAATGGCATGATATGGAAAGTCCAATTATGTTAGATATGTTGAGACAGATGCAGGATAAAGCAAAGAAGAACAAGATTGATTTTGCTGTAGCAGGCTATCTTAATACTTCTTTCATACAAAAAATGAATCAGATGGGTATCGAATGTATTCTCCATTACAGCTCTATTCCAGAGATTTTTGATTTAGAAATTGACCATCCAGACCATCTTAAACATATAAAAGAAGAAAGTAAAAAATTACAAAGGAGAACCCATGACACCGCAAGAAATGTGGAATGCCTACAAGCAAATTAACCCCTCTATCGGAGATCAGATAGATGCCTGGGCTTTTGGAGTGGAACCAGACCTTTTAGCGGAACTGGTCTTTAAAGGCGAAAAAACAGCAACTGCCTCAGCTTACGATCTTTACGCAGTAGAGGACGAACCCCTTCCCCAAGAAGGTACCTTTGATGTCATTTTGGACAGTCAAGATCAGGCTGTCTGCATTGTCGAAATTACAAAGGTTTCCGTTCAGCCCTTCCATCAAGTGTCTGTTGACCATGCCTTCAAGGAAGGTGAAGGAGACAAATCTCTGGCTTATTGGCGTCAGGTTCACGAAGACTTTTTCAAAGACTGCTTAGGAGAAGTAGGACTGGCTTTTACACCTGAAAGTAAGGTTGTTTTAGAAGAATTTCGCAAGGTTTATCCATTATAGATACGCTCTCCATTTAGAAAATCAGAAAAAAGAATAACTGTTTTTATACAAAATAGGCCTAGTGATTGTGACAAGCTAAAAATACTGCTCAGTTCTTAGAACTATTAAAAGATTTTTTGAGACTTTCCGCTGTGAGAAAAGCGCTTGAAACCAAAAGTTTCAAGCGCTCGGGAGTTTTGAAACTTTAGGTTCAAAACTAAATCATGGAACTTCGAAGAAGTTCGCTGATGTCCGTACTCACCTAAGGAAAGTCTCAACGAAGATATGATCTTAATCTAACTCTCCTTTTAGGAGAGTTTTTTGATCTGGGTCTTGTTTTCCAAAAGGGCCAAAAAATGGTATAATGTAAGCGATATTGTACAGAAAAGAGAAATGTTATGCCAAATTATGCCATTATTTTAGCAGCGGGGAAAGGTACCCGTATGAAATCAGATTTGCCGAAGGTTCTTCACAAGGTTGCAGGGATCTCAATGTTGGAGCATGTCTTCCGTAGTGTTGGAGCTATCTCACCTGAAAAGACTGTAACGGTTGTCGGCCACAAGGCGGAATTGGTAGAGCAAGTCTTAGCGGGACAAACAGAGTTTGTCAAACAAACCGAACAATTGGGAACTGGTCATGCAGTTATGATGGCAGAGCCAGTCTTGGAAGCTCTTGAAGGCCACACCCTTGTCATTGCAGGAGATACACCTTTGATTACGGGTGAAAGCCTCAAACACTTGATCGATTTTCATATCAACCACAAAAATGTGGCAACGATTTTGACAGCCGAAGCGGCTAATCCATTTGGCTATGGTCGGATTGTCCGTAATGACAATGCGGAAGTGCTTCGAATCGTCGAGCAAAAAGATGCGACAGATTTTGAAAAGCAAATCAAAGAAATCAATACAGGGACTTATGTTTTTGACAATGCCCGCCTCTTTGAATCCTTAAAGAATATCAACACTAACAATGCCCAAGGTGAATACTATATCACAGATGTGATTGGGATTTTCCGTGAAGCTGGCGAAAAAGTCGGAGCCTATACGCTCAAAGACTTTGATGAAAGTCTTGGGGTTAATGATCGCGTAGCTCTTGCGACAGCAGAAGGTATCATGCGTCGTCGCATTAACCAAGTCCACATGGTTAATGGAGTGAGCTTTGTTAACCCTGATGCGACCTATATCGATATCGATGTCGAAATTGCACCAGAGGTACAAATTGAAGCCAATGTCACCCTAAAAGGACACACAAAAATTGGGGCTGAAACAGTCTTAACCAATGGAACTTATGTCGTGGACAGTGAGATTGGTGCAGGTGCTGTTATTACCAACTCTATGATTGAAGAAAGCACGGTAGCTGATGGTGTGACAGTGGGACCTTACGCCCATATTCGTCCAGGATCTAGCTTGGCCAAAGATGTCCATATCGGAAACTTTGTCGAAGTCAAAGGTTCGTCTATCGGCGAAAATACCAAAGCCGGTCATTTGACCTATATTGGTAACTGCCAAGTCGGCAGCAACGTCAACTTTGGTGCAGGAACCATCACTGTCAACTATGATGGGAAGAATAAATACAAGACCCTTATTGGCAACAATGTCTTTGTTGGCTCAAATTCGACCATCATTGCACCAGTTGAGTTAGGCGACAATTCCCTAGTCGGTGCTGGATCCACCATTACCAAGGATGTACCAGCTGACGCGATTGCGATTGGTCGTGGCCGTCAAGTCAATAAGGATGAGTACGCTACTCGCCTTCCTCACCATCCTAAAAATAAATAGGAGATTTTCATGCAATTTGAAGAAAAAACCATTGATCGCAAGGAGATTTACCAAGGACCGATTTTCCAAGTAGTTACAGATCAAGTGGAACTGCCCGATGGAAAAGGTCAAGCACAGCGTGATTTGATTTTTCATAATGGAGCAGTAGCGGTTTTACCGATCACAGATGAGGGCAAAACCATTTTGGTCAAGCAGTACCGCAAGGCGATCGAGAGAACTTCTGTAGAGATCCCAGCAGGCAAGTTGGAAAAGGGTGAAAATGCGGATCCTCAAGCAGCTGCTCTGCGTGAATTGGAAGAAGAAATTGGTTACACAGCGGATCTAGAGTTATTGTATGATTTTTATTCTGCCATTGGATTTTGTAATGAGCGGATTAAACTCTATCTTGCAACCAACTTGAAAAAGGTGGAAAATCCACGTCCACAAGATGCGGATGAGACCTTAGAGTTATTAGAAGTAACCTTGAAGGAAGCCAAAGACTTGATCCAAGCTGGCGAAATCTGTGATGCCAAGACCATCATGGCGATCCAATACTGGGACTTAATCAATAAATAGAGGAGGATCCGATGGGAAAACCTTTATTAACCGATGAAATGATTGAACGAGCGAGGCGAGGTGAGGACATTTCGAGTCCTAAAATGGTCGATGCTGAAGAGACGAAGATTATTCGGACAGACCACAGGGGATTTGGCTACGAACGTCCTATGAGAGAAAGCCGTATGGAGCGCCCGCAGGAGAGCTATTCTCAGGATACTGTGCAGATCCAAGTGGAGCCCACAGTGACCAAGAGTCGTCGCATTGAAGAACGCAAACAAAGTGTGGTCCAATCCAAACTCAATAAGATTTTGTTCTGGATCATTGTGCTCCTCATTGCCTTGATCATTGCTATTTGGCGTCTATAGGGTCGTCACAAGGAGAGAAATGACATGAAAATTGGAATTATCGCAGCCATGCCCCAGGAGTTGAAGATCTTGGTTGAAGCCCTTGAAAATGGGGAAAAGCATCTGCGTCTTGGAAAAGTCTACTATACAGGATCAATTGGACGCCATGAGGTCGTTTTGGTGGAAAGTGGTATCGGAAAAGTCATGTCTGCTATGAGTGTAGCAGTCTTGTCCAATGATTTCAAAGTGGAAGCCATTATCAATACGGGTTCTGCAGGTGCCGTTGCACCGGGAATGGCCGTTGGGGATATCGTCCTTGCGGACAAATTGGCCTATCATGATGTGGATGTGACTGCCTTTGGTTATAAGTATGGTCAAATGGCAGGTCAACCACTTTACTTTGAATCCAGTCGCTATTTCGTATCAGAAATGAAAAAAGTTCTGGAAGAAGAGGCTGCGACCACACATGTGGGCTTGATTACAACAGGAGATAGCTTTATCGCGAGTGAAGAAAAAGTCGCAGCGATTCGGGAGCATTTCCCAGAAGTCTTGGCAGTTGAGATGGAAGGGGCAGCCGTTGCCCAAGCCGCACACGCAGCTGGACGTCCTTTCATGGTCATTCGAGCTATGAGTGATACGGCAGATCACGCAGCCAATATCTCTTTTGATGAATTTATCGTAGGGGCTGGCGAACGCTCTGCTCGAACCCTGATTACCTTCTTAAAGAGATTGGTGTAAAATAAACAATAGAGCCAAGGAATATCTTATGATAGAAGTGGGACGAAGAATGAAGTTCGATTCAATTTCATTTCCAGTCCCTCTTCTTTTTTTGAAGCTGATTTTTTTAGAAATAGGGTGTTTTCATGCTATAATAAAGTCTAGTAATGTAAAGGAGAAATTATGGTTTTATCAAAGAAACGGGCACGCCATGTGATTGAAGAAATTATTGCTCTCTTTCCAGATGCTAAGCCAAGTTTGGATTTTCGCAACCATTTTGAATTACTAGTAGCAGTCATGCTCTCAGCTCAGACGACAGACGCGGCTGTTAACAAAGCGACACCAGGTTTGTTTGCGGCTTTTCCAACCCCACAAGCTATGGCAGCAGCCAGTGAAGCCGCTATCGCCAAGCATATTTCTAAATTAGGCCTCTATCGAAATAAGGCCAAATTTCTCAAAAAATGTGCCCAGCAATTGCTAGATAACTTTGATGGTCAAGTGCCTCAGACTCGCGAAGAGTTAGAAAGCCTGACAGGAGTAGGCCGCAAGACAGCAAATGTCGTTATGAGTGTAGGATTTGGTATTCCAGCCTTTGCTGTCGATACCCATGTGGAGCGGATCTGCAAGCACCATGATATCGTCAAGAAATCAGCGACGCCATTGGAAGTTGAAAAGCGGGTCATGGATGTTCTACCAAAGAGCGAATGGCTAGCGGCCCATCAAGCCATGATTTATTTTGGACGGGCCATCTGCCATCCTAAAAATCCTGAATGTGACCAGTACCCACAACTCTATCATTTTGATTAGGAATCAGTTCCTCTGCTCGAAAGAGCAGAGGTTCTTTTTTGCGCTGAAACGTATATTTATTAAAAGGATTGAAAGGTGATTTCTTTGTTGGATCTGGTGGTAGGTGCCTAGATTCCCCTATCAGGCTTCTTTGAGATCGATTTCAAGATGCTTTTTCTTTATATCTTATTATATTCATTCAGAAAAAACGAACTTTTTTAAAATAAATTTGGTTTTTTTTTAAGAAATAGTGTATAATGGTAGAAAATCTAACATAAGGAGATAGTGATGAAAGCAAAAAAACTGTTAGCTCTTGCAGGAGTTTCTGTTGCAGGTGCCTTTTTCTTAGCAGCGTGTGGCGGTGGTAGTAGCAATCAAGCAACTTACTCATTCGTCTATTCAGCAGATCCAAATACCTTGGATTACATCGCTGCAACTCGTACAACAACTTCAGATGTCACAAGTAACCTTGTAGATGGTCTTCTTGAAAATGACCAATATGGAAACTTTGTGCCAAGTCTAGCAGAAGATTGGACTGTCTCTGAAGATGGATTAACCTATACTTACAAACTTCGTAAGGATGCCAAATGGTATACGAGTGAGGGTGAGGAATATGGTGATGTAACGGCTCAAGACTTTGTGACAGGGATCAAACACGCGGTTGAGTCAAAATCAGAAGGCCTCTTCTTGATTCAAAATTCGATCAAAGGTTTGGATGCCTACGTAAAAGGGGAAACCAAAGACTTTAACACGGTTGGAGTCAAAGCTTTAGATGACCACACCATCCAATATACCTTGGTCCGTCCAGAAAGCTTCTGGAACTCCAAAACAACTTCAGGTGTTCTTTTCCCAGTCAATGCTAAGTTCTTAGAATCTCAAGGAAAAGATTTTGGTTCTTTGAAACCTAGCAGCATCTTATACAATGGTCCATATTATTTGAAATCATTGACTTCAAAATCTGAGATTGAATTAGTCAAGAACAAAGACTATTACGATGCGAAAAATGTTCATATCGACAATGTCAAATTGACCTTTAATGATGGATCAAACCCAGATGCAATCATTAAAAACTTTGAAAAAGGTCAATACTCCTTTGCCTCTGTTATGCCAAACAGTTCGACGTATAAGAGCGTCAAGAAAAACTTTGGCGACAACATTGTCTACGGGTTGCAATTGGGAACATCTTACTACCTTGGATTCAACTTGGACCGTCAAAAGTATGACCACACAGCCAAAACAACGGATGAACAAAAAGCTTCTACTAAGAAAGCAATCTTGAACAAGGATTTCCGTCAAGCGGTGAACTTTGCCTTTGACCGCAAATCTTATGCGGCACAAGTATCAGGAACTGATGCGGCTGAAAATACTCTTCGGAGCACCTTGGTGCCACCAACTTATGTCCAAATCAATGGAGAAGATTTTGGTAAAGTTGTTGAAAAACAATTGGTTACTTATGGCGATCAATGGAAGGGTGTGAATTTGGACGATGGCCAAACAAGCCTCTACAATCCAGAAAAAGCTAAAGCTTCATTTGCGAAAGCCAAAGCTGAATTGCAAAAACAAGGGGTTCAATTCCCAATTCATTTGGACTACATTGTCAGCCAAGTGGACAATAGTATGGTCCAACAAGCAAGCTCCTTCAAACAATCTGTAGAGTCAGCGCTTGGTGCAGATAATGTCGTTGTGGACCTTCAAAAGGTATCGGATGACGATTTCCAAAATATCACCTACTTCAGTGATACAGCTGCTGCGAGAGATTACGATATCTCAGGCGGTGGTTGGGCCCCTGACTACCAAGACCCATCGACTTACCTTGAAAGTATCAGCCCAGTAAATGGTTCTGTCTTCTACTATCTTGGTATTGATGCAGGTTCAAACAACCCAGCCATTGCAGCAGTTGGTTTGGATCAATACGCCAACATGTTGAAAGATGCCGATGCTGAATTGTTGGATCAAGCAAAACGCTACGAAAAATATGCAGCAGCGCAAGCTTGGTTGACAGATAGCTCGATTACGCTTCCAACTGTTTCTAATGGTGGTGCTCCAATGCTTCAACGGACCGTACCATACAGCCGTGCGGCTTCATGGGTTGGTACAAAAGGAACAGGAACATTCTACAAATACCTTGAAATGTCTAAAGATGTTGTCACAACAAAAGACTTTAACAAGGCCAAAGAAGAATGGTTGAAGAAAAAAGCAGAATCCAATAAAAAAGCTCAAGAAGATCTCAAAGATCACATTGAGAAGAAAAAATAAAAAAATCAATCATTGGTCTATCAATGAGGATAAAAAAAGTCGAGGCTGGGACAAAAGTCCTAGCCTCTCAATTGTTTCTGGATTGTCGAGCAAGACGCAGTGGTTGAGTGGTCTCTACTACGCTGATTTCATCAGCTTTTACAGCCCTACTCAACTGTGCGGAGGTGGGACGCTCCAGTCTTCTATCAACTATTTGAAAGCTGGAAATCTAGGGGATGTCCTAACCATCAGGGGGGAATGTGTCCATCAAGGTCGTACAACCTGTGTCGTCGATGTAGATATCACCAACCAAGATGGCCGAAATGTCTGCAAGGCAACCTTCACCATGTTTGTCACAGGCCAACGATCTGAAGATAGACAGGTGAGGATATAAAAGAAAGAATGAGTAGATAGTTACATCCCAAAAATCCCGAGTGTGATCACTATCCGCAACTCTATAACTTTAAAGACATTTGAAAAGCGAGGTCTGATGACTTCGCTTTTATTTGATAGGGAAGAAAGTAAGTAAGAGCCAAGAAAACAACAGAGCAATAGCGCCAATTCCAAGGCTAAATAGAACAGGAAGGATAATATTTTGGTAAGGAGCCTTGCCCCTTTCCTCGGCTTCTTCAATCTCGCTCAGGCTGCGTCCTTGATCATAGGCGACAATCTGGCGAAAGGTACGAAGATTATGCTGTTTCTTAAATTTCTCAATGCGTAGGGCGTAGAACATTGTGATAGCATAAATCAAGCAACTAATAGCGATACCGAACCATTCCAGATAAAGTATTAGAGGAATCATTATTATAGGACTTCCAATTAGTAAAATGGTAAAAACCACTCCATCTTTTTGATAGCTCATAAATTCTTGGTCGTGAATAATTTGTTTCATGGTTTCTAAATCTCCTTTGACTAGTTTGTCCAATGACACTTCAAAGACCTTGCTCAGTAAAAGCAGGTTTTGAATATCAGGGTAGGTTGCTCCGCGTTCCCAGTTGGAAATGGATTGACGGCTGACAAAGATGATTTCAGCCAAATCATCTTGAGATAAATTTTTCTCTTTACGATAGTGCTGGATCTGCTTTCCGACTTGCATAAGATTTCCTCGCTTTCTGATTTCATTCTACCTAATTATACAAAAAATGGCTATCAAAGTTCTTTGACATGCTGATTTCATGGGCTTTAGCAAAGGTTTCTGTCACTGGATTTACAGGTCTGTCAATTTATATTTACTTACTGAAAAAGAGGCCAACAACCTCCTTTTTCTTATTCACTAAATCTTAAAAAATAGCCATCTGGATCTAAAACTGCAAATTCATGAGGATAGATATAATGGTCGCCAACACGAAATTCTCTTTTGGTCAAAGGACGATGAATGGGATAGTCAGCTTCCAGCAGTTTTTGGTGGAGCTGAGGAACATCCTCAATGCCAAAGGAAATATTGACACCACGCCCGAAAGGATAAGTCAGCTGAGCTAATTCTTCTGCGTCGCCTTCTTCTAACATGAGTTGGCAGTCTTCAAGGGAGAGGAAGAGAAATTTTTCCTCGGGGCGTTCGTATTCGACAGAGAAGCCCAGCAAGTCGCAGTAGAAGTAGCGCGACTTTTCGATGTTGGATACCACAAATTCGGGGATGACAGCTTGATAGTCCATTAGCTTTCTCCTTAGAGTTCAATCTCCAAGACAATCGGTGTGTGGTCTTGGCGTGGGCCTGAGTCGATCATATCTGACTTGGTAACCTTATCTGCTACACGGTTACTTGTGAGCCAGTAGTCGATTCTCCAGCCGGTGTTGTTGATTTTTGAAGTCTTGCTGCGTTGTGCCCACCAGGTATAGCGCTCTGGTACATCCCCGTGAAGGTGACGGAAGGTGTCTGTAAATCCTTTGGCCAAAAGATTTGTAAATCCTTCGCGTTCTTCGTCTGTGAATCCTGGCGAACGGCGGTTGCTGGCTGGGTTTGCAAGGTCGATTTCCTTGTGGGCCACGTTGTAGTCACCTGTAGCAAGGACAGGTTTTTGCTTATCAAGTTCAGCCAAGTACTCCGCATATTTGACATCCCAGACTTGACGTTCTGCTAAACGTTTGAGGCCATCACCGGCATTAGGAGTATAGACTTGTGTTACAAAGAAGCCACCAAATTCCAGAGTAATGATCCGACCTTCCAAGTCCATGGTCGAAGGAGCACCGATCTCTGGGAAAGTCACAACGGGAGTAAGCTCTTTTTTATAGAGGAACATGGTTCCAGCATAGCCTTTGCGAGCTGGTTCTTGAGAAGAGCGCCAGGTATTTTCGTAGCCAGGGAAGAGTTCCTCAAGAATTTCGAGGTGTTTTTTAGTAGGTCCTTTGGAGGATAACTTGGTTTCTTGAATGGCGATGATATCTGCATCCTCAGCGACCAAGGTTTGAAGGACTTCTTGAGAGAGTTTGGCGCGTGCTGAGTCGCTAGTCAATGCAGCGTTTAGCGAGTCGATATTCCATGAAATGAGTTTCATTGTGTTTCCTTTTCTTGACATAATTGATAGTTTTATTATAACAAAATTTTAATGATTTCCTGATCACAATGCCTTGAAAATTCTTATAAAATCCATTATAATAGCTTGAATTCATTTGGAGAAAGGGAGTTGTTTATGAAATTTTACTCTTATGACTATGTATTGAGTCAGATCAGCCAGCAAAACTGGGTGACCATTGGGATATCTGGCTTGCTCATTCTTCTGACTGGTTTTTTTGCGGCGAAAGCCTATCGGAATAAGCACGATAGCAAATTCCGCGAATTGTCTATTATCTCCATTTTAACTCTGGTGGTAGTGGTCTTGATCAGTATCAGCAATTTTCAAAATAGCCAAAGTAATAATGACCAGTTCCAACGCTCACTCCATTTTATTGAAGTCATCTCAAAGGAGTTGGATATCAAAAAAGAAGATGTCTATGTCAATACTTCAGCGGCCACAGATGGGGCGATTCTGAAAGTTGGAGAGGTTTATTACCGAGCTATCGCAGGCTCTGACCCGGATCGCTATCTATTAGAAAAGATGGATCTATATAAAACAGACGTAGAACTTGTGGAGGTGAACAAATGACAGTAAATTTTATAACCATTTTGATTAAATTAGCTCTTGGCTTGATTTCCTTGGTATTTGTGATCAATGTGACCGGGAAAGGAAACTTAGCACCAAGTTCTGCAGTAGACCAGATACAGAACTTTGTTCTGGGGGGAATTATTGGTGGGGTGATTTACAATAGCTCCATTACCATTCTTCAATACATAGTGATTCTCTTGATGTGGACTATTTTGATCTTGCTCTTAAAATGGCTCAATACCAATGTCCGTTTTATGAAGCACTTGATCGATGGCAAACCAACTGTCATTATCAAAAATGGGAAGCTTGATCCGGAAGCTTGTCGATCCAAGGGACTTTCTGCTTCAGACGTTGCCTTGAAATTGCGTTCACAAGGAATTTTCCAATTAAAGGGAGTGAAACGAGCTGTCATTGAACAAAACGGTCAAATTATCGTTGTCCGTGCGGGGGATGAAAATCCTAAATACCCGATCATTACGGATGGTGTGGTTCAGCTTGAAATTTTGGAAACAATTGGGAAAAGTGAAGAGTGGTTGCGGGCTGAATTGGAAAAAGAAGGCTATGATAACGTGTTGGATATTTTCATAGCTGAGTATGACAAAGGAAAAATCAATGTTGTGACTTATTAGAAAAAGAGATTGGGCGGACAGGTCCAATCTTTTTTCCTTGTAAAAAAGGAGGAAAGGTCCCTTCCTTTTCTTGAGATACTCTTGGAAAAATAGTAAAATGGAAGGTAAGTGTTGATTAGAAAAGAAGGATAGAACATTTCATGAAGAAGAAAATACGGAAGTTTGAGAATCATTCGATAACACGCAGACTCTACCTGCTGTTTAGTTTGATTTGCCTTCTTTTTTTGGTTCTGATTGCCCGACTTGGCTATATGCAGATCTCTCACCAAGCCTACTATACGGATAAATTGGCAAAAGCTACCAAAAAGACGGTCAAACAAGGGAGTGTGCGAGGGCAAATTTATGATGCTTCTGGTAAGCCCTTGGTGGAAAATGTGGGAAAACAAGTCTTGACCTTTACGCGGGATCGTAAAATGACGGCCCAAGAAATGCGAGAGACAGCTGGAAAACTCTTGCAGTATGTCGATGTAGAAAATCCTCAAGTGACCGAACGGCAAGAAGTGGATTACTATCTAGCCAATACCAAAGTCTACCAAGAGGTCGTAGAGCACCTGCCTGAGAAAAAGAAATTTGATACTGATGGCAATCGTCTACCAGAAGCTAAAATCTATCAAGCGGCAGCGGACAGCATTGACCCTTCAAAACTCGGTTACACAGATGATGAGAAAAAGATTATCTATCTTTATAGCCAAATGAATGCTGTGGAGAATTTTGCGACGGGGATTATTTCGACGCAAGCACTAGGAGCTGAGCAGATTGCGACCATCGCGGCTGACAGTCAGGACCTTCCTGGAATTGCCATCACGACCAGCTGGGACCGCAAGGTTCTGGATACTCCTTTAGCTTCTATCATCGGAACGGTTTCGACTGAGCAGGCGGGACTTCCAGCAGAAGAAGTCGAGGACTATGTCAAAAAAGGCTATGCTCTCAATGACCGGGTTGGAACGTCTTATCTCGAAAAGGAATACGAAAACGTCCTTCAAGGAAAACGCAGTGAAAAAGAAATTCTCCTGGATAAAAATGGTAACATGGATAAAGTGGTAGACATTTCAAAAGGAGCTAAGGGGGAAAACCTCAAGCTCTCGATTGACTTGGATTTCCAAAAAGGGGTGGAAGATATTCTCCGCTCTGCCTTTAGCGCAGAGTTGCAAGCTGGAAACGCGACCTACTCCGAAGGTGTCTATGCTGTAGCCCTTGAGCCTGATACAGGGAAAGTCCTTGCCATGGCAGGGATCAAACACCAGGCTGGTAGTCAAGATTTATCAACCGATGCTTTGGGAACAGTCACCAATGTTTTCGTCCCAGGATCCGTGGTCAAAGGGGCAACCTTGACTTCTGGATGGGAAAATGGAGCCATTTCCGGCAATCAGGTTCTGACCGATCAGCCGATTGTTTTTGCAGGATCAGCTCCGATCAATTCTTGGTTTACCCAATACGGTAGCCGTTCCATCAATGCGGTAGAAGCATTGGAATACTCTTCTAATACCTATATGGTTCAAATTGCCCTTAAGATGATGGGGCAACCCTACACTCCAAATATGACCTTGCAAGTGGATCAAGTGGATCCTGCTATGAAAAAACTGCGTTCTACTTTTGCAGAGTACGGTCTTGGAACATCAACGGGGATTGACCTTCCCAATGAATCGACAGGTTTTATCCCGAAAGAGTATACAGTCGGCAATTATTTGACCAATGCCTTTGGCCAGTTTGACAACTACACCCCTATGCAATTGGCTCAGTATGCGGCAACCGTTGCAAATGATGGGAAGCGGGTGAGTCCTCATGTCGTCGAAGGAATCTATGACAATAATGATCAAGGTGGCCTCGGTCAGTTGAAAAAATCGATCGAAGCCAAGGAGCTCAATCAAGTCCATATCTCAGCGGAAGACATGGCTTTGATCAAGCAAGGGTTTTACCAGGTTGCTAATGGTACAAGTGGGTTGACGACAGGAAAAACCGTTGGTCGTGGGGCCAGTGTGCCTATCAGTGCAAAGACTGGTACAGCTGAAACCACTGTCGATGGAGGCAAACAAGCCATTAATACCAATGTGGTGGCGTATGCACCATCGAATAATCCAAAGATTGCGGTAGCGGTGGTCTTTCCACATAATACCAATCTACAGGCGACGGTTAGTCATTCCATTACGCGTGACATTATTAACTTATACAATCAGAAACACCCCATGAATTAGAAAGGAAACTATGCTTTATCCAGCACCTATTGCAAAATTAATTGACAGCTATTCGAAGTTGCCAGGAATTGGGATCAAAACAGCGACCCGTCTTGCTTTTTACACTATTGGCATGTCAGATGATGATGTTAATGAATTTGCCAAGAACTTACTGAATGCCAAGCGTGAGCTAGGGTATTGCAGTATTTGTGGCAATTTGACTGATGAAGAAACCTGCGAGATTTGTCGAGATGAAACGCGGGATCCATCCCTCATTCTTGTTGTAGAAGATAGCCGGGATGTCTCTGCTATGGAAAATATCCAGGAATACCACGGTCGCTACCATGTCTTGCATGGCTTGATCTCACCCATGAATGGCGTGGGACCCGATGATATCAATCTCAAGAGTTTGCTCAGTCGCTTGATGGATGGAACAGTTACTGAGGTCATTGTTGCGACCAATGCGACGGCAGACGGGGAAGCGACATCTATGTATATCTCACGCGTGCTCAAACCAGCAGGCATCAAAGTGACCCGTTTGGCACGGGGTCTAGCAGTTGGAGCCGATATCGAGTATGCGGACGAAGTGACCCTTCTTCGCGCGATCGAAAATCGGACAGAATTATAAGAGAAGTTCTTTCGAAAGGGCTATCATTGTGGTATACTATCAAGTAAGAAATCAAGGGAACAATTAGGGAGAAACTATGAGTAAACAAGACTTAATCCTGTTATATGGTGGACGTAGTGCAGAACGTGAAGTATCTGTTCTTTCAGCTGAAAGTGTGATGCGCGCGATTGATTACCAAGCATTTTCGGTTCAGACCTATTTTATTACGCAGTCAGGAGATTTCATCCAGACGCAAGCTTTTGAAGAGAAGCCAGCGGATGATGAGAAATTGATGACCAACAATACAGTGGACTGGTCTAAAAAAGTCGCACCATCAGCGATTTACAAGGAAGGAGCAGTTATCTTTCCGGTTCTTCATGGACCAATGGGTGAAGATGGTTCTATTCAAGGCTTCTTAGAAGTTTTGAAAATGCCTTATGTCGGCTGTGGCATCTTGGCTTCTAGTGTCGCAATGGACAAGATCACCACCAAACGGGTTTTGGAATCTGCAGGGATTCCACAAGTTCCCTATGTAGCTGTAGTAGAAGGTGATGACTTGGAGGAGAAAATTGCTACAATTGAAGCCACTCTCTCTTATCCTGTCTTTACTAAACCATCCAATATGGGATCTAGTGTTGGGATTTCAAAATCTGAAAACCAAACAGAACTTCGGACTGCTCTCAAATTGGCCTTCAAGTACGATAGCCGTGTCTTGGTAGAACAAGGGGTCAATGCGCGTGAGATCGAAGTTGGGCTCCTTGGAAACTATGATGTAAAAAGTACCTTGCCAGGTGAAGTTGTCAAAGATGTTGCCTTCTATGATTACGATGCCAAATACATCGACAATAAAATTACCATGGCCATTCCAGCTCAATTGGACCCTGAGGTTGTAAAAACCATGCGTTCCAACGCAGAAAAAGCCTTTCGTGCGATCGGTGGTTTGGGCTTAGCTCGTTGTGATTTCTTCTATACCGATAAAGGGGAGATCTTCTTAAATGAGCTCAATACCATGCCAGGCTTTACCCAATGGTCTATGTATCCTTTGCTTTGGGACAATATGGGTCTCAACTATACAGATTTGATCACCAAGTTAGTAGAGCTTGGAAAAGAAGTCTTCCAAAAACACGAAGCACATTTGTTGTAAGAAAAGAGAGAGTGGGACAGAAATCGGTTATTCGTTAGAATTCGATTTCGTCGTCCCACCTCCGCACAGTTGAGTAGGGCTGTAAAAGCTGATGAAATCAGCGTAGTAGAGCCCACTCAACCACTGCG
>JAWDWJ010000018.1:0-42371 GCA_032477695.1 Streptococcus parasanguinis
ACGCTGATTTCATCAGCTTTTACAGCCCTACTCAACTGTGCGGAGGTGGGACGACGAAATCGAATTCTAACGAATTACCGATTTCTGTCCCACTCTCTTGCGGTTTATTGATTATGTTTCCAATTGCTGTAAATCCCAAAAAGAATGATCCAGATGGTTGCTCCAATCGCTCCAATGTATGTTGATTCTTGCAAGAAGAGACAAACGAATACAAAGAGGAAGAAAACAATGGTTAATGGATTCAACACTTTATAGGCTGGCATGACAAAACCATCTGGCATAAATTCTTTCGATTTACGGTACTTAAGATGGGCAAGCATAGTCAAAATGTAAATAGCAATGTAGACACCAGAAGAAGATGCCGTAATCAAGGCAAAGGCATCTGAGACACCTGGCAAGACATTGATAAAGGCTGAAACAGCAACCACAATCGCAGAAAAAATAATCGCGCGACTTGGAATCCCCATACGAGATAAGCTATTCAGTTTCAAACGATTCATCACTTTGCTGTTTGGTGTTTCTTTTGCAATCTGGTACAAGTGACGCCCTGTTGAATAGAGGGTGGAATTCAAGGAAGATGCAGCAGCTGTCAGTACGACAAAATTAATCAATCCTGCTGCCCACTTGATTCCTACCATCTGAAAGACTGTTACAAACGGTGATTTATTGACAGGAAGCTGTTGCCAAGGGAAAATAGCCATAATCGCCAACAAAGCCCCTACATAAAAAATCACAATTCGGATTGGAATTTCTTTAATAGCTTTTGGCAATACTTGGCGGGGATTAGCTGTTTCAGAAGTAGTGATTCCAACAAACTCGATCGCTTGATAAGCAAAGAAGACCATTTGGAAGGCCATGACGAACTTGACCCAACCATTTGGAAACATTTGAAAACCATTGGTAATATTGGTTAAGCTAGCGTGTCCAGCTGGTGTTTCAAAGTTCGTCGTCACCATAAAGATCCCTGTTGCGATCAAGGCTAAAATAGTGACAATCTTGATCATTCCAAACCAGAATTCAACCTCTCCAAAAACCTTCACAGCGATCAAGTTTACACAACTTAAGAGCGCTAAAAAGATAATTTGAATCTGCCAGGCTGGCCAATTTGGAAACCAAAGCTGGACATAGTTGGAAACAGCGGTGATCTCTGCCATTCCCAAAAATACCAAGGAGACCCAATAGGACCATCCTGAAAAATAACCCCAACCTTTTCCTATATACTTGGTGATAAAATTGATAAAGGTGTGTTGATCAGGGTCCATATAGAGCATTTCTCCGATTGCCCGCATCATCAAGTACATGAAGGCGCCAGTCAGCATATAGACTAAAATAATAGAGGGCCCTGTCAAAGAAAGGGAACGACCGGCTCCAAGAAAGAGTCCTGTCCCGATGGTTCCTGCAATAGCGATCAGCTGAACATGCCGATTTTGCAGACCACGAACCATCCCATTTTCGGTTTCTTCACCAGTATGATGTTTTTTTGACATATAATTACTCCAATTCTTTTTCTGTACATTTTCAGAAAAGTATACTTCAAATTTTCATACAATCTACTATACCATGTTTTTAAAAATTGGTCAATCCAGTCCAGAATATTCTGAATTTTATAGATTAAAAAGAGTGCTGAAATCTCTTCCAGCACTCTTTTGCTTATGAATTAGGGTCATCGAGACTACGGCCATGCAAACCTTTTTCACGTTGCACTTGGCGTAGTTTCTCAGGTGTTACATCGTTACCTTCTTCATCCACAATTTTGATCCCTTCGATGTGGTGACGAACCGAACGACGATAACCTTCAATGTATTCTTCACGTAGTTTTGCTTGTTCCACTGCTTCTTCAGGAGTCAAACCTTCTGTTTTTTTCTTTTTAGCAAGCTCATTGATCCGAGCGATTTTTTCAGGTGTCATAATAAAACCTACTTTCTACCTGTCATCAGGTACTTATTTTGTGTTCAATTGGTTGAAGGCTGCAACAGCGTTAGCTTTCGCTACAAGGCCTGCAAGAAGGGCCAAACGGTTGTTTTTAACCGCCTCATCTTCTGCCATCACCATAGTATTGTCAAAGAAGGCATCAATGACTGGGCTAAGAGCAAAGAGTTGAGTCAATTTGTCACTAGCTGCACCAGTCAATTCAAGCTCTTCAATTGCTTTAGCAAGAGCTTTTTCTTGATCATTTTCAAAGAGACTGGCATCGACCGCTACTGAAGCATCTGCTTTATCTGCCAAGTTGAAAGCACGTGAGAGGGATTCAACAGCTGCCTTGTAACCATCCGTCTTCGTAGCTTCTGAGAGAGCGTCAGCTACTTCCAACATATCTGCCACGACAAAGTTTGAACCAGCAAGAACAGCGTCTTTGATATCTTTTGCTGTGCGTCCCATCATCTTGTCCACACGCGCCTTGATGAAGTTGAGCACTTCTGCTTGATTATCATAAGAAAGGCTATCAAATGAAAGAGCGTAAAGGCTGTCAATCAACTCATCCATAGGGATATGCCAGCCAAAGGCATCCAAGATACGGACAATCCCTTGTGTTGCACGACGAAGCGCATAAGGGTCATTGGAACCTGATGGAATCAAGCCTACTGAGAAGAAGGAAAGGAGGGTATCCAATTTATCTGCAAGGGCAAGGATGGCACCAACCTTAGTCTCTGGAAGGGCTCCGTCTGCTGAATCAGGAAGGTAGTGCTCACGGATAGCTGTCGCTACCGCAGCATCTTCACCAGCAAGGAGGGCGTATTTTTCACCCATGATTCCTTGCAATTCATCGAACTCTCCGACCATACCCGTCAAGAGGTCAAATTTGTAGATTTCAGCTGCACGAGCGACGGCTGCTCTTTCTTCAGCTGTCAAACCAGCTTGCTCAGCTAGTGACGCTGCAATGACACCAGCACGCGCCATGTGTTCTGAAAGAGAACCAATTTTTTCATGGAAGGTCACGTGTGCCAATTTAGCAACCAGGTCTTCAATCTTAAGTTTTTGGTCTTCACGCCAGAAGAATTCACCATCTTCAAGACGTGCCACCAAGACTTTTTCATTTCCTCGAACGACATTTTCCAAGTGCTCAGCGTTCCCATTACGGACGGAGATGAAGTTTGGTTTCAGCTGACCATCAAGGTCACGTACAACAAAGTAACGTTGGTGTGTTTCCATTGATGTCACCAAAACCTCTTCTGGAACGTCTAAATATTTAGTGTCAAAACTTCCCATAAAGGCAGTTGGGTATTCGACCAAGTTCAAGACTTCATTCAAAAGGCCTTCTTCGATTTGAACTTGAACACCTTGTTCTGCTTCGATAGCCTTGATTTGCTCACGAATCATGTTTTCACGTTCTTTGCTATCCGCAATCACGTAAACGGTACGAAGGTCTTCTTCATAAGAATCCGCATTGGTAATTTCCACTTCATGTCCAAGGAAACGGTGTCCACGACTCACACGTCCTGACTGGATATCCAAGAAATTAAGGTCAAGCGCTTCATCACCCAAAAGAACGATCAAGGTGTGAACTGGGCGAATGTATTCAAAGGTGTTGTTAGCCCAGTGCATGCTAACAGGGAAGGTCATTGAAGCAAGCACTTCTGGAAGGCCAGCCAAGACTTCTTTGGCAGGTTTTCCAGCTTCGTGCTTCGTAACATAAACGTACTCTTCCCCTTTGACTTCACGGAATTCGATATCGTCAACCGTCAAACCTTTCCCACGGACGAATCCTTGAGCCGCTTTTGAGAAGTTTCCATCTGCATCCAAGGCGATTTTCTTAGAAGGTCCTTTAAAATCTTCGGTCAAATCTGTTTGTTGATCCGCCAAACCAATCACACGGACAGCCAAACGGCGGGGCGTTGAGAAGGTTTGAATGCTTTCGTATGAAAGACGGTTGTCATCCAAGAAGGCTGCCATTTTCTCACCCAGTTGTTTTTCACTTGGTGTGACAACGTAGGCTGGCAACTCTTCAAGTCCTAGTTCTACTAATAAGTTTTTTGTCATGTTTTTTCTCCGAAAAATATCTTTTTTTTCCAGTTTGCCTTATGTGATTGGCACGCAAGCAACCGACTTCGTCGTTTCATTGCTAAAATTGGAGCCTAAGGTCTCCAATTTTGCCTGGTATCGTTAGTTTCTCTAACGATACCTTTATCACTGCGGCAACTGGTTCTGTAGGATTGCTCTATCAGTCAATCCCATCTAATACGCTCTTTTTATTCTTCCTCTTCTGCTAGGAGTTTGGCGCGTGTGGCTTCGTCAAGAAGTGGGTAACCAAGTTTTTTACGTTCTGCAACGAAGGTTTTGGCTACGACACGGGCCAAGTTACGGATGCGGGCAATGTATCCAGCGCGTTCTGTAACAGAAACAGCACCACGTGCATCTAGCAAGTTAAAGGTATGTGAACATTTCAAAACGTAATCATAGGCCGGGTGAACAAGACCCAATTCCAAAGCACGTCCTGCTTCTTTTTCAAATTTTTCGAAGTTTTCAAGAAGCATATCTTGGTCAGAAACTTCAAAACGTTCCAATCCGTAAGTGACCTCAGAAGTTACCGGACCAGTTGCCAATCCACCAACTTGTTGGAAGTAGGTGAACTGAGTGATTTCCATACCATCAAGCCAAACTTCCCAACCTAGACCAGCTGAACCAGTTGATGGGTTTTCCCAGTTATCTTCAACGAAACGGATATCGTGTTCCAAAGGATTGATCCCCAATTTTTCCAATGATTCAAGGTAGAGCTCTTGGATGTTTGATGGTGATGGTTTCATGACCACTTGGAATTGGTGGTGTTGGTAAAGACGGTTGGGGTTTTCTCCGTAACGACCGTCCGCTGGACGACGTGATGGCTCTACATAAGCCGCATTCCATGGCTCAGGACCAATGGCACGAAGGAAGGTGTAAGGACTCATGGTTCCCGCACCTTTTTCGTTATCATAAGCCTGCATGAGCATACAACCCTGGTCATTCCAGTATTGCTGCAAAGTAAGGATGATTTCCTGGAAAGTCAATTTTTTAGACATGTTTTACTCCTTTTTCTATAATTTCTTGCGACACGAGTCTGCCTCGTCGATTTTACGAAGCAAGACGAGTTAGTACTGCGTCTAGCTCAGGCACCCTAGTGCTGAGCGTGTGGCAGTTCGACTGTAAGGAGGTCTCTGTCACTAACGCAGTGAAAGGTTAGTTTTTTTGACATTGAATACTCCTTATTCATAAAGTTTCTTGTGACTTAGGATACAAAAAGAACCGTGTCTCTGCTCCTAAGTCCTTTGACCTAGGGGCGTCAGAAACGCGGTTCCACCCTAATTTATTACTTCATTTTATTTTACTTTACTCAGCTTTTTACTGAGAGAAAGCGCCACTTGCTTACTTTGCTCTACTTGGCTCTCACTATCCCAAGCTCGCTAGAAAAACGCCGTAAGCCCTTCTTTCTTGACTAGTATTATAGCAGATTTTTAGTAACTTGTAAATTAAAATCCGCATGAAACAATCGTTTCATACGGATTTTAGGCTAACAAACAAGGTTGTTTTTCTTATGGACGTCTCGCAGCTCTTGGTTTTTTACCATGAAGTTTTTTCTTGGCATTCTTCAAGGCTGTCAAAGCATCTTTCACATCTTGTTGGCTTGCTCCTGGATTTGAAAGGATAGTTTGTGCATCCTTGAAGGCTGCTAGGTAAGCTTCTTTTTCTTCATTTCCAGCATAGATGAATTTAGCATTCTTTTCTTGGAACTTCAATTCTTCCTTGATGTATTTTTCAAGGCTTGAAAAATCAGTTGCTTTCCCGTTTAATTTTCCTTCCGCACGGCTAAGCTCAGCAAGTGCTTGATTGATTTGTTCTTGTTTCACAGTCGGATCAACTGCAAGCAAGGCAACTTTTTGGAAAGCACGATCGTAGTCGCGACGTACTTTTTCTTTGGCATTGGCATAACGACCAGTTTTAGTCGTAGCATCGTAAGCCTGCATGGCTTCTTTCAAGGCCGCAACGTTTGAATCTTTCCCATCCAAAGCTTGGCTGGCAGCTTCAAGACTAGCTAGAGCTTGGTTGACTTGCTCTTGACTAACCTTGTTGGTCAAGGCTGCTTGGGCAGCTTGCAAGGCTTGATCATAGGCTTCCTTCTTATCCGCACTGGCATTGAAGTATTGCGCTGTCTTTGTAACATCTGCTTGGTTGTTCAAAGCAGCCAAGAGATCCACTTTTGAGATTACTCCAATACGATAATTATTGTTGCGTCCTGCGACAACTGAGATCACTGGTGCTTCCTCAGCTAGTTCATAGCCTGTAGGAAGAGTTGCAACCAAGGTATATTGACCAGTTGCTACAGATTTACCAAAGCCATTTTTACCATATTTTTCAGCTGGCAATACAAAGTTTTCACCATCTGCCCCTTTTAATACGATCGTAGCTGCTTTTGAAACCGGTTGATCAAAGCTGATGCTAACTGGTGCATATTCTAAAGTATTGGCAAGGAAAGCGATCGTTTGGAAACTATTATCCTCTGTCAAATCAAATTCTTGCGTCAAGCTACTGACAAATTTCACTTCTGTACGATCATACGTAAAGATTTCTGCAGTATAATGACCAAAGTTCAAGAAGTTAATATCTTTTGTCTTATCAACTGATACGTATTGACCATTGCTATCTTTGATTCGGTAAACATACATAGTATCCAAATCTTTGTTCGTTTTAGCGTCACGAACTGCAATTTGAACCCGACCACTATTTTGATCCCGAACTAAATCAGCTAGTGAAACATAATCTACGTTCCCCGCAAAGTCTTCTACATAGTAGTAGATATTCTTCTTATCGATGTTTTCAGGAAGATCGAAGCTACCATCTGCATTGGCCTTGATCACATGGTAATTTTCAAGCGCACGTGTACCATTCTTATCTTCACTGGTTTGGACCATTGTCCCTTTATCATCAAATGGGGTCACGTAGACGAGTTTTTCAGTTAAGATACCACCATCGCCAACATCTTTGGCTTTACGTGCTACAAACTGTTGAGCCCCATCTTTGAAACGGATATATCCAGATGTGATCACTGGTTTTTGAGTATCGACTTGAACCTTGAAGGTTGTTGATTGCTCCTCAGCTCCAGGAACCATTGGTGTGTAACGAATGACATAATCATATACACCATCTGCTACTGCTTTCCCATTTGCATCGGTACCGTTCCAAGCAGTGTTATCTAGTGTATAGCTACGTGGGTTCTTTTCATTGCCATCAAAGAAGTTCTTACGATGATCAGATGGAGTTCCTTCCCACAGTGGATTTTTATGTTCCGTATCGCTTGCTGCATAGACAGTTGCATGAAGGTTTTCAATGTTTCGAAGAGCAACCGTCTTGTATTCAACGAGATCTTTATTTCCATCTTCATTTGGTGAAATGGCAATGCGAACATTTCCATTCTCATCTAATTGAAGAGAATGTGTACCTTCCGCATTTTCTTCAATACCAAGAACTGTAATCCGACGACCATCTCGTTTTCCTTGTGTGAGGAGAAGGTCATTTTGCAGGGTAACAAGCGCAGAAACATTGGCACTAGAGGAGATATTCAAATCTTTTGGAACATGATAGTAGAAGCCATCTTTTCCTTCGCGAACCAAATCATAGATTGGTTTTTCAACAGCTGGAAGGTTTTGGAATTCTCCCTTGAATCCCATAAACGGCAAGCTAACTACATCCCCATCATCTGCTGGATCGACAAAACGAACAAATCCTTCAAGGAAATAGCCATTTGGCATTTCTTTGCTTAATTCTTCTGTGAATTTACTTGTGTCGACTTTCACTGTAACTGTTTCAGAACTATGTGCTTTCACGGTTACTTCAGGCCAAGCAGTTTCTGTTAATTTACGTGGACGTAGGGTAAATTTACCATCCTTCACTTCATCTGTGTCAGTATTCACCAACATTTTCAAGGTACGATCGGTATCTGAAATATTGTGGACTGTGACATCAAAGGTAAAGCTATCTCCAACATTACCAAGAGTAACGCTTGGATAGTTGTTTTCACCAGTCACATACAAGTCTGTTGAAACGGCTGCTGCTGTGTCAACAACCCCTGCTCCTTGTTGGCGTGGTGAAGTATAGACACCCGTTTCTTTGTTAACGTGTGGTTTAGCCGTAGACATAATCAAGGCCTTAACAGTTGCAGAAACTTGTTCTGGAGTCAATTCTGGATGGTTCTTCACAAGGTATTCTTTAACCAAGGCTGCAACACCTGCTACGTGAGGTGAGGCCATACTAGTACCACTCATATCCCCATAGGTATTGTCATTTAAAGAAGAGAAGATATTCCCACCAGGTGCTGTGACATCTGGTTTTAACTGACCATCTGTTGTTACACCCCAGCTTGAAAAATCAGACAATTGGTCTGCTTCTGGAGATGGACGGTTGGCCATAGTATTGTTAAAGATAACTTTGTAAGATCCAGCTTTAAGAGCTTCCCCATAGCGTTTTGAAATGAAGACAGATGGAATTTTCTTAGCATCCCCATCAATTGACATTCCAAGGTTTGATCCTTCCACATTATTGTAGACCATAGCCCCTACTGCACCATGATGGAGGGCATTAGCAATTTTTTCTGTGAATGGGATTTCTCCACGTTGAATAAGCGCTAATTTACCAGTAAGATCTAGATCTTTGAAATCATCTTCTTTCCCAAGGCCAACAGATACATACTCATATTCTTTACCTTTTTCAAAGTCTGTATCTGTTGCAGATTTACTGTAGTCAAATTTCCCGTTATCTAATTCTGCATTTCCTTCAAGGTCTTTGACTTCAAAAACTTCTGTGGTAATGATTTTATTATTGATAGAAGCAACAGAGATGGAGTCCTCTACTGTTGAAGGATTTCCGACCAAACCATAATCTGGATTTTCAGCTGCTGGTCTAGAATAACCATTCCCAAAAGTATTGCTATTTCCTGCAGAAATTAAGACAGATACGCCTTTAGCGCGCGCTCGTTTAATGGCATCTACAATATCTGAATCCGCATTGACCGTAGAACCAGTCGTAGAGCCAAGACTCATGTTGATAGTATCTGCACCAAGAGCTACAGCATCATCAATTGCTTTTACATAAAGAGCAGATCCTGTTGTTTTTTGACGATCTGAAAAGACACGCATAAACATAACTTGCGCTTCTGGTGCTACACCATAGATCTTTTCACCGTTTCCTGCTTCTTTATCAGGATTCCCTGTTGCAATCCCTGTAACGTGCATCCCGTGAGAATCTCTTTCGGCCTCTTTGATATTGTCGGTACCATCAAAGTAGTCATAAGCGTAGACAACCTTGTCGTTGTACCATTTACCATAATCAATTCCTGCCGCTTTCTTAGCAGCTTCGATTTCTTCTTGGTTTTTAAACTTAGCTTTTGAAGGATCGGTAATCCGAAGAACCTCGTGGTTCACATCCAAGCCAGAGTCGATAACGGCAACAACCATCCCTTCCCCTTTATAGCCTTGCTTCCAGGTTTGGGGAACAGTAATAATTTCGTCACTTTCGATGCTTTGAGGTTTTTCAGCTGCCTCATGGCGATTCGTTGTTTCTGAACTTGTCGCAGAAGCCACTTCTGTTGCTTTTTCTACAGGTTTTTCTGCTACTTCCGGTTTTGTTTCTGGAACAGCAGCTGCTTCTTTCGGAGCTTCTGTTTTTTCAATAAGAGCTGCTTCTGTTGTATTCGTTGTCTTTTCAGCAACTGTTACTTCTTTTGCAACTTCTACTTTCTCACTAGCAACTGCTGTACTTGCTTCTGTTGCTTGTGAATGCTCTTCTTCAGCAGGTGCCTGTTGAGTAGTGGCTACAAGCTGTGTTCCAGCACTCGTTTGGCTGGCCGCTTGTTCTTCTGCACTCGCTTGTGCAGATCCAAATACCAAAACAGCCCCTAATAAAACTGAGGCTACACCAAATTTGTATTTTCTTAATGAAAAACGTTCTTGTCTATTCATAGAAACTCCCCTTTTATTTTAATAGTAACTATTATAACGCAAAATTATCTGAAAATTCATTCAAAAAACAAATTGTAACACAAATGTAACATTCACGAATATTACTAGCTATTAATTTATTTTCGTTCGGAAAATTGTAAATTAGAATGGGAAAGTATTATAGAACATCTGTTTTTGTTGGAGTTTTAAAATTATTTAATCATTGAAAGGTTTTTAAAAACCGAGAACGAAACTGTCCTCGGTTTTCATTAATGAATAGAAATTCTCTTTTAAAAATCTTTGGTGTCCGGATCTGGTGCACCTGCTTCAACCGGAAGATGGCGCAGGAGTTCCACATCATCTGCCGCCAATTCAAAATCAAAGCAATTTAGATTACTCGCAATCCGCTCAGGCGTAACCGATTTTGGCAATGGAAGGAAGCCTTCTTGTAAACTCCAAGCCAAGGCTAGTTGAGCAACGGTCTTTCCATATTTGGCAGCCATTTCTTTTACTTGTTCATTTTGGAACAACTCCCCTTGGCCAAAAGGTCCCCAAGCCTCTAGTAAGATACCATGCTTGCGACTTACAGCAATGGCTTCGCTTTGGTAAACCCCAGGTGCTAGACGAATTTGGTTCACAGCTGGGATGACCCGAGCTGTTTCAAGGAGCGCTTCCAAATGATGAGGAAGAAAATTGCTAATGCCAATAGCCCGAACCTTGCCAGCAGCTAGCATATCTTCCATTGCCCGCCAAACCTCAGCATTTCGTTGTTTCCAAGCATCATTTTCTCGAAGAGGTTTTGGATTTGGCCAATGAATCAAATAAAGATCTACATAGTCCAAGCCTAGTTTCTCAAGAGACTCTTCCAAAGCAGCTTGAGCGTCTTCATAGGTGTGATGAGTATTCCAAAGTTTGGTGGTAATAAACAGGTCTTCGCGCGCAAGACCACTGTCTTTAATGGCCCGACCCACACTCTCTTCATTCTGATAAATCGCAGCTGTATCGATATGGCGGTAACCTGCTTTTAAAGCAGCTAAGACAGCTTGATAGGCTTCTTCTCCATCTGCTGCTTTCCAGGTTCCAAATCCTAATACAGGAATCTCCACCCCATTATTTAAACGATAATTGTTCATTTTTTCTTTCCTTTCTTCGATTTCGGTTTCTTAGGCCCTCGAAGCTTGAGCTCTGGCTTAAAAATATTCTTCTTGGTTGGCTCCATCTTCTTGCTATAAAAACTATAGAGTAAAAATGCCCCACCAACAATCACAATAAAGATATTTTTTCTTACAATCCCATAGAGCAAGAAAAAAATTCCCATCAATAAAAAACGTATATCAATTGCCTTCATAAGCTACCTCACATTTCAATTCCCATTATAGCATGAAAAGACAGCATTCACAAAATTGCACTACCATCGGTAAACAAAAACCTCTCTAGGTATGACTTAGAGAGGAAGTATTCTATCTTCGATTCTTGAATCTAATTGGTAGCTTGGTAACGTTTGACCCCATCGAGATAGGTCGCAACCAGATCCAAATTTTGATCAAGCACGATGAAGTCCGCGTCATATCCTTCTCGAATTTGACCACAAACATCATCAATATGGACTGATTTTGCCGGATTGAGGCTGGCCATCATCACTGCTTCGTAAGGGTTAGCAATCCCCCACTCTACAACATTTTTTAATCCATCTTTCAATTTCAAGATTGAGCCAGCTAGATTACCAGTTGATTTCAAGCGAGCAGTCCCTTCAGCAACCACGACTGGGAATTCCCCAAGCATATAATCCCCGTCTTCTAATCCCCCAGCTGTCATACAGTCAGTAATCAAGGCAACATTTTCTTTTCCTTTTTGTTTCATCAGGATATCACATGCTAGCGGATCAACGTGATGGCCATCACAGATCAACTCTGCTGTGGTATGAGGCAACTCATACATGGCACCAACCATACCGAGTTCACGGTGCGTCAAACCACGCATACCATTGTAGGCATGCACCCAGACACTCGCACCTGCATCAACCGCTTTTTTAGCTTCTTCAAAAGTAGCATTGGAGTGTCCCAAAGCGACTGTCACCCCTTCTCCTGTAATGGTCCGAACAAATTCTTCCACCCCTTCACGCTCGGGAGCAAGGGCAATCTTATTCAACAGACCATTGGCAGCTTTTTGCCAAGCCCGGAATTCTTCCATACTTGGATCCTTCATATAAGATGGGTTTTGAGCTCCCTTGTATTTTTCTGTAAAATAAGGTCCTTCAAAATAAATCCCGCGAATCTTAGCTCCTGTTGCTTCTTTGTATCGTGCACCGATATTTTCAGTTACTGCCAAAAGTTGTTCGTAAGAGGAAGTAAGGGTCGTAGGCAAAAAGCTCGTAACCCCTGTACTCAAGAGCCCTTCACTCATGGTATGGAGAGTGCCTTCGATATTATTATCCATCACATCTACCCCACCAAATCCGTGAATATGGGTATCTACGAGGCCAGGCGCAATGCTGTAACCAGAATAATCCAGCACATCCGCACCTTCTGGTAAGCTTTCCACATGTTTTCCAAACTTGCCATCAACAAGCTCCAAATAGCCTCCGCGGCGAACCCCATGTGGATAATAAAATTGATCTGCTTTAATATATGTAGACATAAAATCGTCCTTTCCATTGTAGGAACTGTGTTCCATTTATATTCATACATATTATAACGCTTTCACTTCCATTTGTAAATGGTCTAGACCTATTTTTGAATAGAATCCAACAAAAAACAGAGTAAGCTTCCTACTTACTCTGTTTGACGTTCCTTAAATTTGCTCGATTTGTACTTTTTCAGCGAGATTCATGGCATGGTCTGCAACACGTGTATAGTGAGAAATGATATCAATAAAGTTTACTCCGGCTTGAGGTGTACATTCGCCTTGGTTCAAACGACGAATATGGGTTTTCCGAAGTCTTTTCTCCAACTTTTCAATTGCCTCGTGACGTGCTACCAATTGGTTTGCAAGACTCACAT
This sequence comes from Streptococcus parasanguinis, assembly GCA_032477695.1. Taxonomy (GTDB): domain Bacteria; phylum Bacillota; class Bacilli; order Lactobacillales; family Streptococcaceae; genus Streptococcus; species Streptococcus parasanguinis_Y. The sequence goes on from JAWDWJ010000018.1 coordinate 12,902, forward strand.
CATTGTTCTCAACAGCTTTTAAGGCATCCTCTACAAATTGATGGGTTTGGTTGTAAATATCTTCCAATTCAGCCAAGGCCGCTTCTGAAAAGACCACTTTCTTACGAATTAAATAATCGGTCAGATTGATCAAGGCTTCCGCGTGATCTCCAATCCGCTCCAAATCCCGTGAAGAATCCAAGATATTGGTGAGAACTTCACTTTCTCTCGGACTCAAGGCTTCACTTGACAAACGAATCAGGTAGCGAGTCAAATCATCATCAATGGTATTGATGGCTTCTTCTGTCTTATGACCCTTTTCAGCTGTTTTCTCATTTTGATGAACAATATAATCATAAGAAAGATTAAAAGCTTTGTCTGCATATCCACCTAAATGAAGCAACTCTTTTTTCGCATTTCCAAGAGCAATCGAAGGCGCTTGGGTGATCAAGTTTTCATCCAAGTAGAGCGGTTCATATTTGACAACCTCATCCTCACCAGGAATCAGCTTGGTCACAAAGTATGCCAAAGCTCCAATGAATGGGAACTGGATGATGGTATTGGTTATATTAAAGGTTCCGTGAGCAAAGGCTATGGTCATTTCTGGGGATAAATGAAGAGTCGTTTCAAACCATTGAATCAAAGAGGTAAACGGAACAAGGAAGACAAGACAGATAATGGTTCCGATAACATTAAAGGCTACATGGGCACCTGCCACACGTTTGGCCGCAATATTAGCTCCCAAGGAAGCAATGATAGCTGTAATGGTCGTTCCGATATTATCACCAAAGAGAACTGGGAGGGCTCCTTTCAGGTCAATCAAATGACTAGCATAGAGATTTTGCAAGATACCAATGGTTGCAGAAGAGGCCTGAATCAAAAGTGTTAAGCCTGATCCAACAAAGACACCCAAGATAGGACTTTTACTTAACTGCACCATATAGTCACGAAAGACTTGCAAATCTTTAAGAGGTTCCATAGCCCCACTCATCAAGTTGAGGGCAAAGAAGATACCACCGACACCAAAAACGATTCGTCCAACATTATTAACCAAACGATTTTTGGTAAAGAAGAGACAAACCGCTCCGATAAAGAGCATGGGAAGAGCGTAGTCTCCTAATTTAAAACCAATGATAAAGGAGGTAATAGTCGTTCCAATATTGGCCCCCATAACAATACCAATAGCTTGACGGAGGGTTAGAAGTCCTGCACTCACCAGACCGACCGTAATCACTGTAACCCCTGAACTCGACTGAATCAAGGCAGTCATCCCAATCCCTACTAGAACCCCTAGAAAGGGATTACTCGTATATTTATCAATATAGTATCGAAGTCGATCTCCTGCAGCCTGTTGCAAGCCTTCTCCCATGGTTTTAATACTATAGAGAAAGAGCCCCAGGCCTCCCAAAAAGTTAAATACAATTTCCTGCCAGTTAATCGACATGTTCATTCCTCCAAATTTGAGATCAGAAATAAAACTCCTCTCCTATTGTAAAGGATAATTTCCAATCACACAAGAGATTTCTGTAAATTTCTATTATTTTTTGAAACCGTTTTTCCTTCTGTTTTATTTTCCTCGTTTTAAGAGCCAAAAAAAGAGGGTGGAAAATTTCCAACCCGAGACTGTAGACAAACTATTCTTTTTTATAAATCTAATAAATTCTATAAAAAGAAATGTTACTCGTTAGAGTGATTCAATCATCTACTGAAACTTTTCGTCGTGAGAAAAGTACCTGAAACTTAATAGTTTCAGGTACTCGGAATTATTGAGACCTTAGGCTCAATAATTAGTCATGGAACTTCGAAGAAGTTCGCTGACGTCCGTACTCACCTAAGGAAAGTTTCTAAGAAGACTTTGTCTTTCAATCTGGGCGTGGAAAATTTCCAACCTCTCTAGTCTTTGTTCAAATTGCGTAACATCTCATCGATCTTGTTACCGTATTCGATAGACTCGTCTTTGACAAAAGTAAGATCCGGAATCTTGTACAGTTTCAAATTCCGACCTAATTCACGCTTGATGGTTCCTGTTGCTTTTTCAAGGCCTGTCTGAGCCTTTTGATTGTCTGAAGCCAAATCACTCATAATTGAATAATACACTTTGGCCATAGACAAATCACCTAGCATTTGAACATCCGTAATAGTAACGCCTTGAACACGCGGGTCACGGACTTTCTTTTGTAAAATCTCATTGACTTCACGCTTGATTTCCATCCCTACTCGATCTGTCCGAAAATGACTTGCCATAGGAACTCCTTTCTGCTTTGTGTTTAAAAACTAGGAAATCAGAGAAAGGTCCTCTTTTTTCCTAGTCAGCCTCTTATTTTTTAATTTCTTCCATGATGTAGGCTTCGATGGTATCATCGGTCTTGATATCATTGTAGCCTTCAATCATCAATCCACCCTCACGACCATTTGTCACTTCTTTGACATCATCTTTGAAGTGTTTCAAGCTTGCAAGAGCACCGTCATAGATCACGACACCGTCACGAATGACACGGACTTTGGAATCACGAGTGACCTTACCACTGAGGACCATAAATCCACCAATGGTACCCACTTTAGAGACTTTAAAGGTTTCACGAATAACCGCTTCCCCAATGACTTTCTCTTCAAACTCAGGATCCAACATTCCCTTCATGGCATCTTCCATTTCTTCAATCACTTTGTAGATGATTGAGTGAAGACGAATTTCTACCTCATCCGCTTCAGCTTGCTGACGCGCTTGAGGAGTAGGGCGGACGTTAAATCCAATGATGAAGGCATTTGAAGCTTCTGCGAGGGTAACGTCTGATTCGTTGATAGCACCAACCGCTGAGTGAACGATGGTCACTTTGACACCTTCTACTTCAATCTTTTGAAGGGAAGCAGCAAGGGCTTCAACCGAACCTTGTACATCAGCCTTGATGATAACATTAACAGATTTCACTTCACCAGCCTTCAAAGTATCAAAGAGATTTTCAAGGCTGACACGATTAGTTGCTTGACGTTGTTTCATCAATGCACGTTTGGCACGTTCTTCACCTGCTGCACGCGCTGATTTTTCATCTTCATAAACCGCGAAATGGTCACCTGCCATCGGCGCTTCGTTCAAACCAGTGATAGAAACCGGAGTAGATGGTCCAGCTACTTTCACACGACGGCCAAGGTCATTGGTCATGGCACGGACACGTCCAAAGGTATTTCCGACAACGATTGGGTCTTGGACATTCAAGGTACCTTGTTGAACAAGGAGGGTTGCCACCGCACCTTTTCCTTTATCCAAGCGCGCTTCGATAACAGTACCGATGGCACGAACAGTTGGATCTGCCTTGAGTTCTTGGATTTCAGCCACAAGAAGGACCGTTTCCAAGAGTTCATCGATATTTTGGTTGAACTTAGCTGAGATTTCTACAAACTCAGAATCACCACCCCAAGCTGTTGACATAACTCCATGCTCTGCCAATTCACCGATGACACGCTCTGGATTAGCTCCTGGTTTATCGATCTTGTTAATAGCCACAATGATTGGAACATTGGCAGCTTTTGAGTGGTTGATGGCTTCGATGGTCTGTGGCATCACCCCGTCATCTGCTGCTACAACCAAGATGGTAATATCGGTAACAGATGCACCACGCGCCCGCATAGAAGTAAAGGCCGCGTGTCCAGGTGTATCCAAGAAGGTAATCTTCTTGCCATTTTCCACGATTTGATAAGCCCCGATGTGCTGAGTGATTCCTCCTGCTTCACCTGTTGCTACACGTGAATTACGAAGGGTATCCAAAAGGGTTGTTTTCCCGTGGTCAACGTGTCCCATGATGGTGACAACTGGTGGACGCTCTACCAACTCATCTGGATTTAAATAACCATCTTCAACGAAGAAGCGTTCGATATCGGCATTGTCCACTTCAACCTTTTTCTTGGCTTCAATTCCATAATCCACCATCAAGAGTTCAATCGTATCTCCATCCAGCGATTGGTTTTGAGTCGCCATGACTCCCATCATAAAGAGTTTCTTGACGATTTCAGCCGGTTCACGCTTGATGCGTTTTGCGATTTCTGCAACCGTCATTCCATCCGTATACTCAAATTCACTTGGTAATTCATGGAATTTACGCTCTGTTACTGGTTTTGGAGCATCATTACGGTTGTTCTTTCCTTTTTTATTTTTCTTATTGTTATTCCAGTTACTATTTCTCTGATTTCTCACTTGATTTTGACTATTTCGATTCCTTTGTTGTTTTCTTGGACCATCTTCTTCACGATCAAAATCATCGCGTTTCTTATCTGGTCGCGCTTGTTTCTTCCGACGTGTATCGACTTGAGCTGGAGCAGCAGCAACAGCTGGTTTTGTATGGTTCTCAACAGCTGGCTCCTGTACAGGTGCTTTCACTTCTGGTGCTTCTACCCGTTTCCGGCGCTGTTGACGTTCTTGTTCTGCTTTTGCAGCTTGTTGTTTGTAGCGATCTTCACTTCCACGTGCGTACTCAGCATTTTGTTCAGCTTTCAGTGCTGCTGCACGCGCTTTGAAATCAACTTTTGGTGCCACTTGGGGTTGTGCACTACGTCTTTGATCTGGTCGGTTATTGCGACGCTCAGAACCTTGATTTCGTTGTTCATTTCGCTCTTGTGGTCGTTGATTTCGGTTGTCACCATGACGCTGATTGTCCTTGCGATCGCGTTTTGGACGATTATCTTGTTGTTTCCTACGTTCAGCCTGCTCTTTTGCACGCGCTTCTCGTTCCGCTTTAAAGTTACGACTCTTTGGTTTAGCAGCTGGCGTTACTGATTTTGTCTCAGTTGCTCCTTCTTTTTTGACGGGCGCTGCTTCTTTTTTCTCTGCGACAGCCGTTGTCTTGGCAGCCACTTCTGCTACTTTCTTTTCGACTGTTTCTTTTTTCGCTGAAAAGCTCTTGATCAACTTTTCAGCAACATCAGTATCGACACTAGATGCATGACTCTTGACGTCAAAACCTAATTCTTTCGCACGAGTGACGACTTCCTTACTTTCCTTGCCCAATTCTTTGGCAATTTCGTATAATCTTTTCTTAGACAATTGCTGTCCTCCTCTTCTATTCCATAAGAGACCTCATTTTCTTTGAAAATCCAGCATCTACAACAGCGACGACCTTACGGGCACGTCCAATTGCAGTGCTTAATTCTAGTGTTGAAAACACGGTAGATACTTGAACCTCATAATAGTGACCCTTATCTGTCACCTTTTTTGTCAGGTTACTAGCTGCATCATTTGCCAGAAAAACTAATTGTGCTTTTTCTTCCTGGATGGCTTTGATCACGAGTTCTTCTCCAGAAATGAGTTTTCCTGCTCTTTGCGCCAAGCCCAACAAATTACTTATCTTTTGCTTATTCAAGGCCTAACTCTCTTCTCTTCACCTTATGATCTACATAAGCGATCAATTCATCATAGAAAGCTTCTTCCACTTCCATATTAAAGCTACGATTAAAAACTTTCTTTTTCTTAGCAAGTGCCGCTTCTTCATTGTCTAGCTTGATGTAAGCACCTCGACCATTGGCTTTGCCAGTTGGATCGATAAAGACTTGTCCTTCTTTATTTTTGACAATGCGGAGCAAATCGCGCTTATCAATAATTTCATTTGAAACGACAGATTTTCTTAAAGGGATTTTTCTTGTTTTTACCATTTTCCCTCCCTCTCTTAATCGACTTGCTCTTCGCCACTTTCTACTTGGTCTTCAAAAGTTTCTTGAGCTGCTTCCATTTCTTCGAACTCACTAGCAGATTTGATATCGATGCGGTAACCAGTCAAATGAGCTGCCAAACGAACGTTTTGACCACGACGACCGATGGCAAGAGATAGTTTATTATCTGGAACCACAACGAGAGCATGTTTGCTATCTTCATCATCAAAAATAACTTGGTCCACTTCTGCAGGAGCGATCGCATTGTAGATGAATTCAGCTGGATCTGGAACCCATTCAATGACATCGATGTTTTCTTCTGTCGGAACCATACGGTCTAATTTTTGATCGTATCGAGCTGGGTGGAACTTGCTGGTAATCTTTTTAATATTCGATCCACCACGACCAACGATAGTCCCAATCGCATCTACGTTTGGATTATGGCTACGAACCGCAACTTTTGTACGATCTCCAGCTTCACGCGCTACACTCATAATCTCAACAGTTCCATCATAGACTTCAGGAATTTCTTGTTCCATCAAACGTTTGATCATTTCAGGGTGGCTTCGGCTAACAAAGACATTGACACCACGTGGATTATCTTCTACCTTGTAGACAAATACTTCAATTCGATCATGAGATTGGAACACTTCTCCTGGAATCTGGTCTTGCTTAGACAATTGTGCTTCGATTGAGCCAAGATTGACATAGATAAAACGATTGTCAAAGCGCTCCACCGTTCCACTCATGATTTCATTTTCATGTTCTTTATAAGTGTTATAGGTGATGGTGCGCGTTTGCTTACGCATTTTTTCCATGATCGTTTGTTTGGCAGATTGAGCTGCTACACGACCAAATTCAGCTGGTGCTTCTTCAAACTTGATCTTATCCCCCAACTCATAAGCAGAGCTAATGGCCAAGGCATCCTTCAAGCTGATTTCTAAACGGCTATCAAAGACTTCATCCACCACTTCACGAACCGTATAAACACGGAAATCTCCAGTTTTTTCATTGAATTCAATCGCTGCACTTTCTGATTGTCCATAACGACGGCGATAAGCTGAACGCAATGATTCTGTGACAGCTTCGATGATATCTTCTTTTTTGATCCCTTTGTCTTCTTCCAAAATGCGGAAGGCTTCTAGCATTTCTTTACTCATGTTTTTCTTGCCTCTACTATAAAGGCATCCTTTCTTTCATTCTGTTACAATTTTACAGCCAACCTTGCTTTGGACACAAGGTTATAAGGAATTTCTACAGTTTTCTTTCGTGTTTTATCCATATACTCAATGGTCAAAACATCCTCTTCAAAACCTACCAAGTTCCCCTCAAAGACCTTTTGCTTTTCAACAGCCTTATACAAGCTGATATTGACATACTTGCCAACAGCTCCCTCGAGTGCTTCCTTGGTTTTCAAAGGTCTCTCCAAGCCAGGACTGGTAACTTCTAAAAAGTACTGTTCTGGAAATGGATCTGGTTTGATTTGATCCAATAGCGGGCTAATGATTTCTGTCAAATCCGCTGTATCATTCAGTGTGATCCCTTCTGGTTTGTCTACGAAAATGCTTAAGACGTAGTCACCACCCATTTTGCCATATTCAACATCGACCAATTCAAATGGTTCTTTGATGGCAGGCTGAATCACTTCTGTTACTAAGTCAACAATCGTTGCGATGGTTGCCACCTCCTCATAGATAAGAGGCGAAGATATTTCCCCGCCTCTCCTTTTCTATTCATTTAAGGTATTATAACACGATTCCCCAATGATTGCAAGGAATATGCTAAAACTGTGCTTCTACACGGTAAATGACCTGTCCTTTACTGGAGAACTTTTTCTCATATTCCGTCATGACATTCCCCTCAAAATCACTAGCATGAAGGTCTAGCCAGACTCCCTTCAAAGTCATACCATACTGTGAAAAGCTCACCAAACTGTATTCAAACAGACCTCGATTATCTGTTTTAAAGTGAATCTCCCCATGTTCTGGAAGAATTTGCTTGAAGGTATCCAAGAAGGTCTTGTATGTTAAACGACGCTTCTCATGACGTTTCTTAGGCCAAGGATCTGAAAAATTCAGATAGAGTTGATCGATTTCTCCATCTTCAAAATAGTTGGTCAAGCTATCCCCGTCTACCCAAAGCAATTTAATATTAGGAACATCAGCTTCTAAGACCTTATCTAAAGCATAACTCAAGACTGATTTTTGAATATCAATTCCGATGTAGTTGATCTCTGGATTGGCCTTGGCCATCCCAGTAATAAAGGCCCCTTTTCCGCTACCCACTTCGATATGAATAGGATGGTCATTCCCGAAAATTTCATGCCATTTTCCCTTGGCATCTTCTGGATTTAGGACCACATATTGCGGGTTCGCTTCTAATAATTCAGTCGCTCCCTTGCGATTTCTAACTCTCATATTTCCTTTCCATATTTCAACCGGAAATTGCGCAGAGCATAGATCTCGCGATTGACATTTTCTAAATCATTATTTTCATAGTATTTAGCAATTTGGCACAAGAAAGAGTATTGACCAAACCAATAGAGTTTATCAAATACTTTTTGATTGTACTTGTAGCCATAATAGCCTAACCAATCGCGCCAATTAGAATCTGGGATATAGTGACTCAAGATATGCGCCACATCCAACATCCGGTCTGTCAAACGAACAGAGTCCCAATCGACTAGATAAATCAAGCCGCTCTCTGTCTCAATCCAGTTACTATGACGAACATCTCCGTGGACGATCGTCGCATAATCCTCCCGAAAGGCAGGCACTGTCTTACGTAAATTCTTTACGACTGATTGGATATAGTGGTTCTGACGTAGGGCAATTGGCAACCGGTTGCTCCAAGAATTGAGCAATTCTAATGGAGATTCCACAGGATAGCCAAGTTTTTTCAATTGGGTCATCAAAGGTCTAGAACGGTGCAATCTCGTTAAAATATTGACCACTTGTTTTTTTGACATCCCATTTGGCGTGAGAATTTCCCCATTCAACCATTCTTGGGCACTCATCACATTTCCATCTGGCAATCGTCGACTCCATAACAATTGAGGAGCAATCTGTTCTTTTGCTAGACCCGCAAGGATTGGGGTCGTATTCATTTTTACAAAAACGCGCCCACCATCTGGGTAGGTCCCCATGTAGGCCTTCCCACTCTTCCCAGGAATTGGGGTGAGGCTTAGCTCTTTTTCATTCGAGTCCATCTTTTCCTCCGTAAAAAGTTTCCAATCTATTTTACTAATTTTAACGATTTTCGTCAACCAAGCGCGCCATCTTAAATGGAAGATAGAGTAGGATTAAAGCAACTGTATAAGCCAATAAGCCTAACAACAGGACTTTATCTGAAATAAAGACCAGGCCAATTCCCCCTTCTATCACCGTTATCATCCCCATGACCAGCTGAATCGTTTTGTTCAACCCTGCCTTTTTACTGCCCTTTTTCATCGGAAAAAGGAGGGTCAAGGGTTGGTAATCAAAAGCACTGTAAAGCCCCAGTAATTGAAAAATAACCAAGTAATTGAGCAAGGCTACAAGGGCAATCACTACGAGGGGTTGGGGAATAAAGATGATAGCGAGAATGGAAAGAGCCAAGAGTCGGAGAGTCATAGAGAAAAGATCTCCATTCCGTAGGAAGGAGCGCATATATAAGTGAAGCCACGTATTGCCATGTGTTTTGGGAAGAAGCCCTAAGAAACCATCCAAGTAAGCTCTTCTTTTGACACTGTTGGTAATACCTTTTACCGTTGTAAACAAGGCAAAGAAGCGAAGAATCAATTGTTTCCTTGCATTCTCACGAGCAATGGCTAAGGTCCAATTCAAATTTCCATCCTGGTAGAAGCGCGCTTCCTTCCAGCTAAAAACAGCCCCTTTAGCCACTCCTAAGACAAGGATATAGGCTACAATAGCAAGTTTATCCAGCCCCGTTGCCAGAAGAAGAGGCACAAATAATAGAAGGACAACACTTTGAATCAAAAACCAAAACACAAAAGACTTCTTGGCCTGCCCTTTGATATAACTTTTCACTTCCTCTTCCTTTACTAAAAGGAATAAAGCATCGGGCTTCTCTAAGTAGGTCGCAATGGAGCCTATCGGAACCAAGAGGAGCAAGCCAATCATGAGACTCCAGCGGATCAGGCTTGTATCTTTGGGGAGATCTTGCAAGAATTGGCTGTATTGAACCGCCAAAAATCCTATGAAAATCAGCATAAAGAGGACGAAATGATCATTGAGAACATAGCGGCTATATTTTACACATTGAGTTCGAAACGTTTCTTGCCGTTTTTTCATCAACTCTTTCATGCTGTTTCCTCTTCTGTCAAGGTCATGTAGATATCATTTAGACTTGCTTTTTCATCCCCAAAAGTTGAACGCAGCTCGTCCAAGGTCCCTTGTGCTCGGACCTGACCCTTATGGAGGATCACAAAACCATCACACATCTTTTCAGCCGAATCAAGAACGTGGGTACTCATCAAAATCGATTTTCCTTTTGCCTTCTCATCGGCCAATAACTGAATCAAATCTGCAATCGCAACAGGATCCAATCCCAAAAAGGGTTCATCGACAATATAAAGACTTGGATCCACTGCATAGGCGCAAATAATCATGACCTTTTGCTTCATCCCTTTTGAAAACTGGGTCGGGAACCAATCTAATTTTTCAGCCAAACGAAATCGTTCCAACAAAGGCTGGACGCGCACCATGACCTGATCCATGTCTAAATCATAGGCCATAGCTACGGTTTCGATATGCTCTCTCAAGGTTAATTCTTCATATAGGCTAGGAGTTTCTGGAATATAGCCGATTTTTTTACGATAGTCAGTTGGAGCTTCTTGAAGACTCAAGCCGTCAATCCGTACTTCCCCAGCATAAGGATGCAGGAGACCAATAATTTCATTAATCGTGGTTGACTTCCCAGCTCCATTTAGTCCAATCAAACCAATCAGTTGGCCATCCGGAACTGAAAAACTCACCTCTTTCAGGACAGGGATGTTGACATAGCCCCCTGTCAACTTGTTGATTTCTAACATATTTTCTCCGATTTCTGGTATAATGTTCTTATATTATAACAAAATTTAGTCTAAATGAGGTGTATTTATGGTTGACGATTGTATTTTTTGTAAGATTATAGCTGGCGACATTCCTTCCTCCAAAGTCTATGAGGACGAGGAAGTCCTCGCATTTTTGGACATCTCTCAGGTTACACCAGGTCATACGTTAGTGGTTCCAAAAAAACACGCTCGCAACCTCTTAGAGATGGACGAAACCGCCACAGCTCAACTATTTGCACGTGTTTCTAAAGTTGCTAAAAAAGTAGAAGCTGCTACCCAAGCTAAGGGAATGAATATCATCAGCAACATGGAAGAAGTTTCTGGACAAACCGTATTTCACACACATGTCCACATTATCCCTCGCTATTCTGATCAAGATGAGCTTGCCATTTCATTTACTGAACACGAGCCTAATTTTGAACAACTAGCAGTTCTCGCAGAAACCATCAAAAACAGTTAAAAAGGAGTCTATATGAAACTCAAAAATCTCTTTTGGTTTGCAACAGGAGCTAGCATTAGCTACCACCTAGTAAAAAACCGCAAAGAAATCAAAACAGAGGTGACTGAATCCAGCCAATTGGTTAAGGGAATTCAAGATAACCTAGCAAAAATCCAACGCAATCTGGATATTATCCAAGACCAAAAGACCAATCTTCAAGAATTGGTAACGGATTTCCAATACAAGACCAAACTATTTAGTCAACAAGCAACAGCCTCTCTAAAAGAAATTCAAGACATCTGGCAACCAAGTAAAAACGATTGAGAAAACTCAATCGTTTTTTTCTTATTCTGAAGGTACCGTAGGTGTCACACTGCTCGACTCTGTAGCTGCAGGAGCAACTGGTGTCACTGGTGCAACAGAACTTTGAGGCGTCACCACTCCCGTATCCTGGGTCGATGGTACAACTGGTAATTGATTAAACTCTTGGTAAACAGGTGCTTCCTCAGATGATGCCGCTGGCGTATCATTTTGAGAAGAAGTATTCTTCAACTCTTCATCTCCATCTAATAGGTAAGCATTGGTTTTCAATGTTTTAATTTCTTTCAGACCCAAAGCTTTGCGGATGATATTTTGAATTTTCAAGAGATGTTTTGAAGTGACAATCTGATAACTTCCGCCATCTGCTAAGGTGGCATCTTCTCCTTTCAGCTGGTACTGATGAATCGTTGAAAGGGCATCTTTATATCCTAACAATTGAAGAAGACTGTTGCTATCAAGTGAAATGTTGGTTTGCATATTGTCACTAACAGACTCAATGATTCCTTTGTAGTGACTCAAACTATTGAGGCTTAAAACTTTCTCAACAATCTTTTTGATCACTTCACGTTGGCGTTTTTGACGTCCATAGTCTCCTTCTGGGTCTTGGTAGCGCATCCGTGAATAAACGAGAGCTTGGTCCCCATTAATCTCCTGACGTCCTGGTGCGATCTTAGCCGTATATTCTGGCTCATTTTCCTCGATCGAGATATCGAAGTCAAATGGATTGTTGACCGTGATACCACCAACCTTATCCACTAATTGAACCAGTCCCTTCATATTGATCATGACATAGCGGTCAATATGGATATTCAAAAGATCTTGAATGGTCTTAATGGCTAACTTGGCACCGCCTTGAGCATAAGCCGAATTCAATTTTGCTTGGACCGTTTCGCCATCTGAAGTAATATTGGTTAGGATATCTCTTTCCAAACTCGTCATGGTTGTTTCTTTTGTTTGAGGATTAACAGTCACCAAAATCATGGTATCACTATTTCCGGCCCAAGGATCTTCCCGAGAACCGCTACCTGTATCAACCCCCATCAAAAGGATGGTCATCGGCTTGTTTTCTGCAATGACATTGGTCTCATTTCCAAAGCCCTTATAAGTCTTACTGAGGGTCCCTGTTGTTTGATTGAGGATAGTGAGGCCATAGGCCCCGATCCCAATCACTGTTACCGTCAATAAGCTCAAAAACATCAAAATAATTTTTTTAACCATTTAGAATCTCTCTCTAATCTATCAGTTTCCCCATAAGGTAAACATCTAAGAATTCTCCTTCAGCTGAACAAGCTCCACGAGCTTGGCAACCTTCGATCTCAAAACCTAACTTTTTATACAGGTGAACCGCCCGTTCATTGCGCACTTGGACATTCAAGACTAGTTTGCGAAGAACACCGGTCGAGTGCGCCCACTCGATCCCTTCTTCCAACAAGATCTGTCCAAGTCCTTGATTCCAATAAGCTTTTTGAACCACAATAAAGACATCACCAATATGCTGAATGGACCGTTGAGAAGCTGCAGTGATATTTAACAAAGCTGCCAGTTCCTGATCTAGAAATAGCAAGAGGCAAATCCTGTTTTCCGCCATCTCTTGCACCATCAGAAATTGCTCCATGTCTGCTGGAGACATGCCAATTCCAGCTTCATCTAGCGTCATGTAATCTGACTCTTTCCCAACTTGATTTAAGAAATCAACGACAAGAGCCGCGTCTGCACTGTCAGCTTGCCGAATTTCTACTGTCACTTCCTTTTCCTTAGTCATCGGTTTTTTCCACCTGCTCAAAGGATGCTAGTAAAGCTTCTGCACGCGCTCCATGAGCTTGAAAAGCTAACTCTCGCCCATCTTCTAATTTTCGGATAAAAATTTTTAGATAAGCATCCGAGAGACTCGGCTCAATCAGCTCTCCCCATTCAATAATGGTAGCACCATCTCCAAATAGAAAATCATCTAAATCAATAGAATCTGGATCATTCCCAATCCGGTAAACATCCAAATGGTATAAAGGCAAGCGACCTTCGTATTCACGAACAATGGTATAGGTCGGGCTTTTAATCATCTGGTCAATCCCTAACCCCTTTGCAATTCCTTTGGTAAAGGTCGTTTTTCCTGCTCCTAGATCACCTGATAAGATAATCACGTCTTGCTTTTCTAAGAGTTTTCCTAGTTGTTTTCCTAGAGCGATCAGCTCTGTTTCATTGTGACTAATCATTTCTCTATTATACCAAACTTTTTAAAAATCTGCTCTTTCTTTTAGAAATTGTTCGACTCCGGTTTGTTTTTGAGAAAAAGGAATCAAAGAAAACAGGAAACTTTCCCATTCATTCCCTCAATCCATCTAAAAAGGAATGGGAGACAACTCCCATTCCTTTTTAGCACTTTCCTGATGCTTAATTCAAGGCCATGCTAACGTAGTTTAAAATAAAGAGAACATCTAGGATCCAAATCATGCTGTGCACTTCTTTGGCTTGTCCTTTAACCACTTTCACCAAGCTATAGGTGATAAATCCAGCAGCGATCCCTTGTGTAATCGAGTAGCTGAAGCCCATAAAGATAGAGGTGAAGAAGGCAGGAACTGCTTCTGACAGATCTTCCCAATGGATATTTTTCAAGCCACTCAACATCATGATCCCAACAACAATCAAAATTGGTGCTGTAGCAGCGGTCGGTACAATCGCCAACAAAGGACTAAAGAGACTTGAAATAGCAAAACAGATTGCCACAACCAAGGCTGTCAAACCAGTGCGTCCACCAGCTCCAATACCAGCTGCAGATTCAACATAAGTCGTTACGTTTGAGGTTCCTGCAATGGCTCCGACTGAAGTCGCTACAAGGTCTGAATAGAGGGCCTTATCTAATTTCGCTGATTGATGGTTTTCCCCATTTGTCGCAACAATCCCAACTTTTTCACCCGTACCGATTAAAGTTCCAATTGTATCAAAAATATCCGTCAAGGAGAAGGCTAAGATGGCCATTAAGGTCTCAGGCAAACGAGACGTATTGGAAATCAACGAACCCAATCCTTTCGATCCCAAAGCTTGACCAAAGATCGTGCCTAAATCATTAAAGGCAGCTCCTAGATGGTTACTTGCAAAGTCAATTTTAGTGATATCAACCACATGGATGAGAATTCCAAGCACAGTCGTTACTAAGATAGAAAGGATAATCCCTCCCTTAATCCCTTTGACAACAAAGAAAATAGTAATCGCAAGACCAACAAGAGCCAAGAGGACAGCCGGATTGTTAAAATCAACCAATCCAGGAACAGCAGATGCATTGGCTGAGATCGTTGCATTCGCCTTATCTGCTCCTTCTCCGACCACTGTATAGGTATGAGGGTCAATCGTGAATTTCAAAAATCCTGCATTCTTAATCCCAACATAGGCCAAGAAAATCCCGATCCCCGCTGAAATAGCAGACCGAAGAGCGGTCGGAATCGATTCGATGATCATCTTCCGAACCTTTGTCAATGTGATAATCAATGAAATCACACCACAAATGAAGACCATTCCCAAAGCTTCCTGCCATGAGTAGCCCATACCAAATACAACAGTAAAGGTAAAGAAGGCATTCAAGCCCATACCTGGTGCTTGTGCATAAGGTAAATTAGCATAAAAGGCCATCATCAAGGTCCCGACAACGGATCCAATAATCGTTGCAAGGAAGACCCCTTGAGCTGGCATACCTGTTTGTGACAACATTTGAGGGTTTACGAAGAGGATATAACTCATCGCAAAAAAGGTTGTCAATCCAGCAAGAACCTCTGTCCGAACAGTGGTTCCATGTTCTGAAAGTTTAAAAAACTTATCCATTTCAGAATAAACTCCTTTTTCATCATTCTCGCTCCCAATCAATTTGCGAACGTTATTTCTATTTTACCAAAAGATCTTTCGTCTTTCAAGAAATCCCGCTTCTCTTCTCGATTTTCGAGCGCTTTTCCGATTTTTCTGATATAATGGTCTCATTCTTCTCGAAAGGAACCGAAATATGCATAAAAAGATGATTGCTCTAGATCTAGATGGCACCCTCTTAAATTCCGAAAGCAAATTGAGCGACTTTACCATTGATACGATTAAAAAAATTAGTGCTCTTGGCCATAAAGTTATTATTACAACAGGCCGCCCCTACCGTATGGCGCACACCTATTACAAACAGCTAGAGCTAGATACTCCGATGATCAATTTTAACGGCTCCCTAACGCATCTACCTGAGAAAAAATGGTCGGATGAACAATGTTTGACTTTAGATAAAAAATACCTGCTAGATATGGTCGCTAACCGAGACACTATCCAAGCGGACTTTATAGCAGGCGAATACCGCAATAAATTCTTTATTACCGATCCAAATGAGCACGTTGCAGACCCTAAATTATTCGGTATTGAATCTTTCCAACCAGAAAATCAATTCAATCCCGAGCGGGTAACGAGCGACCCAAACTGTATCCTCTTTCAAACGAAAGCGGAAGACAAATATGCTCTGGCAGATGAAATGAATCGGCATTATGACTACAATCTGTCTATCAATACTTGGGGTGGTCCCTTAAATATTCTGGAATGCAATCCCAAAAATGTGACCAAAGCATCTGCTCTGACCTACCTTCTAGATAAACTCAATATGGATCAGAAGGATTTGATTGCCTTTGGAGACGAGCACAACGATACCGACATGCTAGCTCTCGCTGGTCATGGATACGCCATGAAAAATGCTAGCTCCGTCCTTCTCCCTTACGCGGATTCCGTCACAGATTTCACCAATAACGAAGACGGGGTCGCGCGCCAACTCATTCAATTATTCTTATAATAGGAACAGACATGAGTTATCCCCTCATGTCTTTTTCTTCGCCAAATCCTTAATCGGTTAATCAATACCCTTCTTTTTTTCCATTTTTTTATTGTTCAATAGATAAGTTTGTGATATTATTAACATAGTTATTAAAGAAGCGCTTTCAAAAAAATGCTAAATCGCTTCTCGTTCACTTAAGGAGGAACAAAATGAAAGCTGTTGTTGTTAATCCAGAAGGTACTGGTGTTGAAATCGTTGCAAACAAAGACATGCGTCCACTTGAAACAGGGGAAGCTCTTGTTCAAATCGAATACTGTGGTGTCTGCCACACTGACTTGCACGTTGCTCACGGAGACTTCGGTAAAGTTCCAGGCCGTGTTCTTGGACACGAAGGAATCGGTATTGTTAAAGAAGTTGCTCCAGATGTCAAGAGCCTAAAAGTTGGGGATCGTGTCAGTGTCGCATGGTTCTTCGAAGGATGTGGAACTTGTGAATACTGTACAACTGGTCGCGAAACTCTTTGCCGTACTGTAAAAAATGCTGGTTACTCTGTTGATGGAGGAATGGCTGAACAATGTATCGTTACTGCAGATTACGCAGTGAAAGTACCTGAAGGATTAGATCCAGCCCAAGCTTCTTCTATTACCTGTGCAGGTGTTACAACTTACAAAGCCATCAAAGAAGCCAAAGCTGAACCAGGACAATGGATCGTTATCTATGGAGCTGGTGGACTAGGAAACTTGGCTGTTCAATATGCTAAGAAAGTCTTCAACGCACATGTCATCGCTGTCGATATCAACAATGATAAACTGGAATTAGCGAAAGAAGTTGGTGCAGACTTTGTCATCAACGGTCGCGAAGTTGATGATGTCCCAGGATTGATCAAAGAAAAAACAAATGGTGGAGCTCACTCTGCTGTCGTAACAGCTGTTTCTAAAGTAGCTTTCAACCAAGCAGTAGATTCTGTTCGTGCAGGTGGCCGCGTGGTCGCAGTTGGTCTTCCTTCTGAAATGATGGACCTCAGCATTGTGAAAACTGTATTAGATGGTATCCAAGTCATTGGTTCTCTTGTAGGAACTCGTAAAGACTTGGAAGAAGCCTTCCAATTTGGAGCAGAAGGCTTGGTAGTCCCTATCGTTCAAAAACGTCCAGTAGAAGATGCTGTCAAAGTCTTTGACGAAATGGAAGCTGGAACCATTCAAGGACGTATGGTACTTGACTTTACAAACTAAACAACTGAACCTACAGGACTAGCCCAACTGGGCTAGTCTTTTTTAGTGCTCCCAATCACTCTATTTTACAATTTATTATATATTTATTTTTATTTTCGAGAATATCGTTTGATTGTCGGAATCTTTTCATTGAGAACAAAATCCTATAAAACATCTCTATTATTGTTTTTTTAAGCATCAACAAGTAATAAACAAAATGCATTCAAGAGCATTCTTTTTCTATCTAACGATAATTTAATATAATAAATCAATATTTTTACATCGAGATTTTGATAGAAAAATTGACTTAAGTGTGGAAACGATTTATAATAAAGTAGCTTAAAGTTTTCTTAAACTGAAAGTCAAACAAATTTTATAAGGAGGAATGTCAATAATGAGTATTGGTATCATTATTGCTAGCCACGGTGAATTTGCAGCTGGAATCCACCAATCCGGCTCGATGATCTTTGGGGATCAAGAGAAAGTTCAAGTGGTTACGTTCATGCCAAGTGAAGGCCCGGATGATCTCTATGCTAAATTC
Source organism: Streptococcus parasanguinis (assembly GCA_032477695.1). Lineage (GTDB taxonomy): Bacteria > Bacillota > Bacilli > Lactobacillales > Streptococcaceae > Streptococcus > Streptococcus parasanguinis_Y. Next base: position 30,860 of record JAWDWJ010000018.1, read on the forward strand.
AATGCAGCTGTTGCCGCATTTGATGCAGAAGATGAAGTCTTGGTTTTGGCTGACCTTTGGAGTGGTTCTCCATTTAACCAAGCAAGTCGCGTCATGGGAGAAAATCCAGATCGTAAATTTGCGATCATTACAGGATTAAACCTTCCGATGTTGATTCAAGCTTATACAGAACGTTTGATGGATGCAAATGCCGGCGTTGATAAAGTCGCTGCAAACATCATTAAGGAAGCAAAAGACGGTGTCAAAGCCCTTCCAGAAGAATTGAATCCTGTTGAAGAAGCTAGTACAGCCGCTGCTGCTCCTGTAGCCCAAGCTGCTATTCCAGAAGGAACAGTTATCGGAGATGGAAAACTCAAGATTAACCTTGCCCGCTTAGATACACGTCTTCTTCATGGACAAGTGGCAACTGCTTGGACACCTGATTCAAAAGCCGATCGGATCATTGTTGCTTCAGATTCTGTTGCCAAAGATGAACTCCGTAAGGAATTGATCAAACAAGCGGCACCAAATGGTGTGAAAGCAAACGTTGTCCCAATTCAAAAATTGATCGACGTTGCAAAAGATCCACGTTTTGGAAATACCCATGCTTTGATCTTATTTGAAACACCTCAAGATGCTCTTCGCGCCATCGAAGGTGGTGTTCCGATTAAAACCTTGAACGTTGGTTCAATGGCCCACTCAACTGGTAAAACCATGGTTAACAATGTGTTATCAATGGATAAAGATGATGTGGCTACATTTGAAAAAATGCGTGATCTTGGAGTAGAATTTGACGTCCGTAAAGTGCCAAATGACTCTAAGAAAGATTTGTTTGACTTAATTAACAAAGCTAACGTTCAATAATCGATTACTTACGAAAGGATTTTAAACATGTCTATTATTTCTATGGTATTAGTGGTCGTTGTTGCCTTCTTAGCAGGTCTTGAAGGTATCCTTGACCAATTCCAATTCCACCAACCCCTTGTTGCTTGTACCTTAATCGGTTTGGTAACAGGTAATTTGACTGCTGGCATTATGCTTGGTGGTTCACTTCAATTTATTGCACTTGGCTGGGCAAACATTGGTGCCGCAGTTGCACCCGATGCTGCCCTTGCATCTGTCGCTGCTGCCATCATCATGGTACTTGGGGGAGACTTCAGTACAAAAGGAATCGCTGTCGCTCAAGGTGTCGCTATTCCACTTGCAGTTGCTGGTCTTTTCTTGACCATGATCGTCCGTACCCTTTCCGTTGGTTTGGTTCACACTGCCGACGCTGCTGCTAGAAAAGGGGATATCAAAGGTGTAGAACGCGCTCACTTTGTGGCCCTTCTTCTTCAAGGTCTTCGTATCGCCATTCCTGCAGCCCTCTTGTTGATGATTCCTGCTGAAACTGTCAAAACTGCTCTTGAACAAATGCCAAAATGGCTCTCTGATGGAATGCAAATCGGTGGTGGTATGGTTGTAGCCGTTGGTTATGCCATGGTTATCAACATGATGGCGAGCCGTGAAGTATGGCCATTCTTTGCCATCGGTTTTGCTCTTGCAGCCGTTAGCCAATTAACTTTGATCGCTCTTGGAGCAATTGGTGTTGCCCTTGCCTTGATCTACCTTACTCTTTCTAAGAAAGGTGGCAATGGAGGTGGCGGTGCCGCTACTTCTAACGATCCAATTGGCGACATTCTCGAAGACTATTAAGAAAGGTGTGACACTATCATGACTGAAAAATTACAATTATCTAAATCAGATCGTCAAAAAGTTTGGTGGCGTTCAACCTTCTTGCAAGGTTCTTGGAACTATGAACGGATGCAAAACTTGGGTTGGGCATACTCATTGATCCCAGCTATCAAAAAACTCTACACAAAGAAAGAAGACCAAGCGGCTGCTCTTGAGCGTCACATGGAATTCTTTAACACTCACCCATACGTTGCCGCTCCTATCATCGGGGTAACGCTTGCTCTTGAAGAAGAAAGAGCAAACGGTGCCGCTATTGACGATGCTGCCATCCAAGGGGTTAAAATTGGTATGATGGGTCCTTTGGCGGGTATCGGAGATCCAGTCTTCTGGTTTACAGTACGTCCTATCCTTGGTGCCCTTGGTGCATCACTTGCTGCATCTGGTAACATCCTTGGCCCACTCATCTTCTTTATCGCATGGAATGCGATTCGTATGGCCTTCTTGTGGTACACGCAAGAACTTGGTTACAAAGCAGGTTCTGAAATTACCAAAGATATGTCTGGTGGGATCTTGCAAGACATCACTAAAGGGGCTTCTATCCTTGGGATGTTCATCCTCGCTGTCTTGGTAGAACGTTGGGTATCTATTAAATTCATCTTTAATGTTTCTTCTGTCAAATTAGACGACAAAGCTTATATCCACTGGGATAAACTTCCTGAAGGATACAAGGGTATCCAAGAAGCCTTCGCTCAAGTTGGCTCAGGTCTATCTCAAACACCTGAAAAAGTTACAACTTTCCAACAAAACTTGGATTCATTGATTCCTGGTTTGATGGGATTACTTCTTACTTTTGCTTGTATGTGGTTGTTGAAGAAAAAAGTATCTCCAATCACCATCATCATCGCTCTCTTTGTAATCGGTGTATTAGCACACGTTGCGGGCTTGATGTAAGCAAAGATCAACTAAAAAGAAGGTTTCAGCCTTCTTTTTATTATGATATAATGGAGTGAACAGCAATACAGGAGGATCTCATGGCTCAATCATTGAATAAAACCGTTGAATTCCATACTACAGGGGTTTCTTACCTTGGAGTGGGGGGAAAGGTTGGAAAAATCCTAGTCGGGAATGCCGCTTTTGAATTTTATGCGGATGCAAATGTAGAAGACTACATCCAAATTCCCTGGCAAGAAATCGAGCGAATCGGAGCCAATGTATCCGGACGTAAAATTAGCCGCCATTTTGAAATCTATACCAGAGAATCAAAATTTCTCTTTGCTTCAAAAGACTCTGGAAAAATTTTAAAGATTGCTCGGGAACATCTAGGAAATGATAAAATTGTCAAACTTCCTACGTTGATCCAAATCATCACGGCTAAAATTAAAAATCTATTTGCAAAATAGGATCTTTTCTTGTATAATAGACGCAAACGGATAAGTAAGTTAAGAGGTTCTTTCAGAAAGTCTGCGGTTGCTGCGAGCAGATAGAAATCTTAATTGAAATTCTACCGTTTCTTTAAAATACAATATCGAATCAAGTGCACACCTGTGAAGTTGGATGGAACCGTGGCTCTGCCACTCCAACACTCTAACAGGTGTGTTTTTTGTTAAAGGAGAAGCTATGTTAGATATTAAACGAATTCGTACAGACTTTGATGCTGTTGCTAAAAAATTGGCAACACGTGGCGTAGATGCAGCTATTTTGAATGAAATGAAAGAAATCGATGCTAAACGTCGAGATATCTTAGTCAAAGTAGAAAATCTCAAAGCAGAGCGTAACACTGTATCTGCTGAAATCGCACAAGCTAAACGCAACAAGGAAAATGCAGATGATAAGATTGCTGCCATGCAAACCCTCTCTGCAGAAGTCAAAGCATTGGATACAGAATTGGCTGAAATCGATGCCAAATTAACTGAATTCACTACTACCCTTCCAAACATCCCTGCTGACAGTGTCCCTGTTGGAGCGGATGAGGATGACAACGTTGAGGTTCGCCGTTGGGGAACACCGCGCGAATTTGGCTTCGAACCAAAAGCTCACTGGGATTTAGGAGAAGACCTTGATATCCTTGACTGGGAACGCGGGGCTAAAGTCACTGGTGCTCGTTTCCTCTTCTACAAAGGACTTGGAGCTCGCTTAGAACGCGCTATCTACAACTTCATGTTGGACGAACATGGCAAGGAAGGCTACACTGAAGTCATCCCTCCTTACATGGTCAACCATGATTCTATGTTTGGTACTGGTCAGTATCCAAAATTCAAGGAAGATACTTTTGAACTTAGCGATACCAATTATGTCCTCATTCCAACAGCTGAAGTTCCTTTGACAAACTACTATCGCGATGAAATTCTTGATGGGAAAGATCTTCCAATCTACTTCACCGCTATGAGTCCATCTTTCCGTTCAGAAGCTGGTTCAGCCGGTCGTGATACCCGTGGCTTGATCCGTTTGCACCAATTCCATAAGGTTGAAATGGTGAAATTTGCCAAACCAGAAGATTCATATGATGAATTGGAAAAAATGGTTGTCAATGCTGAAAATATCCTTCAAAAACTGAACCTTCCATACCGTGTAGTAGCTCTCTCAACGGGAGACATGGGCTTCTCAGCTGCCAAGACTTATGACTTGGAAGTATGGATTCCAGCGCAAAACACCTACCGTGAAATCTCAAGCTGTTCCAATACAGAAGATTTCCAAGCTCGCCGTGCGCAAATCCGCTACCGTGATGAAGCAGATGGCAAGGTAAAACTCCTTCACACTTTGAACGGTTCTGGATTGGCAGTCGGACGTACCGTCGCTGCTATTCTTGAAAACTACCAAAACGAAGACGGTTCTGTGACCATTCCAGAAGTCCTTCGCCCATACATGGGTGGTGCAGAAGTCATCGCACCAAAATAAAGTTTAAAAAAACTGAGTCTTGCAATTTGCAAGCTCAGTTTTTTAATATTTACGAAAACGTTGGTAGCGTTGCTCCAGAAGCTCTTCGAGAGGTAAGGCTTGTAAAACCTTTAACTCTTCCTGTAATTCCTTCTTCACTTGAGCCAGTAGTTCTCCATTTGAAAATCCATGCTCGGGAATCACCTTATCGACAATTTCCATATTTAACAATTCGTGAGAAGTAATCTTCATCAACTCTGCTGCTTCCATGGCACGACTTCCATCTTTCCAAAGAATAGAGGCAAAACCTTCTGGACTCAAGACCGCATAGATGGAGTTCTCAAGCATCCAGACCTTATCTGCTACAGCAAGAGCCAAGGCACCTCCAGAACCACCTTCTCCGATGATAATCGCGATAATTGGAACTTTTAGATCACTCATTTCCATGAGGTTGCGGGCAATGGCTTCCCCTTGTCCTCGTTCTTCAGCACCAACACCAGGATAAGCACCCGCTGTATTGATAAAGGTCACAACTGGACGGCCAAATTTCTCTGCTTGCTTCATGAGACGCAAAGCTTTTCGATAGCCTTCTGGATGTGGTTGCCCAAAATTACGTTTTAGATTATCCTGAAGATTTTTTCCTTTTTGGATCCCAACGACTGTAACCGTTTGATCGCCTAAGCGTCCAATCCCACCAATCACCGCACCATCATCACGGAAGTTTCGATCTCCATGTAATTCGATAAAATCATCAAAGATTCCTTGAGCAAAATCAAGCGCAGTCAATCTTCCTTGGTCACGTGCCTCTTTAATAATCTGTGTTATTTTACTCATGTTTACCTCCATGAAGGGCCAATAATTGTCCAACTGTTGCTCGGATTTGGCTTCTCTCCACGATCAAGTCTACAAATCCATGTTCTTGTAGAAATTCTGCTTTTTGGAAATCATCTGGCAATTTTTCACGCACAGTTGATTCGATCACACGCCGACCGGCAAAACCAACCAAGGCCTGACTCTCTGCCATGATAATATCACCTTCCATAGCAAATGAGGCTGTCACCCCACCAGTTGTCGGATCTGTCAATACCGTCAAATAGAACAATTTTTCTTTAGAATGACGTTGAACAGCCGCAGAAATTTTTGCCATTTGCATCAAACTCACGATTCCTTCTTGCATCCGAGCACCACCGGAAGCGGTAAAGAGAACAACTGGCAATTTTTCTTTTGTCGCAAATTCAAATAAACGAGTAATTTTTTCGCCTACTACAGAACCCATTGAAGCCATGATAAAGTTGGAATCCATGATCCCAAGCGCAACTTTTTGCCCTTTAATCAAGGCAGTTCCAGTCAGGACAGCTTCATCCAGTCCTGTCATTTCCCGAACTGCTGCTAATTTCTTCTTATAATTTGGGAAATTCAAAGGGTCAGTCGTTTCGATTCCTGTAAACATTTCTTCAAAGCTAGCTGGATCCACTGTCAGCGCCAAGCGTTCTTTAGCAGAAATACGGAAGGTATAGCCACAATTCGGGCATACTCGTTCACTACCTAAATCCTTTTGGTAAATGGTATGTTTACAACCTGGGCATTGTGAAAATAGTTCATCAGGAACTTCAGGTTTTGGCTGAGGCTCCTTCCAGGCTGACCTATTCGGATTGATCCGAATATATTTATCTTTTTTAGAAAATAATGCCATTACTTACTCCTTATAATATGCTACAGTATCTGAAGCATTACTATAAAAGCCTGAAACTGTGAAGATGATGTTCATACTTCCCTCACAAGTCCAGGCTTTTTCATCATTCCTTATTATAATTTGGAAGGAATTGTTCCATCAAAAATGCAGTGTCATAATCACCAGCGATCACATGTGAATCTGAAATCAAATCCAACTGGAAACTGCTATTGGTGGTGACACCATCGATTTCCAACTCATAAAGAGCACGCTGCATTTTCATCAGTGCATCAAAGCGATTTTCCCCATGGACAATGATTTTGGCAATCATACTATCATAGTATGGTGGAATCGTATACCCAGGATACACAGCAGAATCCACACGCAAGCCAACCCCACCACTTGGAAGATAGAGATTAGTGATCTTACCAGGGCTAGGTGCAAAGTTGAAGGAAGGATTTTCCGCATTGATCCGGCATTCAATCGCATGGCCTTTAATGACAATATCCTCTTGAGTAACGGATAATTCTTGGCCAGCTGCGATTTTAATCTGTTCCTTAACGATATCAACTCCTGTTACAAATTCCGTGACAGGATGCTCTACTTGGACACGGGTATTCATTTCCATAAAGTAGAACTCACCCTTGCCTTCATCATACAAGAATTCAATCGTTCCAGCATTCTCGTACCCAACTGATTCAGCTGCACGAACAGCTGCAGAACCAATCCGATCACGAAGCGTTTTTCCGATGGCAATCGAAGGGGATTCCTCTAGAACCTTTTGGTTATTTCGTTGAAGAGAACAATCGCGTTCACCTAAGTGAACGACATGTCCATGCTGATCCGCTAAAATTTGTACTTCAATGTGGCGTGCAGGATAAATCACCCGCTCCATATACATGGCACCATTTCCAAAAGCAGCTTGGGCTTCTGAGGAAGCTGATTCAAAAGCAGCAACCAGATCCTCTGGTTTTTCAACCTTCCGAATTCCTTTACCACCGCCTCCCGCAGATGCTTTCAACATCACAGGATAACCGATGCGTTCGGCAATCTCGAGGGCTTCTTCAGCAGTAAACACTTCACCATCTGATCCAGGAATAACAGGTACTCCTGCTTTGATCATCTGTTTACGAGCATTAATCTTATCCCCCATCATATCCATGACTTTAGCAGATGGGCCGATAAATTTAATACCTACTTCCTCACACATGGTTGCAAATTTTGAGTTTTCACTTAAAAATCCAAAACCAGGATGGATGGCTTCTGCACCTGTTAAAACAGCAGCAGACAAGACAGCACTCATATTTAAATAAGATTCTGTTGATTTAGCAGGTCCAATACAGACTGCTTCATCCGCTAGTAAGGTATGCAAGGCTTCTTTATCAGCAGTAGAATACACCGCAACCGTCTCGATGCCAAGTTCACGAGCTGCACGAATAATGCGAACTGCAATCTCACCACGATTGGCGATTAAGATCTTACGAAACATAGATAGGCCTTTCTTAATTTCCAATTGCAAAAGTAAGTGTTCCTGAAGCTGCAAGCTTACCGTCTACCTCTGCTTTCGCTTCAACAACAGCAATGGTTCCACGACGTTTGACAAAAGTAGCTGTCATCACCAGTTGATCTCCTGGAACGACTTGTTTTTTAAACTTCACCTTGTCCATCCCTGCATAAAAGACTAATTTCCCTTTATTTTCAGGTTTTGACAACTCTAATACACCTGCTGTTTGTGCCAAAGCTTCCATGATGAGAACACCTGGCATAACAGGATATTGTGGAAAATGTCCATTAAAAAATGGTTCATTAATTGTCACGTTTTTAATGGCAACAATCGTATCTTCGCTTGTTTCTATAACGCGATCCACCAAAAGCATTGGGTAACGATGCGGCAAAGCCTCACGAATAGCATTAATATCAATTGTCATTTGATTCGAACCAATCCTTTTCCAAATTCAACCATTTCTTCATTCGTTACCAAAATTTCAGTGACTACCCCATCTTTTGGTGCTGGGACTTCATTCATCACTTTCATGGCTTCGATAATCAAGAGTGTTTGACCCTTAGTAACTTTGTCTCCTACAGATACAAAGGCTGGTTTATCCGGTGCTGGCGACAAGTAAGCCACCCCAACCAATGGACTTTCAACCACATCACCTTCTGCAGCCTGAGCTGGAGCAGCAACTGGTTCAGCCGCTACAGCTGGAGTTGCTGATGCTTCAACAACAGGGGCTACTACAGGAGTTTGAGGAGCTGCTACCACTTCAACTGCAGGAGCAACCGGTGTAGCCGCAACTGAACTCGTTTGGTTTTTACTCAAATTCAATTCTTCGCCATTATTTTTATATGAGAATTCACGCAAAGTTGACGCATCAAATTGAGCCAACAAATCTTTGATTTCAGAAATATTCATGAATTAACCCTCCCAACGTTTAAAGGCCAGAACAGCATTGTGTCCTCCAAAACCAAAGGTATTTGAGATAGCGTACTGAATATCCGCTTCTTGACCTTCACCATAAACAACGTTTGCTTCGATATAGTCAGACAATTCTTTGGTACCAGCAGTTTTTGGTACAAAGCTGTGACGAATCGCTTCGATGGTAGCAATCGCTTCAACCGCACCAGCAGCACCTAACAAGTGTCCTGTAAATGATTTAGTAGATGATACAGGAACTTCTTTACCAAGGACAGAAACAATAGCTCCGCTTTCACCTTTCTCATTAGCAGGTGTAGATGTACCATGCGCATTGACATAATCGACATCTTCAGGCTTGATACCCGCTTCATTGATCGCTAATTTAATCGCTTTAGCAGCACCTGAACCATCTGGTGTCGGTGTTGTCATATGGTAGGCATCACAGTTCGAACCGTAACCAACAATTTCAGCTAAAATATTAGCACCACGTTTTTGGGCATGTTCCAAGCTTTCGATGACAAGAACCCCTGCACCTTCACCCATCACAAAACCATTACGGTCTTTGTCAAATGGAATAGAGGAACGTTCTGGATCTTCCGTTGTTGAAAGGGCCGTAAGGGCATTAAAACCACCGATACCAATCTTGGTAATTGAAGCTTCAGCACCACCTGCCAAAACAACATCATGCATACCAAATTTAATTTCACGGAAAGCTTCACCAATGGCATCATTAGCAGAAGCACAAGCTGTTGTTACGGATTTACATACCCCTTGAGCCCCAATCTTAAGTGCGATGTTTCCAGCACCCATGTTTGAAAGAGCTTTTGGAATAAACATTGGTTGGATTCTCTTCATCCCACGTTCATGCATCCGGATAATTTGATCTTCCAATTCTTGTAAACCACCGATACCAGATGATACAATCACACCTACACGATCGCGGTCTTCTTCTTCCATGTTCAAGCCTGAATTTTCAATAGCTTCCATCGCAGCATAGATTGCATACAATGAGTAAGTATCCATACGATTTTGATCTTTTTTCACGAAATATTTATCGAATGGGAAATCTTGAATTTCACCAGCATTAAAGACTGGAATTTCAGAAGCATCAAATTTCGTAATGGGCTTGATTCCAATTTTTCCTTCATGAAGGCTATTCCAGAACTCCTCTGGTGTATTTCCGATTGGTGAGGTTACACCGTAACCTGTAACAACAACACGATTTGTAGACATATATATTCTCCTTTTGTCGGATGGATATTTAAGTAAGTGATTTTCGATCAGTGAGCATTCATTATTGCATAGTCATTCCGCCATCAATGGCAATTGTTTGACCAGTTAAATATTCTTGACCTGCCAAGAAAGCCGCAACTTCTGCTACTTCTTCAGCTTGACCAATTCGTTTCATTGGCACTTGAGCTAGCATGGCATCTTTCATTTTCTCTGGAATAGCGTCTGTCATATCTGATTCAATGAAACCAGGTGCAATGGCATTCACACGAACGCCACGAGCCGCAACTTCACGCGCAACAGATTTGGTAAAACCAATCAATCCAGCTTTTGAAGCTGCATAGTTCGCTTGACCAATATTCCCCATTAGACCAACAACAGAGGACATGTTGATAATGGCCCCTTGACGAGCTTTAGACATCGGTTTTAAGACAGCTTGAGTCATATTAAAGGCACCTGTCAAGTTGATTTTCAAGACCCGTTCAAAATCTTCTTCAGTCATTTTCAACATCAACTTGTCGTTTGTGATGCCAGCGTTATTGACCAAAACATCAACACTTCCAAGCTTTTCAATTGCTTCAGCCACCATACGTTGCGCATCTTCGCCATTAGAAATATCTCCAGAAATACCAACAACAGTCACACCATAGTCAGCAAACTGTGCAAGCAAGTCCTCAGAAATTTCAGAACGTCCATTTAGGACAACATTGGCACCGAGACTCGCAAATTTATGAGCCACAGCCAATCCAATTCCGCGTGTTGAACCTGTTACAAAAACATTTTTATTTTTAAGTTCCATCTTTACCTCGTTTTAAGCATTCAGAAGTGCATCTAGACTAGCCTGATCTTCGACGTTATGAGTTGGAAGAGTTTTATCAATTTTCTTCAAGAATCCTGACAAGACTTTTCCAGGTCCGATCTCGATGACTTCATCTACACCAAAGTCTTGAATCGTAGCAATTGAATCATAGAAACGAACCGGTTCTTTTACTTGACGGGCCAAAAGTGCTTTCACATCTTCTGACTTCATGATCGTAGCTTCTGTATTCCCAACTAAAGGAAGATCAAAATCATTAAATGATATTTTTTCTAGTTCAGTCGCCAATTTTTGACTAGCAGATTCCAGTAAGGCTGTGTGGAATGGACCTGACACATTCAAAGGGATCAAGCGTTTGGCACCTGCTTCCTGCAATAGTTCCACAGCATAGTCCACAGCCGCAACCTCACCACCAATCACAATTTGTGCTGGCGTATTGTAGTTAGCTGGTGTTACTACACCCTTTTCGGATGCTTGTTGACAAATCTCTTCGATCAAATTTGGATCTGTATTCATAACAGCAACCATTTTCCCACTTCCAGCAGGAGCTGCCGTTTCCATGAATTCACCACGTTTCGCAACCAAAGCTACTGCATCTTCAAACGAAAGAGCTCCAGCCGCAACCAGGGCAGAATATTCCCCCAAAGAGAGGCCAGCAACAATATCAGGAGTGATACCATTTTCTGCTAAAAGACGATAAATGGCTACTGACGTTGTCAAAATAGCTGGTTGAGTATAGCGTGTCTGATTCAGTTTTTCTTCGTTAGAATCAATCAATTCACGCAAATCATAACCTAGAATACGACTAGCCGTATCAAATGTCTCTTTAACAACGGGATAAGCCGCATAC
>JAWDWJ010000019.1:0-37134 GCA_032477695.1 Streptococcus parasanguinis
TGATTTCATCAGCTTTTACAGCCCTACTCAACTGTGCGGAGGTGGGACGACGAAATCGAATTCTAACGAATTACCGATTTCTGTCCCACTCTCTTTATTCTTTAGGAGGCTATTGATTTCCTATTTTTGATAGGTTTTTACGACCCAATCGACCCCTTCATCTGCCGTGAGAGTATAGACGGGATTCTCAGTCGTTTCATAAAAGGTCATCGAGAGAGTTTTACCATCCACGAATACTTCGATTGAGTTGGTATCGCGAATGATCGAAAAATGATGATCCTTTTCAGCATCCAACTGAATCCATCTCGATTGAAATACTGGATTTTCTTTTCCAGAAATGGGGTGCCCAAATCGGTCTCGACTTAAGCTAAAGCGTTTTTGAGAGGCGTCGTAAACCAATTGCAAGACACTATCAGGATCGGTTTCATCGCCATATCCAAGGATAAAGGAGCGACCCGGTTTGGCATCTAGCTCAAACAAGGTTTGTTTCCCTCTAGCCGGAATCGTGATCTGATTGCCCTTAACAATGGTTTCTGACGCATGGTCTACAAGAAAGTGTTCGTTCACTGACTCAGGTAACTCCTGAACCAATCGTCCGTCTTTCAAGGACAATTTTCTTGGAAGAGTCATACTACCTGCCCACCCATGAGCTAAATCATGACTGGGGATAGACCGGTGCCACATTTGCATCCAGGCAACCATGTATCGTTCGCCATTTGGTCCTTGACAAGTTTGAGGGGCATAGAAATCCAAACCACCATCCATTTCATCATAGGAATCGACATGAAAGCGCCCCGTTTCCCAATTCATGTCACCGATAAAGGCAACCGTCGAATTTAAATTCCAGTATTTTTCTTGCTGCCTTTCCATTTCAATGGGAGACAGGATCAAGACCCATTTGCCATCTAAAGGGAAGAAATCGGGACACTCCCACATAATCCCTTGCCCTTTTTCACCTTCTAAAAGAACTGATGTAAAGGCCCAATCTACTAGATTACTTGATGCAAATAGGAGAATTTGACCTCTGTCATCTGGCGTCTTAGAAGCAACGACAGCGTAATAGCTTCCTTGGTATTCAAATACTTTAGGATCACGAAAATCTGCAATATCTGCGATCCCCTCAATATGTTGAGCATGAATCACAGGATTAGTAGGCAACTTTTCAAAGGTAATGCCGTCTGTTGACACCGCAAGACACTGAGTCTCTTCTCGCTTTTCCTCATCGTCTACATGACCCGTATACAGCAAATAGAGCTTGTCATCTTTCACAATAGCACTACCCGAGAAGCAGCCATCCTTATCATAGCTTTCACTTGGTGCTAAAGCTACTGGCAATTCTTCCCAATGGAAAAGATCTTTTGATTTGGCATGCCCCCAATGCATGGGACCCCAAACACTATCATAGGGATAGAATTGATAGAACAAATGGTATTCCCCACGGAAATAAACAAAGCCATTTGGATCGTTCATCCAGCCGATAGGAGGTAACAAATGAAATGCTCCTCTATATTGCTGGTTAACCCTCTCCTTGTTTTCATCGATATACTGATTTGCTTTCCGAATGCTTTCCTTCATCTTTTTTACCTATTTTCTATTTTCAGTGCTGGCAACCTGGTCTTGGTCACTCCATTTCTTCATCCATTTTGGGATTTCTTGGCTGATGGTTGTCGGTAGAACCACATAAGCCTCCTTGCTCAAGTCTTCAGCAATGGCTGAATGGAGGTAGGTCGCAACCACCACGCGCTCATAGAGACTGACCTGTGGGAATTGACCCGCAAATCCTGCGATCATCCCTGCCAAGGTATCCCCCATTCCACCTGTGGCTTGATAGGGACCACCAACATCTAGCTGATAGCCCTCTTCTTGCCCACTTGTCCAAATGCGGGTGTGAGGCCCTTTTTCTACAATGACAGTCCCTTTAGGAAAGCTTTGAACCGCTTCTCGGCTTCTATCTTCAGTCTGGCTTGCTAGATCAAGTCCTGACAGCTTTTCCCACTCTTTTTGATGAGGGGTAAAGACCAACTGAGCCTCTGGCAGGTCAAACTGAGAGACTGCAAAAAGACTAATAGCCCCTCCATCTAATATCAAGACCTGCTGGCTAGAGACTTGCTCAAAAATCATGTGCAAGATTGCTTGGTTTTCTCTTGCTTCCTTAAAGCCCGGTCCTACGAGAATCACGCTAGCTTTTTGGAGCTGCTCACAAAGGAGTTCGTGATCTGCCAAATCAAAGCTCATGGCCTCAGGAAGATGGCTATGAAGAGCTGTTAGATTATCAGGATCTGTTGCTACAGTAACCAGCCCCGCACCACTATGAACCGCAGCAAGCGCCGCCATAATAATAGCACCCCCATAGGGGTAAGTCCCCCCAATCAAGAGCAGGCGACCAAAATCTCCCTTATAAGAATTCACCTCTCGCTTTGCAATGACACGTTGGATCTCTTCTTTCTGAACTGTTTTCATACCTTCCTCATTTCTAGCGAAAAAGGAGAAGCCACGACTCCCCCTCCATCTTTTATTTTCCTCTGAATTCTGCGAAGACTTGCAAGATCTTAGCAGCCACAGCTTGTGGTTGATTTTGTTTGGCTACCAATTGATCATCCGCATAAGGCTGAAGGGCTGGAAAATCACCAATCTGAACTGCATAAAGAGCTTTTTCAAAGAGCTCGATATCATTTTGATCATTGCCAAAAGCCACGAAATTCTCTCCACAGAGTTCTTCTACGGTTGTCGCTTTATGCGTGTCTGCTGGATTGAGATAGATGCATTTTTCATGCGCATGATAGCGGATATAGGCCTTGTCTGTCTTTTCAATCCGCTCGATGATCTCATCCACGAGCTCCTCATGGCCACCCATATAGATCACGACCTTAATCGGATCTGTCAGCTCCTCTAAAGACCGATACTGGGCTTTCTTGAGGGGATCTACATTCGCAGCAAAAGGAATCTTTTCCAAAATCTGTCCGCTATAATCAAAGGTATCATCCACAAAAAATGGTAGATTGTAATGGCGACAAAAGCCAAGGACTTCCCGATACACATCCTTGTCCAATTGTTCCTCATATACCAATTGCCCCTGGCGATAGGCCAATCCACCATTTAAGCCTATCACGAGTTGCTGACTCAATGGGTCCCCTAAAAGACCCAAGCAGTCCCGGTAAGAACGTGCAGAAGCAAAGGCAACTTCATGGCCAAATTCTTCTGCTCTCAATAAGACCTGTTTGATTTCATCATCGATTGTGACACCATCGAATGACAGGGTTCCATCTAAATCAAATACAAACTTCATCTTGTTCACACTTTCATTTTTTTAAGGCACGAACAGCTGCTTCGTAGGTCTGCTCCATCAGCATGGTGACGGTCATAGGCCCAACCCCTCCTGGTACCGGAGTAATATGACTGGCCAAAGGGGCGACGGAGTCAAAATCGACATCCCCACACAATTTGCCATTTTCATCGCGATTCATTCCGACGTCAATAACGACGGCGCCTTCTTTCACGAAGTCTGCTGTTACAAATTTCGCACGACCGATCGCAACAACCAAGATATCTGCTCTTCTAGCAATTTTAGGCAGATGATGGGTCCGAGAATGGGTCAAGGTTACCGTCGCATTTTTGGCGAGGAGCAACTGCGCCATTGGTTTTCCAACGATATTGGAACGACCAATCACGACTGCTCGCTTCCCTTCTAGATCAATCCCGTACTCTTTGAACATCTCCATGATCCCAGCGGGAGTTGAAGGCACCATGAGGGGATTTCCAGCCCACAAACGCCCCATATTCAATGGATGAAAGCCATCCACATCTTTTGTCGGATCAATGGCTAAAAGGACTGCATCCGCATCGATATGCTTAGGCAGTGGCAACTGCACCAAAATCCCATGCCAAAGGGGATCTTGATTGTAGTGTTCGATCACTTCTAATAATTCAACTTGGCTGATGCTTTCAGGAAGTCGTCTCACTTCACTGCGAAAGCCTGCCGCAATAGCAGAACGCTCTTTATTTCTTACATAGATTTTGCTAGCTGGATTATCTCCTACCACGATGACAACGAGGCCAGGTACAACTCCTGTCTCTTCTTTTAATCGTGCTGTTTTCTCCGCAATCTCACCCTGTAATTTTGTAGCGAGCGCCTTCCCATCAATGAGTGTCGTCATGTCAATTCTCTTTCTAGTCAAGTAATGAAAATAGTCCTCTCTATTATAGCAGATTTCAACTCTCAAACCTAACTGTTCCTAATTAGAATTTCTTATAGACGAAAACTATAGCCAGATGGACAAAAAATGAGCTTGAGACCACCCCAAACTCATCCACACAGCTGCTTAGTAAAGCAATTCATAAATTTCCATTGCAATTAAATCAATGCTATCAAATGTATAGGTTTCACGCGCTTCAACATCACGAAGTGTAAAGGTTGAACCTTCTTCTTCATTGTGGTTGTAGGCCACTTCAGCGACAACAACACCGTCACGTTCAAAATTACGTTTCAAGTTTCCACCGTCTTTTGTCATCGTCTCCAAACGGTTGATAATCCGTACTAAATGTGATTCCATTTTATTTCTCCTCTTTACTTTCTACTCTCCTATTTTATCATAAAAGAGAAAGCTCTTCCAATAAAAATTCACATTTTTCCATTGATTTGCTCTCTTCTTCAATCCTTAGCGACATTCCGTAGTAAATTCTTGCAAACTTCTAGAATACTGATATAATGAAACTATAAATCTTTGACTATTTTTGACCTTTTAAAAATAGGCTCGTCTCTTGATGGGAAACCATCAAAAACCTACTGTGAGGTATGTATATGCTTTGTCAAAATTGTAAAATAAATGAATCAACCATCCATTTATATACAAATGTAAATGGACGTCAGCAGCAAGTAGACCTCTGTCAAAATTGCTATAAAATTATGAAAACAGACCCAAATAACAGCTTCTTGAAAGGCATGACCCAACGGAGCCAACTCACTGGAGATCCTTTTGAAGATTTCTTCAATAACCTTGGAAACTTCCAAAGTCCGCAAGAACCTCAAACCCCTCCAACTCAATCCGGAGGCAGTTATGGAGGTGGCGGCTACGGCCAAAACAATAACCGTGGTGGTGGTCAAGACCCTCGTCAAGCACGCCCTCAAAAGCCAAAAGGACTGTTAGAAGAGTTCGGCATCAATGTCACAGAAATTGCCCGCAAAGGGGATATTGACCCTGTCATTGGCCGTGACGAGGAGATTATCCGTGTCATCGAAATTCTCAACCGTCGAACCAAGAACAATCCGGTTCTGATTGGAGAACCTGGGGTCGGAAAGACTGCCGTTGTGGAAGGCCTGGCTCAAAAAATCGTCGATGGCGACGTTCCACATAAATTGCAAGGAAAAGAAGTCATCCGCCTAGACGTCGTGAGCCTCGTTCAGGGCACAGGCATCCGTGGTCAATTCGAAGAACGCATGCAAAAATTAATGGATGAAATTCGTCAACGCGAAGATGTTATCCTGTTCATCGACGAAATCCATGAAATTGTTGGCGCAGGATCTGCTGGTGAGGGCAATATGGACGCTGGAAATATCCTCAAACCAGCCTTGGCGCGCGGAGAACTCCAATTAGTTGGGGCTACTACCCTCAATGAATACCGTATCATTGAAAAAGATGCGGCCTTGGAACGTCGGATGCAGCCCGTTAAGGTCGATGAACCAACGGTTGAAGAAACCATCACTATCCTCAAGGGCATCCAGAAAAAATACGAAGACTACCACCACGTCCACTATACAGACGGGGCCATCGAAGCGGCAGCTATTCTTTCAAACCGCTATATCCAAGATCGCTTCCTGCCAGACAAGGCCATTGATTTGTTGGATGAAGCGGGGTCTAAGATGAACCTGACCCTAAACTTTGTGGATCCAAAAGTGATCGACCAGCGCTTGATTGAAGCGGAAAACCTCAAAGCCCAAGCAACACGTGAAGAAGACTTTGAAAAAGCAGCCTACTTCCGTGACCAAATCGCGAAATACAAGGAAATGCAAGGTCAACATGTCACCGATCAAGAGACCCCTGTCATCAGCGAAAAAACGATTGAACACATCGTTGAACAAAAGACCAATATTCCTGTTGGTGATTTGAAAGAAAAAGAACAGTCTCAATTGATCAATCTGGCTTCTGATTTGAAAGCTCATGTGATTGGTCAAGACGATGCAGTAGATAAAATCGCGAAAGCCATTCGACGCAATCGTGTCGGCCTAGGATCTCCTAACCGTCCGATCGGAAGCTTCCTCTTTGTCGGACCAACTGGTGTCGGGAAGACCGAGTTGTCTAAACAATTGGCGATCGAGCTCTTTGGCTCTGCAGACAATATGATCCGCTTTGACATGAGCGAATACATGGAAAAACATAGCGTAGCGAAACTAGTCGGAGCTCCTCCGGGCTATGTTGGCTACGATGAAGCTGGACAACTAACGGAAAAGGTCCGTCGCAATCCATACTCCCTCGTGTTGTTGGATGAAGTGGAAAAAGCCCATCCAGATGTCATGCACATGTTCTTGCAAGTCTTGGATGATGGCCGTTTGACAGATGGTCAAGGCCGTACCGTCAGCTTTAAAGATACCATTATCATCATGACCTCTAATGCTGGAACCGGCAAGGCTGAGGCCAATGTTGGTTTTGGAGCTGCTCGCGAGGGTCGCACCAACTCCGTACTTGGAGAACTCGGTAACTTCTTTAGCCCTGAATTCATGAACCGTTTTGATGGCATCATTGAATTCCAACCTCTATCAAAAGAAAACCTTCTCCAAATCGTTACCCTTATGCTTGATGAAGTCAATCAACGTCTCGCACAAAATGAGATTCATCTGGATGTGACAGAGAAGGTCAAAGAAAAATTGGTCGATCTGGGATACGATCCAAAAATGGGGGCCCGCCCACTTCGTCGTACCATCCAAGACCATATCGAAGATGCTATTACCGATTATTACCTGGAACATCCAAGTGAGAAACAACTCAAAGCAGTCATGACCAGCAATGGGAATATTAGTATCAAAGCTGTTCACAAAACGGCCGAAAAGAAGTCAGAAGCATAATCAGTAAATGTACATTCAGAGACTGGAAAATCCAGTCTCTTTCTTTTTTCCCTCCAGATTTTTGCTAAAAAATATGATATAATGATGAAAAAATAAGAAAAGAGAAAACCATGACCATTCCAAGTTTTGGTGAAAAAAAACAAGATGTGACCTACGTCAATCGCTATGGTGTCTACGCTGTTATTCCCAATAAGGACAAGGATCAGATCATCCTCGTTCAAGCTCCAAATGGGGCTTGGTTCTTGCCCGGCGGGGAAATTGAGGCAGGTGAAGATCACTTGCAAGCTCTGAAACGGGAACTGATCGAAGAATTAGGCTTTACCGCTGTTTTAGGGCAATACTATGGCCAAGCAGATGAGTATTTCTATTCCAGTCATCGCGATACCTACTACTACAATCCTGCCTATATTTATGAAGTTGTAGACTATACAGAGGCTCAAAAACCACTGGAAGATTTTAACAATCTTGCTTGGTTTCCTGTAGATGAAGCTATTGAAAAACTCAAACGTGGCAGTCACAAATGGGGCATTGAACAGTGGAAAAATACCCACAAAAAATAAAGGAATTCTTTCACAAAAAATAAAAAAGTGCTATAATAAATGAAGATAGAGGTTAGGAGGAACTCATATGAAGCTCATTAATACCACAAATAGTCATGCTGCACTGGTCAAAAGCCAACTTGCCAGCACTGACGCCTTGCTTGTCGAGGTTTATTCCGCGGGCAATACTGATGTCGTTTTTACACAGGCCCCGACACACTATGAATTATTGATCAGTAACAAACACCGAGCTATTCGTGAAACTGAAGTAGAAAAAATTCGTGAGTTCTTTTTAAAACGTAAGATTGATCTTCAAATCATTGACCAATCCGCTATTAAAACCCTCTACTCCGATAAACTAATTGAAATTTCCTTTCCAATTACTAAGTAAGGCCTATTTGCCTTACTTTTTTCTTTCCCTAATACATAAATCTCTACACTATTCTAGCCATTAAAAAAGAAGTTCCTTTATGGAACTTCTTTTAATGGCTTTTATTTAGCTTCAAATCCTTCTGCGACTGCGTCCGCAAAGTTCTCTTCGACGATGCTTGCACAGTGATCACAGATAGTTGCGTGGTAGTGACGTTCAGCCGTTGTTGGATCGATGCGACGGCAACGGTCACAAACTTCACCAGCTGCACGTTCAACCGTGAAAGCTACATCTTCAAAGGTCACTGCACCTTCTGGAGCTGGTCCTTCTGCGATGGTCAACTCAGAAACAATCAAGAGTTGAGCAACATCGCTATCAACAGCTCCAAGAAGTGTTTTCACAACTTCGTTTGGATAAACTGTCAAATGAGCTTCCAGTGATTTACCAATCACTTTTTCATTCCGTGCTTCTTCCAAGGCTTTTTGAGCTTGGCCACGGAAGTCCATGAAGGCTGACCAAGTATCCAAGATTTCTTCTTGGTTGGCAAACGTTTCTGCTTCTGGCAATTCTGACAATTGAACAAAGTCTTCCTCTTCAAACTCAAGGTAAGACCAGATTTCTTCAGCAGTGTGAGGAAGAATTGGCGTCAAGAGTTTCGTGATTTTCACAAGGATATCATAGAAGACTGTTTGCATTTGACGGCGTTCAAGTGATTTAGCTCCTTCGATGTAAACAACATCCTTGGCAAAATCCAGGTAGAAGGCTGACAAGTCAACGTTGATAAAGTTAACAAGCGCCTTGTAGATCGTCAAGAACTCAAAGTTTTCATAAGCATCACGGATGGTCTTAACAAGCTGGTTAAAGCGAATGGTCATGTACTTGTCAACTGATCGAAGCTCGTCGTAAGCAACTGTATCCTCAGCCGGGTTAAAGTCAGAAGTGTTGGCAATCAAGAAACGAAGAGTATTTCGGATCTTACGGTAAGTCTCAGACACTTGGCTCAAGATATCCATTGAGATACGCACGTCATTACTTGAGTCTACACTGGTTACCCAGAGACGTAAGATTTCAGCACCAAATTGCTTTTCAACATCACTTGGAGCAATGGTATTTCCAAGAGATTTAGACATCTTCTCGCCTTTCCCATCCAAAGCGAAACCTTGAGACAAGATTTGTTTGTATGGTGCGACACCATGGTTCGCCACAGATGTGATAAGAGATGAATTGAACCAACCACGGTATTGGTCAGAACCTTCAAGGTAAAGATCAGCTGGGTATTTGAGTTCTGGACGGTTAACGACAACACCATTCCATGATGAACCTGAGTCAAACCAGACATCCATGATATCTGTTTCTTTTGTAAATTCGCCATTTGGTGAACCTGGATGCGTAAATCCTTCTGGCAAGAGGTCTTTCGCTTCACGTTGCCACCAGATGATGGAACCATGTTCTTCAAAGAGTTGAGCCACATGCTCGATGGTTTCAGCTGTCATGATTGGTGTGCCATCTTCAGCATAGAAGATTGGGAGAGGTACACCCCAGGCACGTTGACGAGAGATAACCCAGTCACCACGGTCACGAATCATGTTATAAAGACGCACTTTCCCCCATTCTGAGTGGAATTTCACTTTTTCAATTTCGTCCAAGATATCTTGACGGAATTTTGATACAGAAGCGAACCACTGTGGAACTGCACGCCAGATGATTGGTTTTTTCGTCCGCCAGTCAAATGGGTAGGAGTGAGAGATTTCTTCTTGAGCAAGGAGCAAATCACCAAGTTTTTCGATAACTGTTGGAACAACCTTGTCATAGAACTGACCTGCAAAGTCAGGGCCAGCATTCTCCATCATGATTCCGCGTTCGTTAACAGTAACAGCAACTTCGAGGCCATTGGCAATCCCTACATTGTAGTCATCCTCACCAAAACCAGGAGCAGTATGGACGATACCAGTACCTGAATCGAGGGTTACATGCTCACCAAGGATCACCAATTCATCCACTTCAGGATCCCATGGATGTTCTGTAACGATATGGTTCAATTCTTTTCCTTGGTAAGTTGCAAGGACTTCAGCATTTTCCCAACCGAATTTTTCAGAAAGGCTTGGCAAGAGCTCAGATGCTACGACATACTTGCGGTCAGATCCAGCAGGTTTCACTACGACATAATCAAACTCTGCACCCACTGTCAATCCACGAGAAGCTGTAACAGTAAATGGAGTTGTTGTCCAGACAACGATGTAAGTGTCTGTATCTAGGACACCCTTACCATCTTTAACTTTGTTCGCATAGTAAAGAGACGTTGATACCAAATCATGGTATTCAATTTCCGCTTCAGCAAGAGCTGACTCAGAAGACCAAGACCAGTAAACTGGCTTAGCCCCACGGTAGATATAGCCTTTATTGGCCATTTCACCAAAGACGCGGATTTGCGCTGCTTCATAGTCAGGCGTCAAGGTTACATAAGGATGATCCCAATCACCTGAAACACCCAAACGTTTGAAGTCTTCGCGTTGTTTATCTACTTGAGAAAGAGCGTATTCACGGCAGAGTTTCAGGTACTCAACCAAGTCCATTTCTTTACGTTTCACACCTTGTTTAGCCAAGACTTGCTCAATTGGCAAACCATGGGTATCCCAACCTGGGATGTACGGTGCATAAAAACCTGACATAGACTTAGAACGAACAATGATATCTTTTGAGATCTTGTTCATGGCATGCCCTACGTGAATATTTCCGTTGGCATAGGGAGGGCCATCATGAAGGGTAAAATGCGGTTTTCCTTCATTCAACTCTTGACGGCGTTGATACAATTTTGCATCTTCCCATTCTTTTTGCCAAACTGGTTCTTTCGTTGGAAGCCCAGCCCGCATTGGAAAAGCTGTTTTCCCAAGATTCAATGTTTCTTTGAGTTTCATTGTGTCTCCTTATTGATTTAAAAGCTATAAAAAAAAACACGAGCATCCTAAAAAGGACGATTGCTCGTGGTACCACCTTTGTTCGAGAAGTCGCAAGCGACCTTCTCCTCTCATCCCGTAACGAGGGAAACGTCCGTTCTTACTCAAGGGTTCAGAACGAATACTGTAAAAGGATCATCCATTAAGAGGGAGTGCAGATCTTCCACCATCATCTGCTCGCTAGACCTATCATTAATGGACCTGTTTTTACAAAATTATAAAATATTGACAGATTCACGATTTGCATCATCTTCTGGTTGAACAGTTTCTTCAACCGCAACGACTTCCTCATTTTCATGACGAGCGTGCTCTGCTTCTTCTAAAGCGGATTGAACTTTTTCATTCAAACCTTCAAACGCTTGTGTTGCCCCCAATTCTAAATTAGCAGCTTCGATGCGTTTTTGCAATTCTTCGATTTCAGCTGGAGAGAATTGACGAGTCAAATCAATATTATCATCTTCTGCATGATGATGGTGAACTGATTCACCCAAAGCTTTCTCTACAATTTCACGGAAAGCTTCATCACTTGTTTGAATGTACATAGCTGTTGGACGAAGAATTTCATCCCATTCAGGTGTATCGATAATGCTCAATTGGCTTTCGATGGTTGATTTCAAACGTTGATGGAAGACGCGTGTCTTGTTCTTCAATTCCTCTGTTTCAACGGCAACCTTCTTGGCATTATCCGTTGCATGACGAAGGATTTCATTTGCTTTTTGTTTTGCTTCATCTACTAAGTGCTGTGCATCTTGTTCAGCTTGACGAACAATATTTTCAGAACGTTCGTTAGCTGCTTGTTTGACACGTTCAGCAGTATCTTGTGCAATCAAAACAGATTGACTCAATGAATCTTTCATTTCATCAAAATAGTTTAAGCGTTCTTCAAGAGCTTGAATTTTTGCTTCTTGATCATGATTTAAACGAACAAGATCTTCATAATCGCGAACAACGATATCTAGAAATTCTTCTACTTCGTTCGCATCATACCCTCTAAATTTAACGCCAAAAGTTTTATCTTTAATTTCTAAAGCAGTAAGAGCCATAACTCCTCCTCATTTTTTACTTAAGAGTACTTCAACAGTTACTTTATATTTTCCACTCTTTGAAATACCATTTTCAGAAACAATTTTAAGACGCCCAAAGCGTCGGACACTGACTAAATCATTCAGACCTACAGCATAGCTAACATTGGAAGTCGTCGCATAGTTAACTTTCACTAGACCAGAACTAATCAACTGACTAGCTTGTGAGCGCGAAAGCTTGAAGGTCCCAGCAATCACCTTATCTAACCGATAACTCGACACGAGAATATCTCGCTGCTGGCTTTCTTCCTCTACGATCAATTGTTCAGAGAGAGGAACCTCCCTCAACTTAACAGGTACCCGAGAAATTTTCTGGATGTGATCCATAAAATAGTGAACAAAACGCTGTTCAACAAATACTTGGATCTTTCCATCACTCGTCAGAATATCTCCAAAGGACTTGCGCTCCACTCCTAATTGGTGAACAATGGTCCCCAGAACCTGGGAATGGGTCAAGTGATGAAATTTGGAAGCATAGACCATCTCTATTAAGGCCAGATCAAAGTCACTTGGATCCAATTGGTAATAATCCGGAGCCACAATGACCTTGGCATACTCCATTTTCTGCTCATCACTGGAAGCAAAGACCTGTAATTGATAGCTTGCCGCAACATTTCGTAAAATAGCGACCTGATGAGGGTTTAAAAAACCCGTCACTTCAACAGAATAGCGTTCAATTACTCTTTCTGACAATTCAATACAACGATCAATAAATTCGTGATCTTCGCGATTGAAATGTTGATAAATCTCTTTCTGTCCCATCGTATTCTAACCAATCAAAAATAGAAACAACCGAGCTAATAGCTGATTCATTAGGTTCAAGACCAAAAGTGCTACAAGAACCGTAAAATCCAAGCTTCCAACCTGCAAGGGTAACTTTCTAAAAAGGCTCAAAAATGGTTCAACTAGGCGGTGAACCATTTGTCCAAGAGTACTCTGAGGTGCCCCAGGGAACCAAGAAAGTAAGGCATAGATGACAAGAATGATGGAATAGATTTGAATGATATTTGAAAGATATTGAAAGATAATCATCTTAGCGATTACGTTTCATATCATAGTCGAATTCTGTCACTTCCACATCATTTGGAAGGCGAATATCTTCCACATTAACGACAACATTAATTGGAGTCAACAAGTACATGGTGCTTGCAACACGGCGAAGATTTCCTGCCAAAACATAACGAGCCCCATCCAAATAATCCAAACAACGACGGGCTTGTACCTCTGTCATATATTGGAAATCAATCAAGATACTCTCATTAGATAGTAATAGATCAACAATTTCAGTCGCTTCCTCGTATTTGCGGGGATAGCGTACATCAATGGTAATCTTTTCATCTGTATTCGCACGATTAGCAGCCAATTCACGTTGACGTTCATGCAAGCGAGTAATATTTTCAGATGTATTTTTCGTTGTTGGAACAGGTTCCTTCACTGCCGCTGTAGACACTGGAGTCGTAACATGTGCGACAGGAGTCGGTTTTGGTTTTACTGGTTCTCTTTGACTAATCTGTGGACGTGGAGAAGTCACTTGAGGAGTCGGCTGTGGCTGTGGAACTGGTTGAGTTTCCGCCCCAGCTGCTTTTGCCTCGCGAACTTCTACTTCTTCACCGTCTTCTGTGAAGTAGTCAATAAAGTTGTTAAATTTATCTTTTAATGACATAGTTCTTTCCTATTTAAAAAATGATGTCCCAATTCTAACATAAGTCGCTCCGTTCGCAATGG
This sequence comes from Streptococcus parasanguinis, assembly GCA_032477695.1. Taxonomy (GTDB): domain Bacteria; phylum Bacillota; class Bacilli; order Lactobacillales; family Streptococcaceae; genus Streptococcus; species Streptococcus parasanguinis_Y. Next base: position 13,728 of record JAWDWJ010000019.1, read on the forward strand.
CTACTTCAAAGTCACGACTCATACCCATACTTAGTTCTGAAAAAGGCATATTTTTTAATTGTTTCTTTTCTAGTTGTTTCTGAAGTTGGTGAGTTTTTGAAAAAATATCCTGCAACTCTTTTTGACTAGCCTCAAAAGGAGCCATCGTCATTAAACCAACAATTTCAATTTTGTCCAGCTGTGCGATTTCCGCTAAAACATCATCCAGTTCATCGGGTGCAAATCCATGCTTACTTTCTTCACCAGAAATGTTCACTTGGAGGAAACACTTGATCGGGTGTTCTGCTCGCTTTTGAATTTCTTGAGCCAGTTTCACCGAATCCAAGGCATGAAAGTAATCGACGAGATTAATCACATCTTTTACTTTCCGCCGTTGGAGGCTCCCAATCAAGTGCCAAGTGAGATCATACTCTTTTAGAGCTTGATACTTTTCTAGGAATTTATCGACACGATTTTCACCGATATGTTGGATACCTGTTTTCACCAGTGCTTCTGTTGTAGCAACATCCACATACTTGGTGATAGCTATCACATTAACTTGATCTTGACGGTTAGCTTTGTTTCTTGCTGTTTCTACTTGTTGCCGAACAAGATCAGCATTCTCTACCAGATTCATGATTAACGATTCCGGAAGAATGGTGGTGTTTCCAATTCATCATCATCTGAAGATGAATCTACGTAACGATCAACTTGATGTGTTGATGTTGGTTCAGTTTGGCGGGCGATATTCTCACGACGAATATCCCAATCACCAAAGGCTGAGCCACGGTTTGGTTCTACCGCTGGACGACTTGGAGTTGTTGGCAATTCAACATCTTGTTTCAAATCAAATTCACGGTCAAATGGTGCAGCTTGTGGGCGTTGTTCACGTGGTCCTGTTTTATAAGGACGTTGTGAGGAAGCAATTCCGCTAACGCGTTCTACCTTGTCTTGACGGACACCAGTTGCAACAACCGTCACGCGGATTTCATCTTTAAGAGATTCATCAATAGATGTACCCAACCAGATGTTCACTCCGTGACCTGCAGCTTGGTTCACAATTTCTGAAGCTTCTTCAGCTTCGATCAATGTCATATCCAAACCACCTGTTACGTTGACGATCACGTCTTCAGCACCGTCAATGGTTGTTTCAAGAAGTGGAGAGTAAATTGCTTTACGAGCTGCTTCGATCACACGTTCTTCACCACTACCAACACCAATACCCATGAGGGCATTCCCTTTGTTTTCCATAACAGTCTTCACGTCTGCAAAGTCAAGGTTGATCAATCCAGGACTTGTGATCAAGTCAGTGATCCCTTGAACACCTTGACGAAGAACGTTATCTGCTTCACTCAAAGCTTCAAGAAGCGGTGTCTTCTTGTCTACAATTTCAAGCAAGTTGTTATTAGAAATAATCAACAATGTATCTACATGTTCGCGAAGTTCGTTGATCCCTTCTATAGCGAAGTTGCCACGTTTTGAACCTTCAAACCCGAATGGACGAGTCACAACGGCTACTGTCAAAGCACCTACAGCTTTGGCAATACGAGCGATGACTGGTGCAGCACCTGTACCAGATCCTCCACCCATCCCTGCAGTGATGAAGACCATGTCTGCACCTTGCAAAGCTTCTGTTAACACTTCTTCGCTTTCTTCAGCTGCCTTACGACCAACTTCAGGTTGACCTCCAGCACCCAATCCACGAGTCAATTTTGGACCCAATTGGATAACTGTTTCAGCTTTTGCACTTGAAAGTGCTTGAACATCTGTATTAGCCGCGATGAATTCTACACCGGCAACGCCTTCGTCAATCATACGATTGATGGCGTTACCGCCACCGCCACCGACACCGATTACTTTAATTACTGCACCTTGTGCCGCTGCTGTGTCAAATGAAAATGTCATAAATACTTACACTCCTTAATCAAACATATTACCGATCAAATTTTTCATTCGGTCTGTGAATGTAGCTTTTGGTTCTTGTTTGCTATCATTGCTTGCTGCTGGAATTTCTCGAGCATCCACTGGAGATTCAATCTTCTCAGCATTGTATGCAGGTACTACCGGTTGTGCTGGAGCAGCAGGTTGTGGTTGTACTTGTGGTTGCACTGGACGATCAAATTGAATCGGTTGTTGACGCAAGACTTCGTCTCCATGAACCGCAGCTTGAGCAATAATATCCACATCTGTCAAATTGCCTGCATATTCAGACAAGCTAATTACATGGGCAAAAGCTGGATTGCGAATTCCAATTTGATTTGGAACAAACAATTTCACATTTACACCAAAGACTTCTTGAGCCAATTCCTCAACACCAGGAAGGATCGCTCCTCCACCGATAATCACAATTCCACCAGGAAGATCCAACAGATGTCTTCTCTCAAGGTCTTGCTTGATTTGCTCAAAGATGTGTTTGATACGTGCTGAAATGATTTCAGCCAAGTACTTCTCAGTCACTTCAACTGGCTCTACTTCACCGATGACTTCTACATGGAAGACTTCGTTTCCAGCAGATGGCACATAGGCTTCACCATAGTTGAACTTCAAGCCTTCTGCCAATTTTTGAGAAGTTTTCAATACTTTAGAAATATCTTTGGTAACATAATCGCCACCTTCTTGGTAGATATTTGTAAATTGAAGTTCTTGGCTACGAACAGATGCCACCGTTGTTTGGCCACCACCCATATCGATCACCGTTGCTCCGAATTCACGTTCGCCTTCATTCAAGACTGTTTTGATCATCGCAAGCGGTGAAATGATGATGTTTTCAACTTGTAAGCCTGCACGTTCAACAGTTTTACGCAAATTGTGCAAGATTGTACGAGGTCCTGTATAAAGAAGGCCACGCATTTCAAGTCGGATCCCCATCATTCCGCGTGGATCGCGGATTCCTTGGAAACCATCAACTGTGAATTCCTCAGGAATGAAGGTGATTACTTCACGATCCGGTGTCATACTTTTTGTGAGTGCAGATTTGACAACATTTTCAACATCTGCATCTGTGATTTCTTTCGAATCACTTGTGACTGGAATCATTCCTTGAGTTGCTTCGATTTGTAGTAAGTTTGCAGGCAACCCAACATTGACTAGATTGATTGAAATCCCTGCTTTTTCTTCAGCTTGGCTGATTGCATTTTTAATTGCATTTGAAGCAGCTTCGATATCTACTATAATTCCATCTTTGACGCCAGCACTTTTTGCATTGCTGACTCCAATTACATTCATTTCTCCATTGACATGTTCTGCCACCAATACTTTTATTGAACTAGTACCGATATCTAAACCTGTAAAAAAGCCGTCTCTAGCCATTACACCAGTCCTCTCTCTTTATTTGTTTTCACTTTACATCTATTTATAGCCCTTTTAGTTGGAACTATCCAAACTTCATTATATCACAAAGAAGCCTAAAATGGACATTTTTTCTTCAATTATTTGAGATAATTTATGGGCTTTACTCATTCCCAGAAGAATTTTCTCCTTCTGGATTCTGTTCTTGATTCTGTTCTTGGCTTGCTTCCTCAGAATGTTCTTCTTGCTTTTCTGTACTTTCAGCCTTTTCTTTTTCAGCTTGCTCTTTGGCATCTGCGATGGATTGTTCACTATAGCTGAAGACTCCAGCCTCCATATCAATGGTGGAATCATCGTCTAATTGCTTACTGATCGCCTTATAATAAGGAAGCTTGCGGGTAATTTGGGAAACAGGCACCAAGATTTTATTATCGTTTTTCATGGTGATGGTCACCAGATCCTTGGTGACCTTACTCGGTGTCAGATCAACCGAAACAATTTTATCAGTAATGGAAGAAGAAATAGACTTCATTTCTTGGACAAATTGTCTAACCAATTCTCGATCTGAGAATTTTAAGCTAATATAGGAGGACGGCAATTCCGAAGCTGGAGTTACTGTCTCCACTACTTCTCCATTTTCCAATACTGGATAGTGGTCTTCTCCGGTCACATAATAGGCAACCACTTTGTGTTCCACGATATTGACTTTAAAAGTCACAGGAAATTGATAATGCATGTGAACCTCTTTGATCCATGGACTAGCCGTTTTCATATTTTGTTCATAGACCGATTTATGAAGGAAGGTCGTCAGAGTATAATCTTCCTCTTTGATGCGACTTTTTTCATACAAGAGTTGCTGATCAACCGCTTTGTTCCCTGAAAATTCAATCACTTTCTGTGTGGATAAGGGGCTTAAAAAGTAGATTGAGAGAAGGGCGACAATCAAGCTGATTCCGATAACCGGAAGGGCACGATAGATATGGCGTTTTGCCACCGTCGGTTCCTTCTTTGGTTTTTTCGTCTTTAAGCCTTTAAAAAATGAAGGCTTTTTCTCTTGTTTCTCTGAAGGATTTAGCTCCTTTACAGCCGGATCATCCTCTTCTCCTTCTGAACTTTCTCCATCCGCATCTGGATCCTCTTCGGCCTCAGATTCATCTTCCTCTTCAGACTCTTCTATTTCTTCAGATTCTTCCTCTGAGACGGAAGCTGTTTCTTTTTCTGAAAGGTCTTCGTCTTCTTTTGCTTCTTCGCTTTCAATTTTCTCTGTCTCAGCTTCTTCCGCTTTTTCAAGCGCTTTTTTTTCTAAATATTCTTTGTTTCTTTTTTGCCAGGCTGACAATTCTGTAACTTTGTCATCCGTTGGCGTTTTTTTATTGTCGTCCGTCATCTTTTCCCTTACTGATATCTTTTTGAAGCAGGCCATAAAAATCGTCTAGTGAAAGGAGTTCTGTCGATTTTTCCATTGCTTGGTGGTAGACTTGGCTTTGCTTCAACATTTCTTGAATGGTTTCATTAAAGGTTTCGAGCGTTAATTGATCTTCCTGCAATTGCTCTGCATAACCTTTATCCACAAAATATTGGGCATTTTCAATCTGATCGCCACGGCTGGCTTCTTTTCCTAGCGGTACGATCAGGTGGAGTTTGTTCATGGCTAAGAGTTCAAATAAGGTATTGGCTCCACCCCTAGTCACCACTAAATCAGCCTTCTGGAGCATGGGCAAATACTGATCGGTTACATAATCCACTCGATACAAGCCACCCTCAGCCTGATTCAATGTTAAATCGCCCGTCAAATTGATGATATTGTAGTGCTGCAAGAGCTCTGCTTTGTGCTCTGTCACAAATTCATTAAAGACACGCGCACCGGCTGATCCTCCGACAAAGAGAAGGGTCGGCAAGTCTTTTCGGAAACCTTTTGTTTTTTCTTCTAATTCTTCAGAAGTTGTCGGAATATGATCTGTAACCTTGGTTACTGCACCGATATGCGCACTCTTTGTCAAACCATGTGCTTGCTCAAAAGTTGTGTACATCTTGGTGGCGAATTTATAAGAAATTTTATTGGCCAATCCCATCGAGAGATCGGACTCATGGATATAGACAGGGACACGCGTGAATCTAGCTGCGATCACTGGTGGCACAGAGACAAATCCCCCTTTTGAGAAGAGAACTTGTGGACGCACACGAAGCAGGATTGCAATGGACTGGAGCGTTCCCCAAGCCACCTTGAACACATCCATCATATTTTGGAAAGAGAAATAGCGGCGCAATTTCCCCGTTGCAATTGAATGGAAGCGCACGTCTAAGCCAGACTTTTTTATCTCTTGGTATTCGATTCCTTTTTTGTCCCCAATATAATGGACTTCCCATCCATCTTCGATAAATTTTGGAATCAAGAGGAGATTAAGGGTCACATGTCCCACGGTTCCCCCACCAGTAAACATTATTTTTTTCATCTTATTTCAACCCTTTTACTGTAGCAAGAAATTCATCCCCACGCACTTCAAAATTCGGATACATATCCCAGCTAGCATTGGCAGGACTTAGTAGCACAACATCTCCAGGGCTAGCCAAGTCAAAGGCTTTCTTTGTAGCATCTGCTACATCTGCCGCATCGACATAAGGGACGCCTGCTTTATCGGCTGCGCGTTTCACTCGAGGAGCTGATTCCCCTAGAATCACCATTTCCTTTAAGCCAGTAATGTGAGGCACCAATTCATCAAATTCATTGCCACGATCGAGCCCCCCTGCAATCAAGATTACCTTGCTGTTATCAAAACCAGAAAGGGCTTTTTGTGTTGCTAAAATATTGGTCGATTTACTATCATTGTAGAATTTGACACCTTGAATTTCATCCACATATTGAAGACGGTGTTTCACTCCTCCAAAGGCTGACAAGGTTTCTTTAATGACCTCATTCTCCACACCACGGACTTTTGCGACCGCAATCGTTGCTAAGGCATTTTCTACATTGTGGCTTCCTGGAACGCCCAGTTCATCCGCACGCATGACAGCTTCTCCCTTAAACTTGAGAAGTCCATCTTCCAAATAAGCCCCATCCACTTTTTCGACCGTTGAAAATGGAAGGACCCTTGCCTTGGTTTTTGTAGCCAGTTCCTTGGCCAGGTCTTGGTTGAAGTTCAAGACAATGACATCTTTTTCTGTCATATTCTTTTGAAGATTCCATTTGGCAGCTACATAATTTTCAAAAGAACCATGATAGTCGATATGGGTCGGCATGAGGTTGGTAATCACTGCAATCTCTGGATGGAAGACTTCAATTCCCATCAATTGGAAAGAAGACAATTCCATGACCAGAACATCCTTTTCTGTTGCTGTTTGTGCAACTTGACTAGCTGGAAAACCGATATTCCCAGACAATAAACCACCTTGGCCTGCAGCCGTCAAGACTTCCCCGATCATGGTTGTCGTCGTCGTTTTTCCGTTTGATCCTGTAATCCCAATAATTGGCGCATCCGAAATCAGATAGGCCAATTCCACTTCAGTGAGGACGGGAATGCCCTTTTCAAGCGCTTTTTCAACCATTGGATTGGAATAAGGGATTCCTGGATTTTTGACCATGACTGCAAAGTCTTCATCCAACAATTCCAGAGGGTGACCTCCTGTCACAACTTTAATCCCTTCTTCCAGTAAACTTTGTGCTGCTGGATTTTCTTCAAAAGGTTTGCCATCATTGACGGTCACAATCGCTCCTAAGCGATCCAACAAACGGGCAGCTGACTCGCCTGACTTAGCCAAACCTAATACAAGAACCTTTTTATTTTCAAATTGTTTCACAAATTTCATGATTTCTTCGCTCCATTTTTATCACTCTCTATTTTACCTTTTTTTAGCAAAATTAAAAAGCCCAAAGGGCTTTAAAAATCACGTCAGCGTTTATTTTTTCTGTTTGGTCGTCATTTTGGAAATATCCACCAAAGCCAGGTAGCCAACAAAGGCGAGAAAGGCACCGACAAAAAACTCAGACGGTAGTTGGAATATCTGAAAAATGGCGAGACAAGTCAGTACGATAATGGAGACGATCAAGACCACCATTGTGACACTGTTTAAGGTACCACGAATACTTTTTGGGGTCATAAAAAGGTAAAAAAGGAGAATCAAAATCCCTAAGATAAAATAGACCATTTTGTTTCTCCTTTCTTTCCGTATTATTCAGCAGCTGCTGATTTTTTCTTTTTATTTGCTTTTTCGCGTTCTGCTTTGTTCAAGATTTGTTTACGCAAACGGATAGATTCAGGCGTTACTTCCATGTACTCATCGTCGTTCAAGAACTCAAGAGATTCTTCCAAGGTCAAGATACGAGGAGTCTTGATAACCGCTGTTTGGTCCTTAGTAGCTGAACGAACGTTGGTCATTTGTTTGGCTTTCGTAATGTTTACGGTCAAGTCGTTCTCACGAGAGTTTTCCCCGATGATCATTCCTTCGTAAACTTCTGTACCTGGATTGACAAAGATCGTACCACGTTCTTCGATAGACATAATAGAGTAAGTGGTTGCTTTTCCGTTATCGATGGAAACAAGAGCACCACGGTGACGTCCACCGATTTCTCCTGGAATCACTGGCAAGTATTGATCAAAGGTGTGGTTCATAATTCCGTAACCACGTGTCATTGACAAGAACTCTGTTGAGTATCCAATCAAACCACGCGCTGGAACAAGGAAGACCAAACGAGTTTGACCGTTACCAGTTGCAACCATATCCAACATTTCACCTTTACGTTCAGAAAGGCTTTGGATAACAGATCCTTGATATTCTTCTGGTGTGTCGATTTGCACGCGCTCAAATGGTTCACATTTGACACCATCAATTTCCTTGATGATAACTTCTGGACGAGATACTTGCAATTCGTATCCTTCACGACGCATGGTTTCGATCAAGATAGACAAGTGCAATTCCCCACGTCCTGAAACTGTCCATTTATCAGGTGAGTCCGTCGGGTCAACACGAAGAGAGACGTCTGTTTGCAATTCCGCTTGCAAACGTTCTTCAACTTTACGAGAGGTCACCCATTTTCCTTCGCGACCAGCAAATGGTGAGTTGTTAACCAAGAAGGTCATTTGAAGCGTTGGTTCATCGATGTGAAGGATTGGAAGAGCTTCAACTGCGTCTGTCGGTGTGATCGTTTCTCCAACGAAGATATCTTCCATACCAGAGATAGCGATCAAATCTCCAGCTTTGGCTTCTTGAATTTCACGACGTTCCAAACCAAAGAAACCAAAGAGTTTGGTAACACGGAAGTTCTTAGTCGTTCCATCCAATTTAGAAAGGGTTACTTGGTCTCCAACTTTTACAGTACCACGGAAGACACGTCCGATACCAATACGTCCAACGAAGTCGTTGTAATCAAGCAGGGATACTTGGAATTGAAGAGGCTCATCTGAGTTATCAACTGGAGCTGGGATGTGATCAATGATGGTATCAAAGATCGGTGCCATTGTGTGCTCTTGATCAGCTGGATCATCTGAAAGTGAAGAGGTTCCGTTGATCGCAGATGCATAAACAACTGGGAATTCCAATTGGTCATCATCCGCACCTAATTCGATGAACAGTTCAAGAACTTCATCTACAACTTCTTCTGGACGAGCAGATGGTTTATCGATTTTGTTGACTACAACGATTGGAACAAGATCTTGTTCCAAGGCTTTTTTCAATACAAAACGCGTCTGAGGCATGGTTCCTTCGTAGGCATCAACGACCAATACAACCCCGTCAACCATTTTCATGATCCGTTCCACTTCTCCACCGAAGTCCGCGTGTCCTGGTGTGTCCATGATATTGATTCGAGTTCCGTTATAAGCAACGGCTGTATTTTTAGCAAGGATCGTGATCCCACGCTCTTTTTCAAGATCGTTTGAGTCCATTGCACGTTCTTGCAATTCTTTACGTTCATCCAAGGTGTGCGATTGTTTCAACAATTCGTCTACCAAGGTTGTTTTACCATGGTCAACGTGGGCAATGATCGCAACGTTACGAATATCTTCTCTTAATTTTGTCATGATTTCCTCTATAAAATTTTAAATAATATTTCTAACTGAACAATTATACCACAGTCCTATCTAAAAAACACAGTTCAGCTAGTTGTAAATGTTTTCATCTTCATTTCTTTTCTCCGACTCGATTTCCTTTTCTTTTCTTTTCATGATACACTGATGATAAGAATTTCAGAAAAAGAGGCTTCCATGAGATTAGATCAATTGATGGCAGACCATCAGTACGCTCGCAAAGACATCAAACAACTTCTGGCCCGAAGGCAAATCTTGGTTGATCACCTACCTGCTCAAAAGTTATCCCAAAACATCGACCCTGGACTCCAACAGATTCAAATCGGGGAACGAATCATTCAAGAACCACGTCACCACTACTACATGCTCCATAAACCAATCGGAGCCGTGACCGCCAAAAGAGACGCCCACCATCCAACGGTGATCGATCTAGTGGATCCTCAGCAAGAGTACCCAGACCTCTATCCTCTTGGTCGCCTCGATCGCGACACCAGTGGTCTGCTCCTCCTCACAGATAATGGTCCCTTAGGCTTTCAACTGCTCCATCCTCAATACCATGTGGAGAAGGTCTATGAGGTAGAAGTCAATGGTCCGCTCTATGCAGCCCACATCGAGCAATTTCAGAATGGGATTCCATTCACAGACGGCCCTATCTGCAAGCCTGCCTCCTTGACCATTCTAGAAAGCCACCCCAGCTACAGCAAGGCCCAGGTCCGAATCTCAGAAGGAAAATACCACCAAGTGAAAAAGATGTTTTTAGCCATCGGAGTCAAAGTAATGACCTTAAAACGCTTATCTTTTGGTCCCTTCACCTTGGATCCTCAGTTAGCTCCTGGAGAAAGTCGGCCTTTGAATGAGGTGGAGCTCATATGGGTCAAAGATTTTCTTGAAAAAACGAGATAAAAAAGCTCTAACCACACACTTTGTGCAGTTAGAGCTCTTTTTATTAAGCGTCTTTTTTCACTTTCCCATTCCAAGAATCGAGACCATAAGACAAGACATAAATGTCTGTATAGCCCTGTTTCTTAAGATAGAGAGCCGCATTGGTTACACGCGAACTACGGCTATTTTCATAGAGCAAAATTGGTTTATCTTTTCGCAAGGCTGCAAGACTCAACTTCAACTGAGTAGAAGGAATGTTACGTGCTCCTAAAATATGCTTGGCATGAAACTCAGCTGGCTCTCGCAAATCAATCAACTGCCCTTTACGAATCAACTCTTCAAAAGTCGCATTATCCACAAATTTAGCAGCTTTACGGATGCGGAAATAATTAAACGCCATCCATCCAAATACTCCTAAAATAGCCAACCAAACAATGATATTTCCCATCACTCTACCTCACTCTTTTTCAAAAATTCTAATTCTTGCTTGTGTTCTCTTCTTAAAACGGTATCGGCTTCTAAATAATCGAGCCGCTCCATCAGGCCTGCATCATAAAGACGTTGAAGCTCAATTTTCATCAATTCGATGTCATAGAGGCGCTTCCCTACGTAAATGATGATTCCAAAACGTTTTAAAAATTGTTGAACATCATACAGGTTTTTCATGTTCATTATTGTATCAAATTTAGAAAGGCTTTACAAGATTTTCAAGCAAATGATGAAATTTTCCGATTGCTTTACGAATAAATAAGTATGATCAACTTTTATTTTTTTACCATCGGTACTTGCATCGCCTCTTTTTTGGGACTAGTTGTCGACCGTTTCCCAAACCAATCTATTCTCGCTCCTCGCAGTCATTGTGATCACTGCCAGCACGTCCTTGGCGTTTGGGATCTCATCCCCATTATCTCGCAACTACTCCATCGTTTTCGCTGCCACTATTGTCATCAGACCTACCCATTTTGGTACTGCCTTTTTGAGGTCTGGAGTGGCCTGCTCTTTTTGGCCTGTGCCAATGGTTTTCTTTCTCTGCCTCACCTTCTAACACTACTGGGAGCTGCCGTTTTAGCCATTTATGACCTTCGCTTTATGGAATACCCCTTGGTCATCTGGTGCTGTCTCCATGCCCTGGTCCTCTTTTTATCCGGTGGTAATCTCCTCATGCTGGTCTTTTTACTCCTTGCGATCGGAGCTCACTTTTTCTTTATCGGAATGGGAGCAGGAGATTTTCTCTTACTGGCTACCTTTTCGCTAAGCTTTTCTTCTACCAAGATTCTCTTTCTCATTCAGATCGCATCCATCTTAGGCATTCTCGTCTTTGCTCTCAAAAAAGAAAGAGACCGGATTCCCTTTGTTCCCTGTCTCTTTCTCAGTTATCACGCTTTACTGCTTTATACGATATTTTGCAGATAAGTTCTTCTTATTTTGTAGCCTTCGCTTCTAGATAATCAGCGATGGCAGCTACGTCCTTGTCCCCACGTCCGGAAACATTGATGATGATGATCTTGTCTTTATCCAGTTTTGGAGCACGCTTAACTGCTTCTGCAATCGCGTGTGAGCTTTCAATGGCTGGAAGGATCCCTTCTGTCTTACTGAGAAGAAGAAGAGCTTCTACTGCTTCATCATCTGTCGCTGCTACATATTCGACACGACCAGAATCTTTAAAGAAAGCATGTTCTGGACCAACCCCTGGGTAGTCCAAACCAGCAGAGATCGAGTACACTGGCGCTACTTTTCCATCTTCGCCAAAGACTGCATAGGTCTTCATACCATCAACCACACCGATAGTCCCTTTGGTCATGGTCGCTGCGTGTTGATCGGTGTCCAAGCCATGTCCAGCTGCTTCTACCCCAATCAATCCGACTTCCTCTTCTGCGACATATTCAGAAAAGGCACCAATGGCATTAGAGCCACCACCGACACAGGCAATCACATAATCCGGCAAACGACCTTCTTTTTCCAAGATTTGACGTTTAGACTCTTCACTGATTACCTTTTGGAATTCATGCACAATGGTTGGGTAAGGGTGAGGGCCAACAGCAGAACCTAATACGTAAAAGGCATCCAAATCCGCCATCCATGCTCCAAACGCAGCATCAACGGCGTCTTTCAAGGTCTTAGTCCCGGTTTCAACCGCATGGACGGTTGCCCCCATCATTTCCATGCGGAAGACATTCAAGCGTTGGCGTTCCACGTCTTCTGCCCCCATGTAGACATCACAGGCCATACCGAACTTAGCTGCCGCAGCTGCTGTAGCTACACCGTGTTGACCGGCTCCTGTTTCAGCAATCACGCGCGTTTTGCCCATGCGTTTAGCCAAGAGGATTTGCCCCAAAACGTTATTCAATTTATGTGAACCTAGGTGATTCAAGTCTTCGCGCTTCAAATAAATTTTTGCCCCACCTAAATGCTCCGTCAAACTTTCCGCAAAGTAGAGCGGTGTTTCCCGTCCAGAATAGTCTTTCAAATAATGTTTGTATTCTGCGATAAATTCTGGATCATTTTTATATTGTTCAAAAGTTTCCTCTAATTGATTGAGCAAGTTTTGAATGGGTTCTGGTACGAAAGATCCACCAAATTGTCCGAAATAGCCTTTTGTTTCTGTCATGATTGTGTCCTCTTTTCTATATCTTCAATCCTGTTTATGATCTTTTTCTCTCGCGGGCCCTTTGAGCTGCAGTCTCACTGGGTTCCTTTGAGATACAAAAAACCTCACACAGAAAAATCTGTGTGAGGACGATTCGATACCGCGGTGCCACCTCAATTGTAGGAAGATATTCTTTCTCCTACATCTCTGACCTGTCTAACAACAGGGTGCACGATAAGGTGTGCTCACCGAATTTTTATTGTTTCAAATTCATTATCATAAACGCATCAGCCCATTTCAAGATTCACCACTGCTTGTTCGCAATCACCACAAGCTCCCTGGAAGTGAGAAAAATCTCTACTTTTCTGATGTCTTGAAGCTATTATAGCTCCCGCTTCTGACTTTGTCAACAAAAATTTCAAAAAGACACTAAAATGTTCGGATTTTACATTTCCCCATTTTTTGCTAGCAATCGTGCTCTGCAATACTGAAAGCCCAGATAGGCTAGGTAAGCTCCTAAGGTATTGGTCCACAAATCATCTAGCTCAAAGACACGATTGGCATCAAACAAGAGATCTAACAGAACTTGGCTGCATTCAATCCACAAGCTCATCGCAAAACCGAAGCACAAGACCCGTTTGCGACTCCTCAACCAGGGCCATAGCCAGAGGAGTTGAAAGACTAGCGGGCTTAACAAAAAGATATTGGCTATGTTTTGGAGAATGACCTTAATGAGTTGGAGGACACTGGTGATCTGGCCAAGATTCATCACCGAATTAAGAGGAACCAGCAGGACGACGATGCGACCGAAATGTTGAATACCCGGTGTTTCCATACCTGGCTCTGGCTGTTGGGGCAAAAAACACATCAAACACAAGAGGATAAAATAGAAGAAGCTGCCACTCCGTAACAGCCTTCTTCCTCTTTTTGTTAGTTCTGTATGATCCATCAGCCCTTGTTTAAGGTTGAGCATGTTCAACAATCGCTTTCTCCCGGTCCCGTTTCATGGTATTTGAACGCAATTGGCCACAGGCAGCATCAATATCTGTACCGTGCTCTTGACGCACTACACAGTTAACACCTTGTTTTTTCAAGGTATCATAGAAGGCCATGACCCGTTCTTTTGGACTCCGGCTATATTGGTCATGCTCACTGACAGGATTGTAAGGAATCAAGTTAACATAAGACAATTTCTTGATATTCTTGAGCAATTCTGCCAACTCTAAGGCTTGCTCGACTCCATCATTGACTTCATTCAACATGATGTACTCAAAGGTCACCCGACGGTTCGTAGTCTCAATATAGTATTCAATCGCCGCAAACAATTTTTCAATTGGAAAGGCCCGGTTGATCTTCATGATGCTAGAGCGCAAGTCATTGTTTGGAGCATGAAGGGACACTGCCAAATTGACCTGCACACCTTCATTTGCAAAGTCACGAATTTTATGAGCCAAACCAGAAGTTGACACGGTAATATGACGAGCACCAATCGCTAATCCCTTGTCATCGTTGACCGTCCGGATAAATTTCAAGACATTGTTATAGTTGTCAAATGGTTCTCCGATCCCCATGACAACGATATGGCTGACCCGTTCATCTTGGCCACGTTCGTCAAAGTATTTTTGAACCAACATGATTTGAGACACGATTTCCCCATTGTTCAAATCGCGTTGTTTTTTGATCAAACCAGAAGCACAGAAGGTACAACCGATATTGCATCCTACTTGAGTCGTTACACAGACAGATAAACCATAGTGCTGACGCATCAAGACGGTTTCAATCAACATGCCATCTGGCAATTCAAAAAGATACTTAACCGTTCCGTCTGCTGACTCTTGCACGATTCGTTGCTTGAGTGGGTTGACGACGAATTGATCATTTAACTTTGCAATCAAGTCCTTAGAAAGGTTGGTCATTTCTTCGAAGGACTGGACGCGTTTGCGATAGAGCCATTCCCAGATTTGTGCTGCACGGAATTTCTTTTCGCCGTTCTCTTCCGCCCAATCAATCATATCTTGGCGTGTTAAACTATAAATGGATGGTTTCATTCTTTCTTACTCCTCTTTTTGTCGAATCACAAAATGACGTTTGTTGTCTGTCTTCGTTGTCTTTTTAGTCTCAGCAGACGGTCTTGTTTTTTTCGAGTTTTTGGCTGGTTGTCCCTTGTCGCGTTCTCGTTTTTGGAAACGATCTTTTTGTTTGCGATTGCGCGAACGCTTCTTAGGCTCTCTTTCTTCTGATTGAGCTTTTTTGACCGGTGATTTCTTATCAAAGGAAGCACGATGAGGTTCCTTATTTTCAAGGACAAAATAAGCACAACCATAGCTACAATATTCTAACAAATAATCGTCTAAGCGACTTAGTTTATCCATCGTTGCAACATCGCGCTCTTCCTTATAAAAGCCACGCAAGCGCAACTGCTCATTGCTCCAATCACCAACAATGTAATCAAACTTAGTTAAAATCTCAGAAAATCGCTGACCAAAAACGGTCGCATCAAATGCTTCCTTCTCATTTTTCAACAGCTCAAAGGAGAGGTTTTCTGAATGGATTTGGTCTCCTACCTGATGAAAGACAGGTCCAGGAAATTTATTGTAATTATATAATTCAGGGTCAATCTCTTTTCGCATAGTGTTCCTTCATCAAAATCTATTTACTGTAACACTTTATTTTATCATAAATTTGATGACTTGCGTCAGATTTGACTAGAAAAGAGTCGAAATTCCTTTGAGAGCAAAAAGAGAGAGGGACAGAAGTCCTAGCCTCTCAATTGTTTTTGGATTGTCGAGTAAGACGCAGTGGTTGAGTGGGCTCTACTACGCTGATTTCATCAGCTTTTACAGCCCTACTCAACTGTGCGGAGGCGGGACGACGAAATCGAATTCTAACGAATTACCGATTTCTGTCCCACTCTCTATGAATATTCATTGCCGGATGAAAGGGGCAAATAAAGAGTGATTTTCGTATAGCTATTGGCCTTAGAATCAATCTCCATATGATAGGCTTCGCCAAATTGAAGATGCAATCGTTGGTCCACATTTTTCAAGCCAACACCTCCTAAACGAAGAAGGGTTTGGTCTGTTGATTCTGATCGGTCAAAGCCTCGTCCATTGTCAAAAATCGATACGCAGGCGTAGTCCCCACTGACTTCAGTTGTCACTCGAATGAGACCTGGCCGATCGATCTCTTTAATGCCATGGTAAATCGCATTTTCCACTAAGGGTTGAAGTACCAATTTAGGAAGCTGATAATCGCCCAACCGTTCATCTTCTAGAATTTCATAGTTGAGCTTTTCACCATAACGTTGCTTCTGAATGAAAAGGTATTGGCGGACATGGTCGATTTCATCTCTCAGTAGGATTTGTTCCTGGCCTTGGTTGAGAGCCAGTCGAAAATATTGAGCCAGAGACTTGGTGATGTCGACCACGCGCCGACTATCATTAAACTCCGCCATCCAGACAATCGTATCCAAGGTATTGTAGAGGAAATGCGGATTTATCTGAGCCGAAAGTGCCCGCAACTCGTACCGCCGTGCGTTCTGTTCCTCTTCCTTGACCTGTTGCATGAGGTTATCGATTTGGTCCAACATGGCATTAAACGCTTGAGCGAGGGCCACCAATTCTGGAGATCCTTTGGCTGCAGCCCTCACGTGAGCATCTCCTGCTCCAATCCTCAAAATGATAGTCTGAAGGTCTTGTAAGGGTTTGATCCACAAACGCAGAACAAAGCCGATCCCTATCAAACACATGATCAAAGCTAGTAATCCTAGACCAATGAAAGAGTACAGGAGTTGCGACTGCAGCATCTGAAGTCCTTCAAGTGAAGCCACTCCAATCAAGGTCCAATCGCTATCTGGAATCGGAACCTGATAGATAAAATTCTGTCCTCCTTTTGTATAGCCATCTGTCACAGCAATATAGGGCTGCATGGCTTGCATTTCTTGGCTGGAGGAATAGACCGCTTTTTTAGGATGATAGACAAACTCATGCTTTTGATTAATGATAAAACTAAAGCCTTGCTTCCCTAGTTGCAGGTGATCCAAGTAAGCCTGAAGGCTATCGTAGCCAATATCCAAGCGTACTACTCCGAGATTTTGACCAGCCTGATCGACCACTTCTTGGGTAATAGAAACCACCCATTTTTCTTTTTCCGAGGTCAAGGATTCCTTTCGAGCTGGCGTCAAAACTGGCATGGCTCTTTCCTTAATCGCCTCTTGATACCAACTTTCATTCATCATATCTGAGGAAGTCTGCATGCTGATTTTGGAATCTGTCGCTACCAGACGTCCATCCTTGGTCACCAAGACCGCAGAGACCAGGTCCGGATCCGTTTCAATCATCGTTCGCATCAAGTGCTGAACTGTTTCTTGATTCGCACTCTTGTCTTGGGCAAATTGGCGAACAGCCTGTTCCTTGCTAAGTACCGTTGTGGTCTGCTTTAATTTTTTTAGATAGGAGGTGATAAACTGACTGCTTTGATCGATACTATTTCTTGTCGTCCGCTCCGTTTGCTGGCGGATCGTCCCTGAACTCGTTTGATAATAGAGGCCACCAATAAGACCAAAAAGTAGGAGAATGAAGAGAAAAAAGTAGAGGACCAGCTGAATCAGCAAGGGATATCGTTTCATTCATGCTCTCCTTTTTTGTACTGCCTTGGTGTCACCCCAACAACCTGCTTAAAGCGTTGAGAAAAATAGTTCATATCTTCAAAACCAACCTGATCGGCGATCTCATAAATTTTTAAATCTGTCGTGAGAAGCAAGAGTTGAGCCTTCTTCATTCGCTCTTGAATGAGGTAGTCTTGGAAGGGGAGTCCCAATTTTTTCTTGATCAATACACTTAGATAAGAGGGACTGAAACCAAGTTGATAGGCCAGATCCTTTAGAGTTAACTGAGAGTCTGCTAAACGAGCATGAATGGCTTCTTCCAAGTCTGTCGAATAACCCTGACTGACCAAATCTTCGACTTGCGCTTTCTTACGCTCTTGATCAAGTTTTCCTTTCACCTTTGCTAACATCTCTTCAATATCATCTTTTGAAAAAGGCTTCAGCAAATAA
Organism: Streptococcus parasanguinis; assembly: GCA_032477695.1. Lineage (GTDB taxonomy): Bacteria > Bacillota > Bacilli > Lactobacillales > Streptococcaceae > Streptococcus > Streptococcus parasanguinis_Y. The sequence goes on from JAWDWJ010000019.1 coordinate 31,540, forward strand.
TCATCTGCACCTAACTTGATGGCTTTCCTTGCAAACTCAAAGTCATCATAACCTGTCAAAAAAATGATATGGCAAGACGGAGATTGTTCTTTGACGAGATGAGCCAGATCCAAGCCATTCATTTGTGGCATATTGATATCGGTTAGAAGGATATCGGCTGGTTGCTCTTGAAACTTCTCCCAAGCCTCACGCCCATTTTTAGCCTGGTTGATGACGGTCATTCCAAACTGTTCATAATCCACTAAGGAAGTCAGACCCTGCCGAATAAGCTCTTCATCTTCCACAATCATGATCGCATACATGTCTTTCACCCACTTGTTTTTTGCTATACTTATTATAGCAAATTATGGGCTGAATTGTCTCAGACATAGTCCAATAAATAACCGTAGCCCTTTTCTTTCATTTCTGCTTTGGGAATGAAGGTAATAGACAAACTATTGATGCAATAGCGAAGACCGCCTTTTTCCTTGGGACCATCGGTAAAAACATGGCCCAGATGAGAATTTCCTACACGGCTCCGAACTTCTGTCCGGGTCATATTGAAACTCTTATCCTCCTTATAGATGGCCACATCAGGACTAATAGGCCGACTGAAACTTGGCCAACCACAACCCGAATCAAATTTATCCTTAGAAGAAAAGAGGGGCTCACCGGTCACGATATCTACATAAATACCGGCATCAAACTGATCCCAGTAACGATTGGAGAAGGCCCGTTCGGTATCATTTTTTGTGTCACCGCATACTCTTCAGGAGATAACTTCTTTTTGATCTCCTCATCGCTTGGCTTAGAGTAGCGACTAGCCTCAATAACAGGATAAGAAGCCTGATTGACATCGATATGGCAGTACCCATTCGGATGTTTCTTTAGATAATCCTGGTGGTAGTCCTCAGCCTTGATGAAATTGGTCAGTGGCTCTTTTTCCACTGCTAACGGTTTGTCGTATTTTTTTGCTACCTCTTCAAAGACTTGGTTAATAGTTGGAAGGTCTTCTTGGGAGACATAATAGACACCTGTTCGGTATTGAGTTCCTTGATCATTTCCTTGACGATTCTTCGACGTTGGGTCGATAATCCGGAAATAATGCAGGAGCAATTCTTTCAGAGATACCTGCTTGACATTGTAAGTGATATGAACTGTTTCAGCATGGCCTGTTTGAGGAACTAATTCATACTTGGTTGTTTCTCCCTTTCCATTGGCGTAGCCTGATACGGCATCAATCACACCTGGAACACGGGAGAAATATTCCTCTACGCCCCAGAAGCAACCACCAGCCAAATAAATTTCACGCTGATCCTTTGGATCAACCTTTTCATTTGTTTCCTTTTTGGCTACTGGAGTCTGACTCATCGATGCTTTTTTAATCATCTCAGTGCTTGTTTCTGATTGATCCATTCCGTTTGATCCCTTACTAAAGAAAAAGAAACCAATAGATAATAAGCCAATGAGAAGGATAGCAAACACTTTCCACTTTGTTTCCATTGTCTATCTCCTTACTGCATGTTCTCTAGGGTCTTGAGGATATCCTCTTTATTCATATAGCCAATATGACTCTTTGCTAAAGTCCCATCACTATTGATAAAGAGCGCCGATGGATATGAACGAATCCCATACTCTTTTAGCAGTTCCCCTTTACTATCCAGTAAGACCGGGAAATCCTTGTAATCCAAAGACTGGTACCAATTTTTGAAATCTGCTGCTGATTTTTCGCCATTAAAGGTTGGAGCTACAACGGATAAGACCACATAATCCTTACCTGACTCTTCTTTTGCCAACTCATTGGTATCCTCTAATGTCGACAGGCAAATAGAGCACCAGGAAGCCCAAAATTTGAGGTAAACTTTCTTTCCTTTGTAATCGGATAAGCGGTAGGTCTTGCCATCCACTCCTTGCAGGCTAAACTCCTTCACTTTCTTGCCAGATGGTTGCCTATCCCCAGCTTTGGCTGTTTGTTGGCTCATATCTTTGGTGGAAGTAGCCATTCCTTGGCTTGAACAAGCGCCCAGAAGTCCAGCACATACGAACCCAGTAGCTACTAAAGCTAATTTTTTCATCATTATCACCTCTTTAAACAAGGAGAAAGTCATCCTCAGATGACCTCTCCCTTCTTTTATTCCTTGTCTGATTTCATATCCGATGATGCACTCTTTTCGTCTTTCATTTCTGAATCGCTAGATTTCATCTCATCTTTTTTCATATCGTCCTTCATTTCAGAACTGCTGTCAGACATCATAGATGAATCTTTCATGTCTTCTTTTTTCATTTTATCATCGGACATGGACGAATCCTTCATGTCATCCTTCTTCATATCGTCCTTCTTCATATCGTCCTTCTTCATCATACTACTATCGTCCGTTTTTTTCATGTCTGAATCTGATTTCTGTCCAGAACAAGCTGCTAAAGTGACAATGCTAAGTGTAGCAATAGAAAGTGTAAGAAATTTTTTCATGATTTTTCTCCTTTAATCCTTTAAGATTAGTGAAACAGGGATGCGAGGCTATTAAGATTTCCTAGCATCAGCAAGATACCCATCAAGATGATGAGGGCACCACCAATTTTTTTCAAGGTTCCCATGTGGGGCTTGAGTTTAGCAAAATGTTGTAGAACCCAGCTAGAAGCCAGTGCCAAGACTAAGAAGGGGAGCGCCAAGCCTAATGTATAGACCAGCATCAGGAGAGCGCCTTGTAAAGCACCATTTCCTCCAGAAGCGGCAATGGCTAGAACCGAACTCAAAACTGGTCCGACACAAGGGGTCCAACCAAAACTAAAGGTGACCCCTATCAGAAAAGCATTGAAGAATTCATTGCGCTCCCGATTCTTTTTGAGTTGGATGGTCTTTTGCTTTTGGAGTTGTCTCAGATTGATCACGTCCATTTGGTGAATCCCTAGTAAGATCACAATCCCTCCTAGCAGATAGCGAAACCATGGAGCATAAAGCACCTGGCCAAGGGCCCCTGCACCGTATCCTAGAATCAGGAAAACAGTTGATAGACCTGCAATAAAACAAAGAGTCTTCACCAGGCCATACCAAGAAATATCTCTTCCAAAAATCCGAACAGTTTTCACTCGTTCAGAATCCAATAGAATTCCTACATAGACTGGCATCAGTGGCAAAATACATGGGGAGAAAAAGGATAGAACTCCCGCTAAGAATACTGAAATGGAAAACAAACTGGTTTGAATCATTTCACTACCTCCCTTTCTTTCTGATACCAGTATAAAGAAAAAATCCCTCTAAAAATAGAGAGATTGATAAGCAAAAACTTGAATTTGATTAGAAGGTGAATCTTCCTATCTGCCAACTCTACCTCGTACTTTCAAGTACGAGACTGATCTAACAAGATACTTCTATTTCTTCTTCAAATAATCAATGGCGTCTTGAAGGGTTTTGACGGGGACAATTTTCATCTTCGAATGAATTTGTTTCGCTGCTTCTTTCGCTGTTTCATAGTTTGATTTGGCCTTGGGATTGGCCTTCTTTTCTTCTTTGGAAACAGGGTTATTAGGGGCAAAGAAAATTTCTGCTCCTTCTTTATCGGCTGCGACGACTTTCTTGTCAATCCCACCGATATCGCCAACCGTTCCATCTTGGTTAATGGTTCCTGTCCCTGCAATATGGCGTCCCTGACGAAGATCTGGATCAGCCACTTGGGTGTAGATGGCTAGGCTAAACATCATGCCGGCACTTGGTCCACCAATCCCTTGAGTCGCAAACTGGACAGGAACATCGCCTTTGGCTTCAGTCCGGTCGATCAGGCTAATCCCGATTCCGTTTTTCCCATTGGACAATTTGATGATCTTTCCGTCTGCGGTCTTGGTTTGTCCATCCTCAATATAGGTCACTGAAACGGGATCGCCAATTTTTTGAGAACCAACATAATCAATCAATTCTTTGGAACTCTTAAAGGTCTTGCCATTCACACCGGTGACGGTATCCGCAATGTTCAAGATTCCCTTAAAGGTCGAATCATCTGCCACTTGCATGACATAAACACCAAGAAAGTCCATCTGGGTTTCTTTTCCAGCTGTCTTTAACCCTTGGTAGATAGCCATATTTTGCGAGGTTTCCATATAGAATTGGTTAATCCGCGTAAATTCTTGGCTCGAACTACCACCTGTCATATCCTTGGCAGAGTAGATATCTGTAAAAGGGGTCGCCCAAGCATAGATCAAATCAGCCGGGGTCGCTTCTTTCACTGCCACGGTTACAAAGTCATAGGATCCTGACTTGGTATCCGCTTTTCCATCGACTGTCATGACCGATCGAATGTCTTCTGCCGTTCCTGGCATCTCAATATAATAGGGAAGGCGAATCACAAAGGCAGCTAGCAAGAGGAGCAAGAAAAGAACGCCTGCAATCGGCCATCGGTATTCTTTCAATCGTCCTTTTTTCTTTTTTGTAGGCAAGCTTGGTTTATTCGCTTGTGTCATCTTTGATTTCCTCCATTACACTCTTTGGTACATAAGGTGAGATATCCTGTTGAAAAGCCAGCAACTCTCGAATACGCGTTGAACTAATGGCCTGGTAAGGAGGCTGGGCATAGAGATAAACCGTCTCCAATTCAGGCGCCAACTGGTGATTAAAATAATCCATATTGGCTTCGTATACCAGATCCTGTGCATTGCGCAAGCCCCGGATCAAGGTGATGACCCCAAGATTGCGCGCCACTGTCACAGCCAACTCTTGAGTTGACGTCACAATTTCAACATTTTCCAAATGAGCCAAGGCCCCTTCTACCATGCGCACGCGCTGCTCAATAGAAAAGAGTCCGACTTTTTCCGAATTATAAAAAATTCCTACATAGACACGGTCAAACAATCGACTAGCTCGCTCGATCAATTGCACATGCCCAATGGTAATCGGATCAAACGATCCTGTAAACAATCCACTTCTATCTGACATATACTGTTACCTTACTAATTCCATAGATTTTTTCTTTCCAGATTCCCACTTGTCCGATTTCCTCAGGAAGTTCTACGTGTTTATCGGTTTCGCACACAATCATGATGTCCTCTGACAAGAGTTGGCGCTCGCACAAGGTTTCGATATCGCGGACAATCTCTTCCTTGGCATACGGAGGGTCTAAGAACACCAAATCAAAGGTGCCCGTTAAAAGCCCTAAGGCTTGCTTGGCCTCCATTTTTAGCAGTTGAAACCGTTCCTTTTCCTTGGTCATGGCAATATTGGCTGCTACAATCTCCTGCGCTCTACGATCTCTTTCCACTAGAACGGCCTCTGACATGCCTCGAGAAACTGCTTCGATAGAGAGCCCACCGCTTCCTGCATAGAGATCCAGCACTCTTCCACCATAAAAGTAAGGACCAATCATATTGAACATGGCCCCTCTGACCTTGTCAGAAGTCGGCCTGGTTGTTTTTCCTTCAAGTGTTTTGAGGGGACGTCCCCCATAGGTTCCAGATACTATTTTCATAGGGACCATTATACCAAAAAAAATCAGAAAATTGCGATTTGATATGGTCAAGCGACAATTAAAAGAGGCTGGGACAAAAGTCCTAGCCTCTCAATTATTTTTGGATTGTCGAGTAAGACGCAGTGGTTGAGTGGGCTCTACTACGCTGATTTCATCAGCTTTT
>JAWDWJ010000020.1:0-36544 GCA_032477695.1 Streptococcus parasanguinis
GCTGATAAAATCAGCGTAGTAGAGCCCACTCAACCACTGCGTCTTGCTCGACAATCCAAAAACAATTGAGAGGCTAGGACTTTTGTCCCAGCCTCTTTTTGAAAGCAGAAAGAGGAAAAAATGTATCAAACGATTTTATTTGACCTAGACGGCACCTTGACCAATTCAGAACTAGGGATTACCAACTCGGTGGCCTATGCCTTAGGAAAATATGGGATTCAAGTGCCAGACAAGAAAGCATTGAGAGTTTTCATCGGTCCGCCCTTGCAGGAGTCTTTTGAGCGCTTTTATGGATTTTCTAAGGAAGAATGTTTAAAGGCCATTGACTACTATCATGAGTATTTTTCCGAAAAAGGCCTTTATGAAAATGAGGTCTATATAGGCGTTCCTGACTTGCTGGCTTCTCTCAAGCAGGCTGGCAAACAGTTGATTGTAGCTACGTCAAAGCCTGAAGAATTTTCCATTCAAATTCTCAAACACTTTGGTTTGTATGATTATTTTGACTTTGTCGCTGGTGCGACCATGGATAGAAAACGTAGTAAAAAAAGCGATGTTATCCAGTATGCCTTGGAGCAAAATGGGATTACAGATTTGGCGCATACCATCATGATTGGAGACAGGGAGCACGATGTGCTTGGCGCTCAAGCGCAAAAGCTTGATTCTATCGGTGTCCTTTATGGCTTTGGAAGCAGGGAAGAATTGGAAGAAGCCGGCGCCACCTATATTGCTCAAGAAGTTGGCGAAATTGCAGCTTTTATAGGATAACCTTTTCCAAAATATTAAAAGTTGGAACTTTTCTAATCTGCTGAATATTGCTTTATTTAATATTTCTATCGGTGTATACTTACTGTAGGTTAAGTCACACAGATTAAGAGGTGATAATATGAATTTGTCACGATATATATTAAAATATAGTACTGATGATGGTACGTTGTATTTTAATACTAAAACCAATCATTCATTTTTTCTTACGAATGAATTGAATAGAGTAGTCGACAGCAATGATGTGATTAGGAAAGAGTTTCATGCTTATCTTGATAAAAATAAATATTTAAGTGAGGGTGAGTATGAGGTCGAAAAGTATCTATCTAAAATAAGCGATACAGATGCTGAATTATTGGAACTAACAATTTTGACACATGAAGATTGTAATTTTTGGTGAAGGTTAAAGTGAATAACAAATTCGATGACAAAATGAATGCTAAACCTAGAGTATTTAACTATAATTGTGATTGTAAATAATCACGATTTTAAATAAATTAGAGAAGAGGGTTGTGCTAGCCCTCTATTTTGATGGATGATAATTATGAGAAATATTTATAAGTACATTGATAAGAAGTATCTTTTTCCTATTTTTTTAGGGCGTATTGTGAATAGTGGTTTGGTGTTGGCGCAACCTCTGATTTTAACGAAGGCCTTGAAGTTAGATCAAGACGGCCTTTCTTATGGAAAAATTCTCAATTTTGTTTTATTTGGTTTGTCTGTCTATCTTGTTATTTATAGTCTGATGCTGTTTTCAAACCATTCGCACAATATATTCCGAAGAGAAATCAACAAAAGTGTCCGTGCCCTTTTATTTAAGAAAGTCATATTGAATCCTAAATTTTCCAATGATGAAAAAGTTAGTCTGCTAACTCAAGATATGGAATATGTGGGCGATAATTATTTGGAAAATATAAATGTTATGGTGAGTTGGGGATTTGTCGCCCTTGTTACAGCCATTTATATTGTTTCACAAAATTTTCTCTTAGGACTTATTTTTGTCATTTTTACGATTATGAGACCTATTCCTCAGTTCATCATGAATCGTCGTTTACAAGATTCGGGAGACAGCTGGTCCAAGCTTAGAACGAAATTACATGGGCTTGTCTCGGATAGTATGCAAGGCAGCCAAACCTTACGGATTAATCAGGCCATGAGGCTGAATGAAGAGCGCGTGAATGATTTAAACGGAGAATATCAAAAAGCCATCCAAAGATTTTGTTTCACACATAATATTATTTTTTTCTTTAATGGATTTATGGTCTTTTTTAGTCAGGTTATTCCTCTTGCTTTAGGCTTTTATTTGAGTTTACAGGGAAATTCTATTTCTATTACAAGCCTCATCTCTATGTATGTTGCTGCGGGGATGCTGGTAGAACCGATCCAAACTCTGATGTACAGTGCAGCCAATCTCCAAGGTGCCTTGCCGACTGCGAACCGCCTGTTTAAGATTATCGAGGAAGAACCTGATTTCGAAGAGACAAAGGATCAATTTGTTGAAAATCTCGAATCGTTGCGCTTAAATCATATTTCAAAAAGTTTTGCTGAACGTCAGCTTTTTTCTGATTTGACGGCGACGATTTCAGTAGGTCAGAAGGTCTTAATCAAAGGACCGAGCGGGTCTGGAAAGACGACTCTTTTTCGCTTGATTTTAGGAGAAGAAGTATGTGATGAGGGTGACATTTTCGTTCAGTATGATGGAAATCAAATAACGAGTCATTTCCAAGGGAATATCGGTTTAATTAGCCAGCATCCCTTCCTGTTTAACGATACTATCCGCTATAATCTAACTTTTGGTCAGCCTTTTCAGGACCATGAATTATTGGAGGTATTGGACCGAGTTGGCTTAATAGATGAATTTCAGGATATTTTGAATGTAGAAATTCATAATAATGGTGAAAACATTTCAGGAGGTCAGCGTGTCAGATTAGAGTTGGCTCGTTTTCTCTTACGCGAGAAGGATATTTTATTAGCGGACGAAGTGACATCAGCTTTGGACGAAAAAAATAGTCGTCTGGTTAGAGACCTAATCTTTTCTTTGCCGATCACGGTACTAGAAATAGCCCATCATATTGATGAAGAAGAGCGCTATGACCAAATCCTTGAGTTACGTAAAGGATGAGCGATGCCACAATAGTTGGTTCTGCGACAAAGCGGATAGTAGTAAGCCAGCAATTTGTCAGATATTTTTGAGATTCTAAGTGGTGATATTTCCAAAATCATCAATACTCAGAGAACTTAAGCTTTATTTAAGATAGGCCAGCTATACTAGAAGCATAAACAAAGACCTCCTAACTTTGTTTAAACCTCCTAAACTTTTTCATAATAATCTCCCATAAGAGTCGCCCAATCGGCGGCTTTTTTTGTGAGTCGTAAGCTGCCTATGGTATAATGAACAAAGAAACTAAAAGGAAGAAGGAAGAGATGGACTACACGATAGAGGAAAAAGCGATGTTTATGAGGGAAGCCCTGAAGGAGGCGGAGATTGCCCTCGCCAATGATGAAATACCGATTGGCTGTGTCTTGGTCAAGGATGGTCAGATTATCGGGCGTGGACATAATGCGCGTGAGGAGCTGCAGCGGGCGGTCATGCATGCGGAAATCATGGCGATCGAGGAGGCCAATCAGCGTGAAAATAGCTGGCGCCTGCTGGATACGACGCTTTTTGTCACGATTGAGCCCTGTGTCATGTGTAGTGGTGCCATTGGTCTAGCTCGGATTCCCCAGGTGATTTACGGGGCGACCAATCAGAAGTTCGGTGGAGCAGGTAGTCTCTACGACATTTTGGCAGATGAACGCCTCAATCACCGAGTCGAAGTAGAAACAGGAATCTTGGAAGCAGAATGTGCAGCCATCATGCAGACCTTCTTCCGCCAAGGTCGAGAACGAAAAAAACAAGCCAAACTCGCAGCCAAGGCCGAAACACAAGAATAAAAACCGGACCTTTGCAAATCGAACAAATTATGATATAATACCTATCGGAGCAACAGTTCTGCGTGAAGCGGGTCAGGGGAGGAATCCAGCAGCCCTAAGCGAGGTGAACTGTGTGCTCTTTTCTATTGCTCTTGATGAATCAAGCCTAAAAGGCGCAGATGAATCTTAGAGCAATGGATGCAGTTTTTCCCGTTAGGGAAAAAGCTGTAAACCGATAAAAGCTCTTAACGAATCAAGACTGGAAGGCGTAACCGAACTTAGAGATATTGATCCTGAGGAGTGAAGCGACGTGAGGGCTATCACTTACCAGAGTCATGTTTATATTCAAAGAATAAAAGAGAAAAAATAGAGTTTCGTGAGAAGCTTCTTTTTTTGGATTTTCTAGTCAAAAATAGTGCAAATATGCAAACGATTGCTATTGCGTCGTTGCTTGATTTGTGAAAATAAAAAAATTAGCAAATGAAAACGTTTTATAGGATGGTTTCCCTTGATTAAATCCCTGTAAAGCGATATCATAGAGGAGAAGAAATATTGGAGGAATAACATGTCTCATATTAAATTTGACTACTCAAAAGTTTTGGGTAAATTTGTTGCCCCGCACGAAGTGGAATATATGCAACCACAAGTGACTGCAGCTGATGAATTGATCCGTAAAGGAACAGGTGCTGGTAGTGACTTCCTAGGTTGGTTGGACCTTCCTGAAAATTATGACCGTGAAGAATTTGACCGCATCTTGAAAGCTGCTGAACAAATCAAATCAGACAGCGATGTTTTGGTCGTGATCGGTATCGGTGGATCATACCTTGGAGCGAAAGCTGCCATTGACTTCTTGAACCACCACTTTGCAAACTTGCAAACAAAAGAAGAACGCAAAGCGCCACAAATCCTTTATGCTGGAAACTCCATCTCATCTACTTACCTTGCTGACTTGGTAGAGTATGTTTCAGATAAAGATTTCTCAGTCAACGTGATTTCTAAATCCGGTACTACAACTGAACCAGCCATCGCTTTCCGTGTCTTCAAAGAACTTTTGGTTAAGAAATACGGACAAGAAGAAGCTAACAAACGGATCTATGCTACAACTGACCGCCAAAAAGGTGCTGTTAAGGTTGAAGCAGATGCCAATGGTTGGGAAACATTTGTTGTTCCAGATGATATCGGTGGACGCTTCTCAGTCTTGACACCAGTTGGATTGCTTCCAATCGCTGCATCAGGTGCAGACATCAAAGCCCTTATGGAAGGTGCGAATGCAGCCCGTAAAGACTACACTTCAGACAAACTTTCTGAAAACGAAGCTTACCAATACGCAGCAGTTCGTAACATCCTTTACCGTAAAGGATATGCTACTGAAATCTTGGTAAACTACGAGCCATCACTTCAATACTTCTCAGAATGGTGGAAACAATTGGCTGGTGAGTCAGAAGGAAAAGACCAAAAAGGTATTTACCCAACTTCAGCTAACTTCTCAACAGACTTGCACTCATTGGGTCAATTTATCCAAGAAGGAACTCGTATCATGTTTGAAACAGTTGTCCGTGTGGACAAACCACGTAAGAACGTGATCATCCCTACTTTGGAAGAAGATCTTGATGGACTTGGTTACCTTCAAGGAAAAGACGTTGACTTCGTAAACAAAAAAGCAACTGACGGTGTTCTTCTTGCCCACACTGACGGTGACGTGCCAAACATGTACGTGACTCTTCCTGAGCAAGATGCCTTCACTCTTGGTTATGCCATCTACTTCTTTGAATTGGCCATCGCCCTTTCAGGTTACTTGAATGCGATCAACCCATTTGACCAACCAGGTGTTGAAGCTTACAAGAAAAATATGTTTGCCCTTCTTGGTAAACCAGGATTTGAAGAACTTGGAGCAGAACTCAACGCTCGTCTTTAATCAATAGACAAAACGATCTCGCAAGAGGTCGTTTTTTCACTTGTAAAATAATTTCATAAACCTTCCCCTTAGATCCAATTATATAAACACTAACTAGTTATTATTCTTGATCATTTGCTAAACTCATTTCTAAAATACTGATGATACAGGGTTTCTAGCTAGACAATAGCTACAGGCACGGATTTTATACTCAAATCCTTTAATATAAAAAGTTATTTGAATATAAAAGTTGTCATTTGTTGTTTCATATTATAAAATGAAAGACGAATGAAAATAATTGAAAAAGGAATGAAAATCATGAAAAAGAAATTGGCTAAATTCTTGTTACTTTCATCTATGCTTGGTGGAATGGCTGTTGCTCACCCAGTTTCTGCGAATACAAAAGCTGCGGTTTATGAGTACAAAAATGGTCAGCTAGACCTTGTTCAAAAACCAACATATGAAGGTTTCGAATCGAATCAGCTTTCTTTGAAATTGAAAACAGGTCGTGTCGATGTAGTGGGAGCGCGTGAAGGCAAGAAAGAAAGTGCGCATGATGCAGGAGCCTACCAATTTGCATTGATCTACAAATCTGAAGGTGGCGAAGAAGAGACCGTTGCTAAAGGGCAAAATACAGCAGATGGGACCATCGCATTTGATGATGTGGATCTCTCTGGACTAAATTCTGGGACTGTTAAACTCTACATTCGTCAAACCACAAAGGATGATGGTCGTTTTAAACAGTTGGATAATGGAGAAGGGGAAGTAACAGTGTCCCTTGCTTACGATGGATCAGGACGCTTGATGGTGGATTCACTTGAAAGTTCAAACCCAATTTATCGTAATTTCATTGCAGGCTATAACGGTTCTGAGACAGGAGGATCCACTTCACCAAGTACAACAAGCCCATCTTCAAGCTCAAGTAGCTCATCTTCTAGTTCAAGTAGCTCAAGTAGTTCGTCTTCAAGCTCAAGTAGCTCATCGAGCTCATCTTCAAGCAGCTCATCTTCAAGTTCCTCAAGTTCAACTTCTTCATCGAGCTCAAGCTCTTCTTCTAGTTCTTCCTCAAATTCAAGCGACTCAAGCAAATCTGTAGTTGGCCGTTTATTGCCAAAAACAGGTCAAGAAACAGGTGTCGTTTTGGCAACATTGGGCTTGCTCTCACTTGCAGGGCTTGCTATTGTCTCCCTTCGCAAGAAATTTTAAGATAAGCATCTAAAAGGTCGGATATCTCTCCGATCTTTTTTAGTCCATCAAGACAGGAGTTGGTCCTTGCTTGGTTTTATGTTATAGTAGAAGAGAAGAATAAAAAGGAGAATTCGAAATGTCCGAGAAAGATCAAGAACAATTTATGAAACATACTCCCGTAGAGGGTGCGCCTCAATTTGATGTGGCTGCGCCAGCCTTTGTCCCAAAAGAAGAAGCCGAAGACTTGGTCGTTCCAGAAGCTAGTGGCCTTTCAGTGACGGAGACGGAAGCAATGAAAGAAGAGGCAGACAAGCCAGCTATTTCAGAAGCAGTGGAACTTCCAAAGGTGGATGAAGCAACTGTTGGAGAACATCCAGATGTAGTTGCTGCTCCCCAATCGACTCCTTCATTCCAGCCTGCGCCTCAAGCTCCTCACAACACAGTAGCTGAACCAGTTGGTCCGCAAACAGTGCCTGTTCCTGAGACACCTATTCCACAAGCTCCTCTTTCTCCTGTTGGAAGACCGATGGATACTGCAGACAAGAAGGCGATTCGTTTTGCCCTTGGGATTTTAGTGGGTCTTCTTATCGGAGGAGTCAGTGGCTATTTGATTGGTCATGCCAGCCCGAGCACTAGTCCCTCAAAAAAACATGCTTCTACCTGGTCAAGCGACCAATCTGATTCTACTTCCACGATCGATTTGGATCAATTGACCGCAGAAGACGCGGAAGCTGATTTTAGCTGGAAACAGTCTGATATCGAGCAACTTCAGTTTTTAACAGGAAGTGATGCTGGGGAGACTCCTGAGGAAATGATTGAAGCTTATGGGAAAGCTAGCTCCGTTCAATTTGAAAGTGGAGAATTGAAATTATTTTGGGATGATAACTCTTATAATAAAGAGGTCAAAGCGACCTACTCTAAGAAGAGAAAAGAATTACAGCTTGTCAAATTTGAGTTTAATCAATTTGGGAAAAATCTTACGGTTGAGGACAACTTTGCAGATGGATTCAAAGTTGGAAATAGTGAGACCGGTGCTGGAGGAACCTCTTACAAAGAGCTTTTAGAAAAATACGGTGATGCAGTCAATCTGACGGTGAGTTCATCTGATGATTCAGACGAGATTGAATTGGTCATGGACTTCCAAAAGAAAAATGGGGACTATGTAGATTTGACCTTTATTCGCCAAGAAAATGGAGATTTCCTCTTGAGCAGTAAAGACAGCTATTAAATCAATGAATAAAAGAAAGAGGCAAGCGCCTCTTTTTTGGGATAAGACGAGACAAATACGCGAATTTTCTATACAATAGAAAGAGTTTGAATAGAAAGAGCATGAAGGATGGAAGAAATGAAACAGTGGATAGAACATCATAAGCGGATCCTCCAAAAAGCTGCAAGTGCTTTGCTGGCTTTTGTGGTTGGTGTTTGCTTGGTGTTTATGATTCATCCAGTGAAAACTTTGCCCAAAGATCGCTTGTTGAGTTTGTCTCGCATGCAAGAAGACAGCCAGCAATTGGTTGCGTCTTCTTCCAAAGAGCCGGCTTTAGAAGACTTGTTGTCATTGGACCTTGCAAGGGGAGAAGGAAAGACACAAAAAAATTGGGTGACTTTGTCTGCATTCGTTAAAAAATTTGGAAAAGCAGCGAGTTTTACACAAGAAGATACGAGTTTTGGAGCGCAAGTCCAGCTAGGCTATGGGGCTCCTGTACAGGGGATTCATCCTTATACCATAGAATTTCAAAAGCAGGATGATACCTTTTATTTGAGCTCGATTCAAGGTTTTGCGCCCAAGTCATCTCACTATCAGAGCAAACAGAACTTAAAACTGGCTGATTTTACTGGCTATAAGCCTTTGGATGGAAAAAAGGAAAAGGGGACAGCAGTAGAAGATGTCTTGAAAAAATCAGGTCTTCCCAATTCTCTTAGTTTGACCTCTGAAAAGGACAAGCAAGTCCTAGCCCTGTCTTATCAGGTGACAGATGGACTGGTCTCTTTAACCTTTGAACGTGACCAAACTGGTCAGTATCGTTTGACGAAGAAGGGGTGAAGCAGATGATCGAGTGGATGAAAAAGAATCGAAAAGAACTCTTGCTGCCGTTTTTGTGTTTTGTTTTAGGATTGTTACTTGCGATTGCAAGCATTCAGGTGCAGGAGCAGGGAACCGATACCAAGGAGGACCAAACACTGACTCGTTTCCAGCCAAAGGATTACAAGAATTTGGTCAGCAAGGAACAAGAAATCAAGCAGTTTAAATGGACCATCGAAGCTGTGGCGAATTTGAAAGTTCGTCTCAAGCAGACTCAGCAACCAGGAACCCGCTTGGAAACAGTTGTGACGGAATGGGGAAAAGCTCAAAAAGTTAAGTATACAAAGACAGCCCAAGGGGATAAAACGGTTCTCGTCTTGACCTATGCGGCTAAGCAAACCGATCAGGGCAAGAAAAGTGTGACCTTGTGGTTTGAACAGGAAAGAGACCAGGGGTATCGCTTGACGATGGTGGATGCGACGAATTTGTTGGATGCAAAAGAAAAAGCAAGCAGTGAGAAAGAAATCACTACTGAAAAAGAGAAAAAAGGTACAGAATTCGCCCAGCTCATTAAGAAACTAGGAAATCCTCAACGCTTGGTCTGGGGGGAAATGCCAGATGGCGGAATGGGCTATCGCGCGACTTACCAGCTACCAGGGCAACCAGAAGTGGTGATGGAATTCAAGAAAAAAGCCAAGAAATTGGTGTTGGTATAAGAAAGGAGACATCATTGGACGATCAACGGACAGACATCAAGGCAGCTTCCTCTCACCAGGGTGGGAGCCGCTTGATTTCAGAAGCTGACCTGGCTTCAATAGGGATGGACAATCATCAGGATACTAGAAGCCATTCAGATACAATGGCGTCTTCCCCTTCTTCCTCAAAAGAGGGGATTGGTTCGCTTTTGCGATTTTTTGGGTGGTTCGCCTTGTTTATGGCTTTTGTGTTTGTGCTTCAAAACGAAGTTAATAAAAGCTCTTCTTCATCTTCTTCGAGTGAGGGGATCAATGGTTTATCACGTGATGGTATCAGAACGGAATATCTGACCAGTGAAAATAGTTCTTATATCGCCTCAGCTAATGAATTTCAATTTCAGCCAACCTATGAAAAGGCCATGTCTCTCATTCCTAATTTTGCAGTGGAAGAAAAAAAGACCTCTTTTGGGACGGTAGATCCACAAGATGTCGTTGCAGCATTAGGTAAAGCAAGGAGTGGGGAAGCAACGTATAGTGGTAGCAGTTCTAGTCCCTTTTTGCTGACCTTAGATTATCAATCAAAGGATGCAGATGGGAAGGTTCTTCTTGAAAAAACAGGTGCCTTTTACAGGATCTCTCTTTTAAGTTTGAAACACTTAAAAAGTGACCGATTTGCGAATAAGAATGGGAGCTTGACGAAGGACGATTTTGCCACTATCAAGGTCGGAATGCCTTATTTAGACCTACTCAATACGGTAGGGATTCCGGATGAAATATATGCATCTGGGCTTTTAGGTTACGGGGAAGCGCCTTCCTTTACCTATCGATTATCGGATTCTCAAACGGTTCAAATCCATTTTGATAGCCGGCAAACCATCAAGGATATCAAATCGAAAGAGGTAGCGACCACACCAGCTTCCTCTACATCTACAGCACAGTAAAAAAATCAGCCGAAGCATTTTAAATAAAAGGAGGGGACAATGGGAAATAAAGACTGGTCGCATCTACGAAATGAGCACCAGAGTCGGTTTTCGAAAGGCCAGCCGAAAGAAGCACCCTTAGAAAAAGGAAGTCCTGAGAAGCTAGAAGATACGCTCGCAAAAGAGCCAGAAGTGGTAGAAGTCCCTGCTTTTCAGGAAGAGGTGAAACAAGAAGAGGAACGAAAAGACGAACCAGCGATTGGTGTGAAGGAGGATTCGTACGATTCAAAGGAAGCGTCATTTGCTACACCTGAAGAAGAATCAGCTCAGGTCGTTCTTGCTACACCACTAACAAAAGAAGCAAGGTCAGAAACACCAGCACAAGATACAATAGGTCAGTCTCCTTCAGCTGAGAAAAAAGTAGAGCACCAGGGTGGGAGTCGCTTGATTTCAGAAGCCGATCTGGCTTCAATAGGCGGAAGCAGGCATTCAGAACCAAGACAAACGGTACTAGACTCCCAATCGGATAGGGCGAAAACCTACTCTCCTTCCTCTAATAGTGGAGGGTCTTCGCTGGCAGCCTTTTTTGGATTATTGGCCATGCTGGGATTATTTGCCTATCTGGCTTCAGGAGGTATTCATAGTTCTTCTACTACTAGTGAATATGGAAGCACTAGCTTGTCTTATGGAACTAGAAAGGAAACCTTGAGAGGTGGTACGAGTAGCTTGATTGCTCCGGAGAGGGAATTTCAGTTTCAAGTGACCTATGAGAAGGCCATTTCCCTGATTCCTGGTTTAAGTGAGGGAGATCAAGGACGTACCTCTTCAACTTCTCTGTCTCCACAGGATGTGGTAGCTGTACTGGGGAAGGCTAGCAGTGGAGAAGAAACCTACCAAGAAGGTGGTGTCAGTCCTTTTATGACCCAATTGGAATATCAGACTGAAGGCTCTCCTTCTTCCGTAACAGTTTTACTTTCAAAAATTGGTGTTGATCGTTTATCTTCTCTTGATTTTAAAAACTTAAACAGTGAGCGATTAGCCAATAAAAATGGTAGCTTAAGCAGAGAAGATTTTGCCAATATGAAAATAGGAACGAGCTATTCAGATCTTGTGAATACAGTAGGAATTCCTAGCAGTGTTTCTTGGTCGAGTATGCTGGGTTCAGAGTCCTTCTTAACCTTTTACTATAAGCTTTCTGATTCGCGCTCCGTCATTATTCACTTTGGAAGTAATCGGACTATTAGTGAAATCAAGGGTCTAGAAGATTCAGCGACATCAACTTCCACGTCGCCTTAGGTGTCCATCTCACTAGGATTGTGGTATAATATGGATACCTTTAATTGAAATGAATGGAGAATCTCATGACTGCACAAAAAATGTCTGCTCAAGAAATTATCGCTTTTATTGGGAATGCAGAAAAGAAAACCAATGTGAAAGTAACCTTTGAAGGGGAATTGGCAACAGCTGTTCCTACTTCTGTTACCAAGCTTGGCAATGTTTTGTTCGGTGACTGGAAAGATATCGAGCCCCTTCTTGCTAACTTGACTGAAAACAAGGATTATGTGGTAGAACAAGATGGCCGTAACTCAGCTGTCCCATTACTGGATAAACGCTACCTAAATGCGCGTATTGAACCAGGCGCTATTATCCGTGACCAAGTAACGATCGAAGACAATGCGGTTGTCATGATGGGTGCTGTCATCAATATCGGTGCTGAAATCGGTGCAGGAACCATGATTGATATGGGGGCTATCCTTGGTGGCCGTGCTACTGTTGGTAAAAACAGCCACATCGGTGCAGGTGCCGTTCTTGCAGGAGTCATTGAGCCAGCTTCTGCTGAGCCTGTTCGGATCGGTGACAATGTCTTGGTCGGTGCCAACGCTGTTGTGATTGAAGGAGTTCAAGTTGGAAACGGTTCAGTCGTTGCCGCTGGAGCGATCGTTACTCAAGATGTCCCTGAAAATGTGGTTGTAGCTGGTGTCCCAGCTCGCATCATCAAGGAAATTGACGAAAAAACACAACAAAAAACAGCACTCGAAGACGCCTTGCGTAATTTGTAAGATAGGAATGGTAGAGGCTGGGCAAAAACTGTCCAGCCTTTGATGTTTGAAGGGAATAATTGTATGACGCAGTGGTTGATTGGCATCTTTGTTCGCTTGATTAAGCTCCAAAGATGACCTAATCAACTGTGCGGGGGTGGGAAGACGAACTCCTTTTAAATAATAGGAGTTCTTTCCCACTCCCTATTCTAATAGAAAGAAGACGACGATGACATTGGATTTAATCAAAATCAGACGGGATTTGCACCAAATCCCTGAAATTGGCTTGGAAGAATTTGAAACCCAAGCCTACCTCTTAGAGCGAATCGCAGAGATCACAGCGGGCAAGGACTTTGTCGAGCAACGGACTTGGCGGACCGGGATCCTGGTTTATCTCCATGGGTCTGCACCTGAAAAAACCATCGGTTGGCGGACAGATATCGATGGTTTACCGATTGTGGAACAAACGGGCCTTGATTTTGCCTCTAAGCATGAAGGACGGATGCATGCTTGTGGTCATGATATGCACATGACAACAGCCCTAGGGCTTTTGGATCAACTGGTCCAAGTGCAACCAAAAAATAACCTGCTCTTTCTCTTCCAACCAGCTGAAGAAAATGAGGCTGGTGGGATGCTCATGTATAAGGACAATGCTTTTGGCGACTGGCTCCCTGATGAATTTTATGGTCTGCATGTACGCCCTGATTTGAAGGTGGGAGACATTGCGACCAATACGGGTACCCTTTTTGCAGGGACCTGTGAAGTCAAGATCACCTTTACAGGAAAGGGAGGACATGCTGCCTTTCCACATGAGGCCAATGACGCTCTTGTAGCAGCCTCTTACTTCATTACCCAAGTCCAATCGGTCGTGAGTCGAAATGTCGATCCAATTGAAGGTGCTGTGGTGACCTTTGGTTCCATGCATGCAGGAACCACCAATAATGTGATTGCTGAGACCGCCTTCCTTCATGGGACCATTCGGACCTTGACCATGGAGATGAACCTTTTGACTCAAAAACGGGTCAAAACCATTGCAGAAGGAGTTGCAGCAGCCTTTGATGTGAAATTGGACCTGGAACTTAAGCAAGGGGGCTACCTGCCTGTGGAAAACCAACCAGAATTGGCCAAAGAACTCATGGACTTTTTCACAGCTGAGGAAGACGTGAACCTGATTGATATTCTGCCTGCGATGACAGGAGAAGACTTCGGCTTTCTCTTGAGCAAGGTCCCTGGTGTCATGTTCTGGCTGGGAATTGATACCCCTTATGCCTTGCACCATCCAAAGATGAGCCCAAATGAAGCAGCCCTTCCCTTTGCTGTGGAAAACATTGGTAAATTTTTGAAAATGAAAGCTAACCAATAAAGGAATGATTCAACTCCGTCTGGAGTTGGATTTTTATTTTGTTGTATAAAAACTGTTCGGATCTTTCCTAAAAAATGATACAATTAAAGCTAGACAAAAGGAGTAGGGAATGAAGAAAACACTACGAAAAGAAACCATTGCAGCCATGAAACAGTTGCCAGAATCCGTGAAAACTCAAGCAGATGAAGAGCTGACTCAGCGCCTCTTGGAGCTGCCAGCTTTTCAGGAGGCAAAGACCCTTGCGACCTATCTGTCTTTTGACCATGAAGTTTCCACAGCTAGCTTGATCCAAGCAGCTCTTCAACTTGGAAAACGCGTCTGTGTTCCCCGTACCTATCCACAAGGGCGAATGGAATTTGTGGAATACGATCCTAATATTTTGGAAAAGACACGCTTTGGTTTGCTGGAGCCCAATGAAAAAGGAAAGCTTGTGGAACAGTCAGAGATTGATCTGATCCATGTACCAGGCGTGGTCTTCCAGTCAAAAGGCTACCGAATTGGCTATGGTGGTGGCTATTATGATCGTTATTTAGCAGATTTTACTGGAAAAACGGTTAGTACGATTTATTCCATCCAGCAGAAGGATTTCCAGCCAGATACGTTTGATCAGGCAGTTCAGGAGGTGCTAGTCTATGAAGTTACTCTTTGATCGTCGTTATCCTGTGACCAGCCTCTTGTTGCTCGTCACAACGGCAGTCTTTCTTTCCATGTTTATCCGATTTGGAGGCGACTACCAAACAGGTGCTGCTATTTACTATAGCGGTGGTATTATTGGAGAGGTTGTGAAAGTCGATCCTAGCCAGTTATGGCGAATAGTGACAGCTACATTTGTTCATATCGGCCTAGAACATTTTGTGCTCAATATGATCACCCTCTATTACTTAGGACGTTTGGCAGAAGATCTCTTTGGATCGAAGGCTTTCTTAGCTCTTTATCTCTTATCAGGCATGATGGGTAATGTCTTTGTTGCTATTTTTACGCCAGATGTGATTGCAGCAGGAGCTTCTACAGCCCTCTTTGGACTGTTTGGGACCATTGGTGCGCTGCGCTTTATTGTCCAAAGTCCCTATATTCGCCACTTGAGTCAGTCCTATACCAGCTTGATTGTGGTCAATTTGATCTTTAGCTTCATGCCAGGAATCAGTATGGCGGGGCACATCGGTGGCTTAGTAGCTGGGGTCATGTTGGCTTATGTCTTTCCAGTAAGAGGGGAAGCTCGTTTTATGAACCGAACCTATCAGATGAGTGCAGCCCTCTCTTATCTCTTGCTTTTGCTTTATTTCTTAGGTAAAATCTTGAATCTATTTTAAGAAGAGGCTAGGACAAAAGTCCTAGCCTCTTAATTGTTTTTGGATTGTCGAGCAAGACGCAGTGGTTGAGTGGGCTCTACTACGCTGATTTCATCAGCTTTTACAGCCTTACTCAACTGTGCGGAGGTGGGACGACGAAATCGAATTCTAACGAATTACCGATTTCTGTCCCACTCTCTTTTTTTCCTAAAAAATGTAGCAAAATCGTAAACTAACAGAAAATTGTTTGAAATGCAAAGGATTGTATATATTTATTATAATATATTTGTAGAGGCTAAATGAGCCTTCTATTGCTAGGTCCATAGAGAAGGTAATCATGGGTAAAAAAGTATAAAAATGCAAAATAGAAAGCGCTTGCAAAAGGGTTGAGAAAGGTGTAAACTGGAGATATAAAAACCAAAAATAGTGCTATTTTGTCAAAAGTAGTGCAAAAACAAAGGAGATTTGCCATGAAAAAATGGTTGTTAAAACTCTCATTGGTAGCGATGACATTTTTGCTCCTACCAGTTCAAGCTGTTCAAGCCTGTTGCGGTTTTATCATTGGTCGCCAATTGACCAAGGATGGGACCACTCTCTTTGGTCGGACAGAAGACTACCCTTACTATCCAAATGGTGGAAAGCACAACAAAAACTTTGTAGTTGTTGATGCGAAGAACTATAAGGAAGGGGATCAACTGGAAGACGAATCTAATGGTTTTACCTATCCACATGCTGCTAGTGAAATGAAATACACAGCGACTTATGACTCTGCTCGTGGAGATGGTAGTAACGGTGCTTTTGGTGAACATGGATTTAACGAAGCCGGCGTTTCTATGACCTCAACTGTTACAGCCATTCCAAACAAAAAAGTCTTGAAGACTGACCCATTGACAGAAAAGGGAATTCCAGAAGCTGCCATGCTTGATGTAATTTTACCTCGTGCAAAATCTGCTCGCGAAGGAATCGAATTACTTGCGAAAGTCATTGAAGAAAAAGGTTCAGCTGAGGGGAATACAGTTGTTATTGCGGACCAGAAAGAAACTTGGTACATGGAAATTCTTTCTGGTCACCAATATGTAGCAGTAAAAGTCCCAGAAGACAAATATGCAGTCTTTGCAAATACCTACTACCTTGGTCATGTGGATTTGAATGACAAGGAAAATGTGATCGCTTCGAAAGATGTCGAAAAAGTAGCCAAAGAATCTGGTAACTACAAGACAGACAAAGATGGTAACTTCCATATCGCTAAATCTTATGGACCAGAAAAATATGCTGAAGGAGACCGTTCACGTACTTACGCAGGAATCACTCTTTTGGATCCAAAATCAAAAGTGACTTATGAAGATGATGAATACGAACTCTTCCGCTCACCAACAGATCCAAACAAGAAATTTACTTTGGAAGATGCCTTTGCTCTCCAACGCAACCGTTTTGAACATTTGAATGGTCGTTTTGTTCCAGACGATCAAATTGGTGTCAAGAAACAAGGGGATAATGGTAGCAATGATGCTGTTCGTAAAGACCAATACAAGTATGCTTTAGGAAACGAAAACGTTATTGATGCCCATGTCTACCAAATCAATCCAAAACTTCCAAAATCATTTGGTGGTACGTTATGGCTTGGTATGGGACCATCTCGGAACACTCCTTATGTTCCATTCTATGGTAATCTAAAAGATACTTACGAAGCTTTCAAACCTCAAACAGCAACTTATGATCCAAATTCATGGTATTGGACAGTATGGCACATTGACAATATGGCGATCAATAACCAAGATGTCTTTGGAAAATCGGTCCAAGATCACTGGAAAGCTCTTGAAAAACAATTTATTGTTGATCAAGAAAAGAAAGATATTGAATATTATGCGTTGAAAGATCAACCGGAAGCTGCAAAAGCTGCCGAAGATAAGGTGACAAAAGATGCACTGGAATTGTCTGATCGTCTTTTCCAACACTTCAAAGATTATGAAAAATTAATGGAAAAACAATTAGAGGCAGCTGGACGTAAATCTGATCCATATCGTGCTTCTCAACCAGATAATTATAAAGATCCTGAAGAACCTAAGAAACCAGATACACCAAAAGTTCCAGAAAAACCACAAATCAATGAAGATGTGAACAAAATTAAAATTCCGGCTCCAGATTATGTAGCAACACCTTCTAATAAAGACATTCCAGCAAATGCAGAAGGAAATCCAAATAATCGCTTTGGCTATGCTGCTAACAAGGATAAACAACCTGCTGTATCTTCGAAAGTAGAAACGCCTGTGAAGCCAGAAGAAAAAGTTCAATCTCCGGTTGAAGCTCCTGTAGTAGGAAACAGTGTAAACAACAATAATCGCTTCGGTTCTAATTTCAATCCAGGCGAAATTGAAACTTTCCCAAATACAAATTATTCTTACAATGTTCATCCTTAAACAATAAGAATAAAAAGTAAATTGGACCAAGTCCAATGAAACAAAAGAGGCCGGATTTTTATCCAGCCTCTTTTTTACGAAAAAAAGATTGACCATTGTAAGGTAGCAAATCCCTTACATTATATGGCCAGTCTTTTTGTATTCTTTGATTTGTGAATGATTAGTCTGCAGTTTTCTCAGATTCTTCTAATTGTTTTCCAAGATCAATGATGTATTGTTTGAGATCCTCTTTAACCTGTGGATGCTTCAAAGCATAATCAATCGATGTTTTCATAAAACCAAACTTGTCACCTACATCGTAGCGTTGGCCTTTAAATTCACGGGCAAAGACTCGTTGGGTCTTATTGAGGGTGTCGATTGCATCCGTCAATTGAATTTCATTACCAGCACCTGGTTCTTGATTTGCAAGAATGTCAAAGATCTCTGGAGTCAAAAGATAGCGACCAATGATGGCGAGATCACTCGGTGCATCTTCTGGAGCTGGTTTTTCGACAAAGGTCTCAACGCTATAAAGACCGTTAATACCTTCTCCTTGAGGTGCGATCACACCGTAAGAAGAAACCTCTTCGTGAGGGACTTCCATCACAGCGATGGTTGACGCATGGGTTTCATCGTAGTCGTTCATCAATTGTTTGGTCAATGGCAAGGCATCATCATTAGTGATGTCCATGAGATCATCTCCCAACATAACGACAAAAGGCTCGTTTCCAACAAAAGCTTTCGCCTGAAGAACAGCGTCTCCTAAACCTCGAGGGTGACTTTGGCGGATGAAATGAAGATTGATCGCTGTTGTATCATTGACCAACTTGAGTAAGTCAGTCTTACCTTTTTGTTCGAGGTTGTATTCCAATTCAAAGTTAGAATCGAAATGGTCTTCGATCGAACGTTTGGCCTTCCCTGTTACGACAAGAATTTCCTCAATTCCAGATTTCAGAGCCTCTTCTACGATGAATTGGATCGTAGGTTTGTCAACGATTGGCAACATTTCCTTTGCCAAAGCTTTGGTAGCTGGGAGGAAGCGTGTCCCCAAACCAGCCGCAGGAATGACTGCTTTTCTAACTTTAGTCATATAGTTTCCTTTCTAAAAGGTAGGATTGATGTTAGGGTGGTTGACTTATTTCCACTCGTTTTCTTCTTTAAATTCATTGCTCATCATGTGGTGGATGGCTTCACGGATATCTTTTCCTTCGTAGATGACTTGGTAAATGGCCTGTGTAATCGGCATGTAGACATCCAATTCTTGTGCCAGTTCATGGGCGACTTTGGTCGTAGAGATCCCTTCAATGATCATGCCCATGTTGGCTTCGATATCTTCCAATTTTTCGCCACGTCCGAGAGCATCCCCAGCTCGCCAGTTGCGGGAATGAACAGAAGTACCGGTAACGATCAAGTCACCAACCCCAGACAAACCGCTATAGGTCAAGGGGCTAGCTCCTAGCTTAACACCAAGGCGCGTGATTTCAGCGAGACCGCGCGTGATGATAGCTGCTTTGGCATTGTCACCATAACCAAGACCGTGCAGGGCCCCAGCTCCAACAGCAATGATATTCTTCAAGGCTCCAGCAGTTTCCACTCCGATAACATCTGTATTGGTATAGAGGCGGAAGTAGTGATTGCTAAAGAGTTCTTGAACATAACGTGCAACTTCTAAATCTTTTGAGGCAGCTGTAATGAGGGTGATGTCCCGTACGATGGTTTCTTCGGCGTGACTAGGTCCAGAAACGACCACCACCTCGCTGCGAAGAGAAGCAGGAATTTCTTCTTCAAGGATTTGAGAAATTCGATCGTGTGTACCAGGTTCTAGTCCCTTGGAAGCGTGCATGACTGTTACAGGGTGATCCAGTGTTTCAGCGACTTGTTTCGCCACCAAACGGGTCACC
Organism: Streptococcus parasanguinis; assembly: GCA_032477695.1. Classification (GTDB taxonomy): domain Bacteria; phylum Bacillota; class Bacilli; order Lactobacillales; family Streptococcaceae; genus Streptococcus; species Streptococcus parasanguinis_Y. Next base: position 19,384 of record JAWDWJ010000020.1, read on the forward strand.
TTTGTAGGAACGACAAAGAGGATAGCGTCCACACCGTCCAAAGCTGCTTTCAAATCAGTCGTAGCAGTGATGTCTTCGCTAATAACGATGTCTTTGAAATAGCGTTGATTGGTATGAGCGGTATTGATTTCATCGATTTGTTCTTGGATATTTCCCCAGAGACGGACTTCATGGCCGTTATCATTGAGGACTTGTGAAAGGGCTGTTCCCCATGAACCAGGACCCAATACTGCAACGGTTTGTTTTTCCATTGTATCTTCCATTTCTATGTCTATTTTTTCAACAAGGCTAGGAATCTAGCGCTTGCGCCTTCCAAACGGCTTAATGTGTGCCTTGAAGGACGATTCTATTTTCCTCTCTATTTTAACATAATATAGGTAAAAAAACTTGTATGATCATCAATTGTTTTGTGAGGAAGGTGAGGGTGATAAATAAAATCTATCACGGTTTTAAAAAATACATATTAGACACTATCACTAATGGGTGGTAAGATAAGTAGTAGTTAAAATGAAGGAGGAATGAATATGTGCAGAACAATTGTTGGAGTATCCGCTAATCTCTGTCCGGTTGACCCGGAAGGGAAAAACCTTCATTCCTCCGTGTCTAGTCAATTTGCGGAAGGGATCCGTCAAGCAGGTGGACTTCCAATGGTCATCCCGATGGGAGACCCTTCCTTGGTTAAGGACTATGTTGAAACGATTGACAAGTTGATCCTAAGTGGAGGTCAAAATGTCGATCCTAGTCTCTATGGCGAAGAAAAAACCATCGAAAGCGATGATTACAATATTGAACGCGATCAATTTGAGCTTGCCCTACTGAAGGAAGCGGTTCGCCAAAACAAACCAGTTCTAGGAATCTGCCGTGGGGTTCAGTTGATCAATGTGGCTTTTGGAGGAACACTCAATCAAGAGATCGAGGGACATTGGCAAGGACTTCCGTTTGGGACTTCCCATTCTATCGAGACTAAAAAAGGTAGTGTGGTGGAGCAACTCTTTGGTCAGGCCAGTCGGATCAATTCCGTTCACCGTCAAAGTATCAAGGATCTTGCACCAAATTTCCGTGCGACCGCCTTTGATCCGCGCGATCACACCATCGAAGCGATTGAAGCAGTAGACGGCCATCGGATTATGGGCTTGCAGTGGCATCCAGAATACTTGGTCAATGAAGAAAAAGGGAATTTAGAACTCTTCCGTTATTTATTACAAGAATTATAAGAAAAAGAGAGGTTGGACTTGAGCCAATCTCTCTTTGTGTTTCTAAGAAAATATAGACAAAACGCTGGTAATACGATGAAAAAATAGGATAATCATTAATAAAAAAACAGGTCTATCTAGCATTGCTAGATAGACCTGTTTTAAGAACTTATTCGTGGCGTTTTTTAGCAACGAGCATGCTTCCAGCACTTGCAAGGACAAGACCTGCTGTAATAAATCCAGCACTTACTGTCTCACCAGTAGAAGGAAGACTTTGTTTTTTACCTTCTTTTGATTGTTTACCAGAAGGTTGATTTCCTTTCGGTTTGTCGGTTGAAGGCGTTGGAGGTGTTGGTGGGGTATATGGCGGAGTATATGGTGGAGTATATGGTGGAATTTTATTATTTACTACATTCCCTTTATCAACGACCAAATCTTTAGCTTGGGTAAAATCACTAGCTGAAACTGTGATAGGATTCGTTAACAATTGGTATCCAGTTGGAGCTGTCAATTCCTTGATGACATAATCTTTTGCTTCAAATCCAATGAAAGTTACGAGACCATTCTCATCTGAAGTAGCAGTCGCTTGACCTTCACCATAAGGGTTAGCGACTGGAGTTGTACCATCTGCCTCATAGAGTCCAAATACCGCTCCTAGAAGACCTTTACCTTCTTCACTTACCTTGTGCAATTGAATGTTGTAGAGTTTTAATTCAGGTTTGTCAACAGTTGGAGGAGTTGGTGGAATTGAAGTGAACGGTTTGTTAACGACATTTCCTTTATCTACTACACTGTTTGAAGCAACCAAATCACTAGCTGCGATCTTGATGACTTCATCTGATAATTGGTAACCGTCTGGAGCTGTAAGCTCTCTCACTACATAATCTTTTGCTTCTAATCCTGTAAAGGTTACAAGACCATTCGCATCTGAAGTCGCAGTCGCTTGACCTTCTCCATATGGGTTGGCAACTGGAGTTGTACCATCTGCCTCAAAGAGTCCAAAGACAGCTCCAACAAGTGGTTTCCCTTCATTGTTGACTTTATGTAATTGAATGCTGTAAAGTTTCAATTCAGGTTTGTCAACAGTTGGAGGAGTTGGCGGAATTGAAGTGAATGGTTTGTTGACCACTGTTCCTTTATCTACGACGAGGTTAGTCGCAGCTTTCAACTCGCTAGCAGAAACTTTAATCACATCTGTTGATAGTTGATAACCAGATGGGGCTGTCAGTTCTTTGATAACATAATCTCTTGCTTCCAATCCTGTAAAGGTTACAAGCCCCTTCTTACCTTCTTCATCTGATGAAGTAGCTGTCGCTTGACCTTCTCCATAAGGATTTGCTACAGGAGTAGTACCATCAGCTTCAAAGAGACCAAATACAGCACCTGCAAGAGCATTTCCATCTGCGTTAGCTTTGTGCAATTGAATGTTGTACAGTTTCAATTCAGGTTTGTCAACAGTCGGTGGAGTTGGTGGGATTTCACTTGTAACAAAAGTATTTTTGAAAGATTTCTTCTCACCATATGCCACAGAAGCTTTGAGTGTATTGCTTGCATCATCTTTTGTGACAGTTACAGTCACATCAATAGTTCCTTCATCGTAGGTCATTCCTTTTGCTTTGCTTTCAGGAATAACTTCTTTAATCGTGTAGTGGAAGGTTTTTCCTGCGTCCTCTGATGAATATGAAATGTCATCAAAGGTTACCGTACCATCTGCAGCATTTTGTTTTGTTTGAAGAACTTTTCCGGTTTCATCCAACAATTGGAAATTGAATTCGCCATTCTTCAATTCAGCACCTTCTAAAATCTTGCTAGCTGAAATTTTAGCTTTTGCTGGTTTAGGAGCCGTATAAGTGTTGTTAAATGTTTTATTCTCTGGATAGACAAGATCAGCTTTTAGAGCTTGTCCGTCTTGTGTAACCTTCACGGTCACTTGTTTTTCAGTTGTATCATAGGTGACACCTGGTGTATTTCCAACAACTTCTTTTACAGTGTAAGTGTGTTCTCCTGCTTCCTTATAAGAAATCGGATCAAATGTTACCTTGCCGTTTTTATTGGTAACAGTTTGAAGCTTAGTTGCACCCTCGTACAATTCAAAGCTAAACTCACCGTCTTTTAGATCACGACCGGTAAGAGTTTTACCAAGTTCGATGGTAGCTTTTGTTTCTTTTGGCTTATCTTTCGGATTAATAATTGTTTTGGTTACCGAATGATCTGCTCCAAAATCTTCAACATTAACCACAGTATCGGCTTCTTTGATGATATGACCTGAAGGGGCTTCAATTTCAGTTAAGATATATTTATCTTTTAACAGTTTGCCAACAGCAATATTACCATTTTCATCTGATTCAAACTCACCGATAACTTGATTATTAGCTTGACGAACAACTCTAAACTTAGCACCTTTAAGCGGTTGGTTAGCATCATCGACTTTATGGATGTTGATTGAGTAGACATAACCAAGACCAGCACCGCCAGCGATTTGAACAGCAGCAGTATTAGTTATATTTTTGATCTCAATCTGTTTACCTTTAAGAGTTGCCTCGTTTTTCAAAAGTTCACCATCAACAGGTTCATAATTCAATTGTACGTTATAAGAGATACGGTATTGATCTTGATCAGTAATATCACCTAAATCAATAACAAATGATTGTCCATCTTCACTGATTGTAACCTTATGTTGGTCAGTTACATCGACGCGATTAGAGAATACCCATTCACCAGTATCGTAAGAAAACTTACCTTTGATAACTTTAATACTATCTTTTACATAAGAAGCATTCGTAAATCTCAAGTGATCTTCAATTGTAACACCCTTGATATTTTGTTTGTTACGATTGACAGAAATTGTGTATTGAACTTCTTTATGATTTCCGCTATTAACCCAGCTAGTCTTTGTTAAAAGTCTTGGGTTACCGTCCCCGATACCTTTAAATGTAACTTTACCAGCTACTTTTGTTACTGAGTTCACTGTTACTTCAATTGGAACTTCTCCTTTTTGTGGGTGTTTCTTAAAGTCGATACGCGCATAGAAGAAGAAGGATCCTTTGGTATCCGAATGTTTTTCAACATAATCGGTGTAAGTCAATGACAATTTCTTATTGTCTTTGTCAACCGTTGCATGGGCAATGACCTCATCCGTGTTGACATCACGAATATCAAAACTGTCAGAGGTAATGATCAAAGCATCTGGAACGGTGAGATCAGTCGTATCACCTTTTTTGACATTCTTACCAGCTAAGTTGAAATCAGCATTGATACGGAATGTTGCCCATTGTTCCAATTCCCAATCAAGGTTGCCACCTTCATTATTGGAAACTTGTACGTTTGAAATTGTATCGACCAATTTTCCGCTTACTGTCACTCCAGGAGTTTCTGCTGAAGTGCGATTTAGACCTAAAGCGAAAAGCATAGCCACTAAACAAAGGACAAATGAGAAAATTTTAATATTCCTATTCTTTTTCATTTTATCTTCCCTTTTCATAAAAAAATAGTGCCTAATCATCAATACCTGATTACTCTTAAAGATCTGGATGTTTAAATCCAATCTGTTGGTAATAAGAATTGAATGCTGAGACACGACCTCCATAAAATAATTTTATAGGATAAAATATTTTACTTTTGAAATTATTCCCTACACAGGGAATTATAGCAAAAATAACGAGTAGCTTCAAGCTTTAAAGGGCGATTTTTGGCATAAATCATATAATAAAATATATTTTCATTTACTTACTATAATTTTCAGAAAGCATACACGAAACTGTCAATAATTTTCCAAAAAAACTAAAAAAATACGAATAGTAGTATAGGAGAGACGCTAGGGCAAAGTGATGGTATAATAGAAGAGATAGAAACTATTTAGAATGAAAGAGGAATCATGATGACAAAAATTCGTGGATTTGAACTTGTATCAAGCTATACCAATCAGGACTTGCTTCCAAAACGGGAGACGGCCCATGCGGCTGGCTATGATTTGAAGGTAGCCGAGCGCACAGTGATTGCACCAGGAGAGATCGTCCTCGTTCCAACTGGGGTCAAGGCCTATATGCAAGCGGGTGAGGTGCTCTATCTCTACGACCGTTCCTCTAACCCTCGCAAAAAAGGCCTGGTCTTGATCAACTCTGTGGGGGTTATCGATGGAGACTACTACGGCAATCCTGGAAATGAAGGTCATATCTTTGCTCAGATGAAAAATATTACCGACCAGGAAGTCGTCCTTGAAGTCGGGGAACGTGTGGTTCAGGCTGTCTTTGCTCCTTTCTTAATTGCAGATGGAGATGAGGCGGATGGCGTGCGGACTGGTGGATTTGGAAGTACGGGGAAATAAAGGAATAAAATGGCAGACTATTTATTAGTTGTAGACATGCAGTCAGATTACGTTGCTGTAGGAAAAGCATATCATGAAAAACTGACTGCAGCTGTAAATGACAAAATTGCTACCTATCCTAGCGACCGAGTTGTCTATATTCTCAATCGTTTTTTCTGGGAGAGAAAAGATAGAAAGAAGAAATTTGCGACCGACTTGCTGGTTGTATCTTCTCGTATTTTTGAAAAGCGTCGGGCTTCTTGCTTTACTAATCCAGATTTAAAAAATTTTTTAGAGGGAAACAGTGCTAAAAGTATAGAGTTTATAGGGGTAGATGGCAATGGCTGTGTCAAGGCTTCCGTTTTGGCAGCTGTCAAGGAGAATTATCAGGTTTCTGTCGATTTGTCTGCTGTCGGAGTTGCCAACCAGAAGAGATTTCAAAATACATTGTATAAGTGGCGCTCTATAGGAGTCGCAGTAGAAGGAGAATCATCATAGCTAAGAAAAAAACGACATTTATTTGTCAAAATTGTGCTTACAATTCACCCAAGTATCTAGGGCGCTGTCCCAACTGTGGATCTTGGTCTTCTTTTGTCGAGGAGGTCGAGGTCGCAGAGGTCAAGAATGCACGGGTATCCTTGACGGGTGAAAAGACCAAACCCATGAAATTGGCGGACGTGACCTCTATCAATGTCCATCGGACCAAAACTGAGATGGAGGAATTTAACCGCGTCCTTGGTGGTGGTGTGGTGCCGGGAAGTCTTGTCCTTATCGGTGGAGATCCAGGAATTGGGAAATCGACCCTGCTTCTTCAAGTATCGACCCAACTATCTCAAGTGGGAACAGTTCTCTATGTTAGTGGAGAGGAGTCAGCCCAGCAGATTAAGTTACGAGCTGAGCGCTTGGGGGATATCGACAGTGAGTTTTATCTTTATGCTGAGACCAATATGCAGAGCGTGCGAGCAGAAGTAGAGCGCATCCAGCCTGACTTCCTCATCATTGACTCCATTCAGACGATTATGTCTCCTGAAATTTCAGGGGTTCAGGGGTCTGTGTCTCAGGTACGCGAGGTAACAGCTGAGCTTATGCAGCTAGCTAAGACCAATAACATCGCCATCTTTATCGTAGGGCATGTGACCAAGGAAGGAACCTTGGCTGGTCCTCGTATGTTGGAGCACATGGTGGATACGGTGCTCTACTTTGAGGGAGAACGCCATCATACCTTCCGGATCCTGAGAGCGGTCAAAAACCGTTTTGGCTCGACCAATGAGATCGGGATCTTCGAGATGCAATCAGGTGGACTGGTTGAGGTCCTCAATCCGAGTCAGGTCTTTCTGGAAGAACGTTTGGATGGTGCGACAGGATCCTCTATCGTAGTTACCATGGAAGGGACGCGTCCAATTCTAGCTGAAGTGCAGGCCTTGGTGACGCCAACTATGTTTGGAAATGCCAAGCGGACGACGACAGGGCTTGATTTCAATCGGGCCAGTCTCATCATGGCGGTGCTAGAAAAACGAGCGGGTTTGCTCCTTCAAAATCAGGATGCCTACCTCAAGTCTGCAGGTGGTGTCAAGTTGGATGAGCCGGCTATCGACCTAGCGGTTGCAGTTGCCATTGCCTCGAGCTACAAGGACAAGCCAACCAACCCGCAGGAATGTTTCGTCGGAGAGTTGGGCTTGACAGGAGAAGTTCGCCGGGTCAACCGGATCGAACAACGGATCAATGAAGCTGCCAAGCTCGGTTTTACCAAGATTTATGTTCCGAAAAATTCTCTGACGGGGATTTCGACACCATCAGGGATCGAAGTGGTCGGTGTGAGTACACTGTCTGAAGTCTTGAAGAAAGTATTTTAATAGTAGAAAAGAGGCTGGGCAAAAACTGTCCAGTCTTTGATGTTTGATAGTAATAACAGCATGACGCAGTGGTTGATTGGCATCTTTGTTCGCTTTTCAATCTCCAAAGATGACCTAATCAACTGTGCGGGGGTGGGAAGACGAACTCTTTTTAATTAGTTGGAGTTCTTTCCCACTCCCTTTTTTCAGATGTGACAGATGACGGGAGGTCCCCTCTGACAGAAATAGTGAGTTGTGGTAAAATAATAGATGATTTGAATTTCAAAGGAATAAAGGAGAGACCATGTCTTATTTTGATAATTTTTTAACAGCTAACCAAGCTTATGTGGCGCTACATGGAGACCTCCGTCTTCCGATTAAGCCAAAAACACAAGTCGCCATCGTGACCTGTATGGATTCCCGTCTTCACGTGGCGCCTGCACTAGGTCTGGCTCTTGGAGATGCCCATATTTTGCGGAATGCTGGAGGGCGCGTGACCGATGATATGATTCGCTCCTTGGTCATCTCCCAGCAGCAGATGGGTACCCGTGAAATTGTGGTCTTGCACCATACAGACTGTGGCGCTCAGACCTTTGAAAACGAGGGCTTCCGTCAGCATCTCAAGAAAGAACTGGGAGTGGATGTGGGAGATCGTGACTTCCTTCCCTTTCAAGACATTGAAGAGAGTGTCCGTGAAGATATGGAGCTTTTAAAAGCTTCCCCTTTGATTCCAGAGGATGTGGTGATTTCAGGAGCTGTGTATGATGTGGACACCGGATTGATCTCAGAAGTGAAATAAGCAGATAGAAGAGTATAGGAAGACAGAACGATCTTTGTTTTCCTGTATTCTTTTTTTGGTGTAAAAAAAGTGAACCGGATAGGAAAAAATGTGACAATTTAGCACAAATTATTAAAAAATATGTGGTATAATATGACATTTTAACAAGAATATTACAAATTAATTTCAACAGATTGACTATAGATGTCAATGATGTTACAATTTTATTTGTATCATGGAATCATGAAATATGAAAAAGGAGATCCTATAAATGAAGGATGTATTTAATAAGCGTCAGCGCTTTTCATTGCGAAAATATAGCGTTGGGGTTTGTTCAGTTCTTTTAGGAACGGCACTCTTTGCTGCAGGAGCTCAATCTGCGTCAGCGGATGAAGCAACAGCACCTTCTGAATCTGCGGGAACAGCAACTTCAGAAGCAGCACAACCTGCTCCAACAGAGTCAAGTCAAACAGAAGCACCAGCTGCTTCCTCAGTCTATGGTGTGGGAGCACCAGCACCGAAAGTAGACCTTTCTAATTCTGCTGTAACTTCAGAAGCCCCAGCTTCAGCGACTGAAAAATCTGAAGTAGCTGAGAAACCAGCTGCTACAGAAAACAAGGAAGCAAAAGCTGAGCCTAAAAAAGAAGAAAAAGCTGAAACTAAAAAATCTGAAGAAGCTCCAAAAACGACAGCGTCATCAGAAACCAGCAAACCTGTAGAGAAGAAAAAAGAGTCAAGCTCTAAACCAGCTCCTACCACAGCGGCTACCACAGCTCAACCTACTGCAACTCCTGCTGCAGCAGGTGAAAGCTCAGAAAGAGCAGCTACAAGAGAGGAAGCAACTACACCAGCAGGAACAACTACTTTTTCAGCTACTGTAAGTTCACCAGCTCCAATCACTGGTACAGAAGCAACTGCGCAAGCAGAAAGAGCAGAAAGTACAGATGCTGCTGCGGCTGTAGCAAATGCTGCTACAGAACGTACAATTGCTGGTGCTATGTCAACGAGCCGTCGTCGTAACCGTCGTGCTGTTACTGATGAAGCTGTAACTGGAGACCACAACTCTAACCCAGTAGCGGTAACCACTTACTTAAAAGACGGGGAAAAAGTAACTCCAGAAATCAAAGATGCTAACGGTGCAACTGTAAGCTCTCAACCTGTACCAGCTGGGTACGCAAGAAAAGAAGGAGATTGGTATACTTACAGTATCATAGACCTTACTCGCTTTAATGAACGGTATCATACAAACTACTATACGCGTGCTTATAAGAGATTTGATGATTCTACAGAAACAACTGTTGAATTAATCGATAAAACTACTGGTAATGTAGTAGAAACTAGAACTCTTTCTGCGTCAAGCGGTATTCAAAAATTCACAACTACAACTGCTGCCTCTAATGGTCAATTAACTGTGAAATATGATTACAACCAAGGTTTAGGAGCAGGACCTGGCAAAACTGACGAACCATTCATTCAATTTGGTTATGAAGTTGGTGCTAGTATTCAAGCTTTAGTAAATCCAAAAAATGAAGCTGAACAAAAATTATATACAGATGTTTATAATGCTCGTACATCAACTGATATTATTAACGTTGTGGAACCAGCTTATAACGGTCGTACAATTACTGATTCAAACGCTAAAATTCCAAAATTTGTCGAAAAACCGACTTACTATAGAGTAGTCGATAAAAATAATGCTACATTTAACGCTAATAAAACAGATAAAACTGTTCAAGACTACGTACCAAATGGTAAAGAAGTAGATTTAGCTAAATATGCAACTAAAGCTATGGAAGGACAACATTTCACAGCGTCTGGTGAGCGTCAATTTGATGGATACAAACTTTACCAAACAGCAAATCCAGATTCGGCAACTGGCTTTGTAAGTCGTCCTTACGTAGTTGGTACTAAATTCATGGACGCTGAGCGTGCAGGAATTAAACGTATTAAAGAAATCGTAGGTGAAGATGGATCAGTAGTAGTTCGTGTTTACTTACTAGATCCAAAACAAGAAAGTAAACGTTCAGATGGTACATTAAGCACTGACGGCTACATGTTGCTAGCAGAAACGAAGCCTATTAAACCAGGTGATTACAATAAAGAAGATTTAGTAGTTAAGAAATCACCTCTTAACACAATTGCTTTCACTGATAATAAAGGTGTAAACCATCCTAATGGAGTAGAAGTTCCATTTGACTTCCAAACTGCTGCTGGATATACACCTAAGAAAACAGTATTCGTACCATTCTTAGGAGACGGTATTGGACACCTTTCACCTAATAGTCAATTAGAAAATGGTGCATATGTACAGATTGGTACAAACGTTGACTTATTAAACTCGTTAACACCATATAAACCAACTGTTTACTACTATGTAAAACAAGAGCCAGTTGAAGTCACTCCAGAAGTTGAAAAACAATTGGAAGGACGTGTATTAGCAAACGGTGAGTTTACATTTAAACTCAAAGAAGTACAACCAAATAAGTCACTTCCTTCATATGAAGAAACTGTAACGAACAAAGCTGACGGTAAAGCTACATTCAGCAAATTAACATTTAACAAAGTTGGTACTTACACTTACACAATCACTGAAACACCAGGTTCAGATGCAAATGTTGATTACGATGCAATGACAGTTACCATGACTGTTAATGTAACTGAGAACGCTCAAGGTGATTTACAAGCTGCAGTTAAATACAGTGCTGAAGGTGGATTCAAATCAAGTGCTGATGATAAGATCTTCAACAACTATGTTGTAGCACCAGTTAAAACTAAATTCGACTTCACTAAGAAATTAGCTGGACGTGAACTGAAAGACGGAGAATTCAAATTCGTTCTTAAAGATGCAAACGGACAAGAAGTTGAAACTGTTGCTAACAAAAAAGATGGAACTGTAACCTTTACAGAAATTTCATTTGACAACACTAAAGTAGGTACTCATACTTATACTGTAGAAGAAGTTGTTCCTGCAGCTAAAGAAGCTGGAATGGTATATGATACTATGAAAGCTACTATTACTGTAGAAGTTGCTAAAAATGGTCACACATTAACAACAGTAACTAACGTAGTTTCTACTGGTGGGGTAGATGCTAATGGTAATGCAACTGATGGAACAGCGGATAAAGAGTTCAACAACAAAATAACTCCTCCAGAAACGCCTGTATTCCAACCAGAAAAATTCGTTCTAAACAAAGAAAAATTTGACCTCACTGGTACAAAATTAATGGACGATGATGATGAATTACAAGATGAATACACTGAAACAAATGCTAACCCATATGTTGATAATACAAACAACAATGAAGCAGAAAACATCAATACTAAAACTGTTGAACGTGGAGATAAATTAGTTTACCAAGTATGGTTGGATACTAAGAACTTCACTGACAAGAACAACATCCAATCTGTAGGTATTTCTGATACATACGATGCAGATAAATTGACTGTTAACACTGCTGACATTAAAGCATACGATAGTGTAACAGGAGTTGATGTAACATCTAAATTTGATATTACAGTAGCTAACGGAGTAATTACAGCTACATCTAAATCTTCTATGAACAAATCTTTAGGTGATGCTGATAACACTCAAGTTATCGACACAACTAAATTTGCATTTGGTCGCTACTACAAATTTGATATCCCAGCTACAGTTAAAGCTGATGTTCCTGGTGGGGTAGACATCGAAAACAAAGCCAACCAAATCGTTCACGTTTACAACCCAGTAAGCAAATCTGTAGAAACTCCAGAAAAACCAACTCAAAAACGTGTGAACAGTGTACCAATCACTGCAGAATTCAACTTCACAAAACGTTTGGAAGGTCGTGAGCTCAAAGCTGGCGAATTTACATTTGAGTTGAAAGACAGCGACAATGTTGTGATTGCGACTGCAACCAACGATGCAGATGGTAAGATTAAATTCTCTCCAGTAGAGTACACAAATAAAGCTGGTGAAAAAGTCACTGCCCTTAAATACAAGAAGGGTCAAGAAGGTACTTACACTTACTCTGTAACAGAGGTGAAAGGTACAGACGCAACTGTTACTTACGATACTATGAAGGCAGAAGTAACTGTAACAGTATCACACGACGGTACAGCGAAAGCATTGATCGCTAACGTAACTGAACCAGCTGACAAAGAGTTCAACAATACAGTAACTCCTCCAACAGAACCTAAGTTCCAACCAGAGAAATACGTTGTTTCTAAAGAAAAATACGATATCACTGGTGACAAGCTCGTTGACGATGATAGAGAGTTGGCAGACAAGTACGCAGATACAAATGCGAACCCATATGCGGACGATGCATCCAACAACGAAGCAGAAAACTTGAATACCAAGACTGTTGAACGTGGTTCTAAATTGGTTTACCAAGTATGGTTGGATACAACTAAATTTGATGCAGCTAACAAGGACAACATCCAAACAGTTGGTATCTCAGATAACTATGATGAAGCTAAATTAAATCTTAATAAAGCTGACATCAAAGCCTATGACTCTGTAACAGGCGCAGAAGTAACAGATAAATTCGATATCGCTGTCAACAACGGTGTGATCACTGCTAACTTGAAAGCTGGCTTCACGAAGTCACTTGGCGATGCAGAAAACACACAAGTCATCGACACAACTAAATTCGCATTTGGACGTTACTACAAGTTCGACATCCCAACAACAGTGAAAGACGATGTGGTAGCTGGTGCGGATATCGAAAATACTGCGGCTCAAGTTGTAAACTACTACAACCCAACGACTAAGAAAGTTGAAAAACCTGAAAAACCAACTGAAAAACGTGTCAACAATGTTCCAATCTCAGTAGAATTTAACTTCACTAAGAAATTGGAAGGTCGTGCTCTTAAAGCTAACGAATTCACATTCGAGTTGAAAGATAGCGACAATGTTGTGATTGCGACTGCAACCAACGACGCAAACGGTAACTTCAAGTTCACTCCAGTTGATTACACAAACAAAGCTGGTAAAACTGTCACTGCCCTTAAATACCAGAAGGGTCAAGAAGGTACGTACACTTACACTGTAACAGAGGTTAAGGGTACAGATTCAACTGTCACTTACGACACAATGGCTGCAGTGGTAACTGTTAAAGTAAGTCATGATGGTACTGCCAAAGCCTTGATCACAAACGTGACAGAACCTGCTGATAAAGAGTTCAACAACCGTGTCACTCCACCAACAGAACCTAAGTTCCAACCAGAGAAATACGTTGTTTCTAAAGCGAAATTCGATATCACAGGTACGAAGCTCGTTGATGACGATTCTGAATTGACAGATAAATATGGTGAAACAAATACAAACCCATATGTCGATACAACTGCCAACAACGAAGATGAAAACTTGAATACGAAACCAGTTGAACGTGGTCAAAAACTTTACTACCAAGTATGGTTGGATACAACTAAATTTGACGCAAACAACAAAGACAATATCCAAACAGTAGGAATCACAGATAACTACGACAAGGATAAATTGACTGTTAATGCTTCAGATATCAAGGTTTACGATTCAGTTACTGGTGCGGATGTTACGACTAAATTTGATATCTCTGATAACAATGGTGTTCTGACAGCGAACCTGAAAGATGGCTTCACGAAGTCACTTGGCGACGCTGAAAATACTCAAATCATTGATACGACTAAGTTCGAATTTGGACGCTACTATAAATTTGATATCCCAGCAACAGTGAAAGACGATGTCGTAGCTGGTGCAGATATCGAAAACAAGGCAGCACAAGTCGTTAACTACTACAACCCAGTAAGCAAGACTGTTGAAAAACCAAACAAACCAACTGAAAAACGTGTCAACAGTGTTCCAATCTCAGTAGAATTCAACTTCACTAAGAAATTGGAAGGTCGCGACCTTAAAGCTGGCGAATTCACATTCGAGTTGAAAGACAGCGACAATGTTGTGATTGCAACTGCAACCAACGACAAAGCTGGTAAGATCAAGTTTGCTCCAGTAGAGTACACCAATAAAGCTGGTAAAACTGTCACTGCCCTTAAATACCAGAAGGGTCAAGAAGGTACCTACAAGTACACAGTAGAAGAAGTTAAAGGCTCAGACGCAACCGTTACATACGATACAATGAAAGCTGTCGTTACAGTTGAAGTTCGTCATGATGGTACAGCGAAAGCCTTGATCACAAACGTGACAGATCCTGCTGATAAAGAGTTCAACAATACTGTTCGTCCTCCAGAAGAACCTAAGTTCCAACCAGAGAAATACGTTGTTTCTGAAGAGAAATTCGATATCACAGGTGACAAGCTCGTTGATGATGATAAAGAGTTGGCAGACAAGTACGCAGATACAAATGCGAACCCATATGCGGACGATGCATCAAACAACGAAAAACAAAACTTGAATACCAAGACTGTGAAACGTGGCGACAAGTTGGTTTACCAAGTATGGTTGGATACAACTAAATTCGACGCATCTAACAAGGACAACATCCAATCAGTAGGAATCTCAGATGACTACGATGAAACTAAGTTGGATCTTGATTCTACTAAGATCAAAGCTTACGATTCAGTAACAGGCGCAGAAGTAACAGATAAATTCGATATCGCTGTGAACAACGGTGTGATTACTGCAACCCTTAAAGATGGCTTCACTAAGTCACTTGGCGACGCAGAAAACACACAAGTGATCGACACAACTAAATTCGAATTCGGCCGTTACTACAAGTTTGACATCCCAACAACAGTGAAAGCTGATGTACCTGGTGGTGTGGATATTGAAAATACTGCGGCTCAAGTTGTAAACTACTACAACCCAACAACTAAGAAGGTTGAAAAACCAAGCAAACCAACTGAAAAACGTGTAAACAACGTTCCAGTTGAAGTAGAATTCAACTTCACTAAACGCTTGGAAGGCCGTGAACTTAAAGCTAACGAATTCAGCTTCGTACTTAAAGATTCAAAAGGTAAGACTCTTGAAACTGTAAGCAATGATGCATCTGGTAACGTTAAGTTCTCAGCTATGTCATTCAAGAAGGGTGACGAAGGTGTTCACAACTACACTGTAGAAGAAGTTAAAGGAAGCGACGCAACCGTTACATACGACACAATGAAAGCGAATGTAACAGTCACAGTGAAACACGATGGTACTGCTAAAGTTCTTATCGCGACTGTAGGCGACATTGCGGATAAAGAATTTAACAACCGTGTGACTCCTCCAGAAGAACCTAAGTTCAATCCTGAAAAATATGTTGTTTCTGAAGCGAAATTTGATGTAACAGGTACGAAACTCGTTGATGATGACAAAGAATTGGCTAACAAGGTTGCGGATACAAACGCTAACCCATATGCGGACGATGCATCAAACAACGAAGCAGAAAACTTGAACACCAAGACTGTGAAACGTGGCCAAAAACTTTATTACCAAGTATGGCTTGACACGACTCAATTTGATGCAGCTAACAAGGATAACATCCAAACAGTTGGTATCACAGATGACTTCGATGAAACTAAGTTGACTGTGAATGCTTCAGACATCAAGGCATACGATTCAGTATCAGGTGCGGATGTTACATCTAAGTTTGACATCTCAATCGCTAACGGTGTAATCACAGCTAACCTCAAAGATGGCTTCACTAAGTCACTTGGCGACGCTGAAAACACTCAAATCATTGACACTACTAAGTTCGAGTTTGGACGCTACTATAAATTTGATATTCCAGCAACTGTGAACGCAGATGTTCCTGGCGGTGCGGATATTGAAAATACTGCGACTCAAGTAGTTAACTACTACAACCCAACGACTAAGAAAGTTGAAAAACCTGAAAAACCAACTGAAAAACGTGTTAACAACGTTCCAGTTGAAGTGGAATTCAACTTCACAAAACGTTTGGAAGGTCGTGAGCTTAAAGCTAACGAATTCAGCTTCGTTCTTAAAGATTCAGAAGGTAAGACTCTTGAAACTGTAAGCAATGATGCGGCTGGTAACGTCAAGTTCTCAGCTCTTGAATTCAAGAAAGGCCAAGAAGGCGTACACAACTACACAGTAGAAGAAGTTAAAGGATCTGACGCAACCGTTACATACGACACTATGAAAGCGAATGTGACAGTCACAGTGAAACACGATGGAACAGCTAAAGTTCTGATCGCGACTGTTGGCGAAATTGCGGATAAAGAATTTAACAACCGTGTAACACCTCCAGAAGAACCTAAGTTCCAACCAGAGAAATACGTTGTTTCTAAAGAGAAATACGATATCACAGGCGACAAGCTCGTTGATGATGATAAAGAGTTGGCAGACAAGTACGCAGATACCAATGCGGACCCATATGCGGACGATGCATCAAACAACGAAAAAGAAAACTTGAACACCAAGACTGTGAAACGTGGCGATAAGTTGGTTTATCAAGTATGGTTGGATACAACTAAATTTGACGCAAACAACAAGGACAACATCCAATCAGTAGGAATCTCAGATGACTACGATGAAGCGAAGTTGGAACTTGATTCTACTAAGATCAAAGCTTACGACTCAGTAACAGGCGCAGAAGTAACAGATAAATTCGATATTACTGTGAACAACGGTGTGATCACTGCAACCCTTAAAGATGGCTTCACTAAGTCACTTGGCGACGCAGAAAACACACAAGTGATCGACACAACTAAATTCGAATTCGGACGTTACTACAAGTTCGACATCCCAACAACAGTGAAAGCTGATGTACCTGGTGGTGTAGACATCGAAAACACTGCGGCTCAAGTAGTAAACTACTACAACCCAACAACTAAGAAAGTTGAAAAACCAAGCAAACCAACTGAAAAACGTGTCAACAACGTTCCAGTTGAAGTGGAATTCAACTTCACGAAACGCTTGGAAGGCCGTGAGCTTAAAGCTAACGAATTCAGCTTCGTTCTTAAAGATTCAGAAGGTAAGACTCTTGAAACTGTGAAGAACGATGCATCTGGTAACGTTAAGTTCTCAGCTCTTGAATTCAAGAAAGGTCAAGAAGGCGTACACAACTACACAGTAGAAGAAGTTAAAGGATCTGACGCAACCGTTACATACGACACTATGAAAGCGAATGTAACA
>JAWDWJ010000021.1:0-53870 GCA_032477695.1 Streptococcus parasanguinis
ATTGTCGAGCAAGACGCAGTGGTTGAGTGGGCTCTACTACGCTGATTTCATCAGCTTTTACAGCCCTACTCAACTGTGCGGAGGTGGGACGACGAAATCAAATTCTAACGAATTACCGATTTCTGTCCCACTCTCTTTGCTTTTATGCATGCTCTAATCCTTTTCGTGTATTTTCTTTGATAGTTTCGGCTGAATGGAGCAATTTTTCTTTTTCTTCTTCTGTCAAATGCAAGTCCAATCGTTCAAGAATTCCTTTTCGACCTACAATTGCTGGGTAGCCAAGATAGGTTCCATATTCTGGACGATAGTTAGACACTGGCATTTCCTCGTGGCTATCATTGATCACAGCTTCTGCCAAGCGTTGGGCTGCCGCAGCAATCCCAAAATTGGTATAGAATTTGCCAAAGAAGACCGTGTGGCCACCGCGCAAGGACTCGTAGTTGATGGCGTCAAGCTCTTCTTGAGAGAAGAGATCGGTAATAGCATGTCCTTTGACACGGACCTGACTCCAAGCGACAAATTGAGAATTTCCGTGCTCACCGAGGTTATAGCCTGATACACTGGCAGGTGAGACCTGCAAACGATCAGCAACTGCACGCTTCATCCGAGCTGTATCCAGCAAGGTCCCTGTCCCAATCACCTGCTCTTTTGGAAGGCCAGTATATTGTTGATAGAGTTGAGTGACCGCATCGACCGGATTGGTCACTACCAATAAGACCCCGCTAAAGCCAGAAGCCTTCAAATCACGCGCTACTTGCACCACTTGCTTGCTGGTAAAGGGAAGCTCCGCAAAACGGTCATCAGTGTTATTAGCCTGCAACTCGATATTTCCAAGAGTCGACACCACGACATCCGCATCTTCTAAAGCTGCGTAATCATTGACCGTGATGTGAACCGGATACCCGGTATTGGCAACCGTATCACAGAAATCCAAAGCATCTGCCTTGACCTTTTTCTCATTGGTATCAATCAAGACCAAGTGATCACAGGTGTGTTTCAAAATCATGCTGTGGGCCAAGGTCGCACCCACATGCCCCAAACCAATAATACCAATTTTTCTTGTCATCAGAATCCTCTTTTCTAGTATCGATCACACTGTTGGTGAGGATAGCTCTTTGTTGACTCTATTCTACCACAATTCTAGAAAGGCGGATTGAAAAAATGGGAAAATTTTCAAGTTTTTTCAAAAAGAAAAGAGGCAGTGCCTCTTTTAACGACTCAAGAAAGAAGAGTCTCAATCTCTTCAAGCGATAAACCTGTCATCTCTGAGATAAGATCAGGTGTCATTCCTCGTGAGATCATCTCGCATACCAACTGTTTACGACCTTGTTCCAGGCCTTGTTCCAGGCCTTGTTCCAAGCCTTGTTCTAAACCTTGTTCCAGACCTTGTACTAGACCTTCTTCGCGCGCTTCGTCTATAGCCGTCTCCAGGGTCATATCATAATTTTCTTGAATACGAATCCGCTCGTCTATCATGGTCTTCTCCTCCTTGGTCCAGCTAGATGAATCCAGTAATGAATCTGCGTGAGCTACAGCCTGACTGGGAGCTTTTGTGAAGGGAAGATTCCCAAAAAATTCCAGCCACTGTCTGCCTGCATCTGTCAGGTTCTCATCTTTATTATACTTGTCTAGCTCTAAAAAGGCAACCTGCAGAAGATTTTGGTGCTTGCCATTTTTATAATAGGCCTTAAGTTGCTTGCCGGACCGGCTATTAGTCAGCCAGTATTTATTGATGGCAGCCTCTTCGTCCAGTAAGAGCGACTTCTCCAAAATCGCAATCCCGTATACAGGCTCCATCTGCTCATACATCTTATGTGTCTGGCCTTGCTGGCGCAGTTTTTGCACATTCTCCACCAGCTGATTGGCCAAATAGTAATGGAAGCGATTCAAGAAATACTGCTGCTTGCGAATCTGGATCTCGATGATCACCTCGGTCCCGTCGTGGAGCTTGGCTCTCACATCCACCGCAGTGGAGAACAAGTCATCCTCCTCATAGGCCATGCTGTGGGGCTGGCTTCCTTCCACAATCTGAGCATCTGCCACATCCAGCTCCAAAATGTCCCGAATAAATGCTGCCGTCACCTCCGGTAAACTAAAAATCTTCTTGGCCATGATATCCAAGGTCGGCGATACATGCGCGTGTCTTTTCTGCATCCCTGCTCCTTTTCGATAAAAAATAGAGGGAAGGTCCCTCTACTTCTATTATTCGAAAAAAATTTGGGAAATAGTTAAAAGTTAACATCTACTGTTTTTTCAATCCACTTATTAATAATATCCTTCATTATTAAAGCAAAACTTTGTTAGTAATGAAACGAACTTTCTCTTAGTTAATTATATTAGTTTCATGATCAAATACCTGAGTATACTTCTACTAATGTTTGAATCTGATGTAGAACTTCTTGTTTCTTACGTTCACGAGCTCCATGTCTACGAGAAGTCGGTGGAATAATCGAATCCAGATCAGCTCCACTATTCTCAGCATAACCACGTTGAATAGATCTATCAATGAATAATTGATAATCTTTAACAAGATTTTCAGATTCTGCTAATTCACGAATAGCGACTGCTTTACGTTCTTTACCATAAGCATAGAATGCATTGATAATCTCATCATGGTCTTTCAGACTCGCTAAATCAGTATCATTGATAAATCCAATCACCAACTCTTCCTTAGCACGAATATCAATACTTGACCGAATAACACGACTAACTTCTGCTTTCATTGCTTCTTTAGATTCAGAGTTCTTCGATTTTTCAACAATTAATGCGAGGATATAGTCTAGATTAATCTCATCTGTTTTTAATAGTTCAATCTCAAATTCAATATCTGAAAGGTCAACACCTAGGTCTTTCGTTCTTTCATAGTTTTTAAGATTTAAGAATTCATCTCTAATTTCCACGTAAGAACTTCTTAAATCTTGGAGATAACCTTCCGAGATAGGCTTTTCGATTTCCTGAAATTCATCATAATTTCGAAGAACGTTATCAAGCTTAAGAAATTCACCAAATAACTTAACAAATTCTTTTTTATCATGTTCTGTTTCAATTTCTTGTGGATTTGGGAATCTTTCCAGAATTTCCTGACAAACTTCTGTATAACCTTTAACCTTAATACCAGTTACCTGATCCACGAAACCATCCATGTATTCGCTAAAACTTTTTTCTAATATAATATCAAGTTTATTGGTATCCCCAAAGGTTCTAATAGCTTCTTGAGTAGCTTTTTCTAAATCACGGAAACATACGATATTCCCAAAAGGTTTAACCTTGTTAAAAATTCGGTTGGTTCTAGAAAAAGCCTGAATCAAACCATGATAACGTAGGTTTTTATCAACAAAGAGAGTATTCATGGTCGGCGCATCAAAACCTGTCAAGAACATACCCACTACAATCAACAAATCCACTTCCTTGGACTTAACTCGTTTAGAAAGGTCACGATAGTAATTTTGAAACTCTTTCCCATCAGTCGAAAAGTTGGTCTTGAACATTTGATTATAGTCGTAGATTGCCTTAGAAAGAAACTCTTTAGACGAAAGAGGCATGGCTGTATCTTGAGGGTCTAGCTCTTCATCTTGAATTTCTCCATACGCTGACTGTTCTTCGTTAGGCGCAAAGCTAAAGATAGTCGCGACCTTCAAACGCTTAGCTTCTGGTAATGCTGCTTGTTGTCGCTGAAGTTCTTCATAGTATAATTTCGCAGCTTCAATACTTTGTACAGCCAGCATGGCATTAAATCCTGACAGTTGTTTTTGTTTGTGAGTGTAGTGTTGATTTCGGTGCGTCTTATCATTATAAACTCTCAACAGATACTCAGTGATGGTTGCAATTCGTTCAGGATGCAAAAGGAGTTCCTTCTCCATCTTTTTGACTTTCTTCTCATCGATCTCTCGACCTACTGCCTTTTCTGCTTCTCTATATTTATTGATTTCAGGCTTGATATAGTTGTAATCAACCTTGAACTTCAACACTTTATTGTCTCGAATAGCATCTGTGATAACGTAGTTATGAAGTTGATCTCCAAAAACCTCTTGTGTTGTTTCTCCTGTTAAGCTGTTTTCTGGGAAAATCGGAGTTCCTGTAAATCCAAATAAGGCATACTGTTTAAAAGCTTTTTTAAGACGCTTTTGCGCTTTCCCAAACTGGGAACGATGACATTCATCAAAGATTAGAACACATTTTTTACTGTAGATTTCATGGTTTGGATTAGCAGTGATAAACTTATTTAATTTTTGAATGGTTGTGACAACAATTCGATCATCATTTTCTTCAATACTACGTTGGAGTTCTTTTGTATTGTTACTACCATTGACTGAATTTGGTTGGAATTTTTGATATTCCTTCATGGTTTGATAGTCTAGATCTTTTCTATCCACCACAAAAATCACTTTGTCAATATAGTCCAACTCTGTTGCTAAACGAGCTGCCTTAAAACTAGTCAAAGTTTTCCCTGAACCTGTCGTATGCCAGATATAACCACAAGCATTGATCGTACCGAAATTCTTCATTTCATTTGTGGAATGAATCTTTCGTAAAATACTCTCTGTTGCAGCTATCTGATATGGGCGCATGATGAGTAATGTATTATCAGCATCAAAGACACAATACTTGGTTAAAACTTCTAAAAGAACTCGTTTGCTCAAAAAGGTAATGGTAAAGTCCTCCAGGTCGTGAATCGTTTTATTTTTTCGGTCTGCCCATTCACAGGTGAACTCATAATGATTTTTATTTTGAGCTGTTGTATTGGCAAAGTAGCGTGTATAGGTTCCATTAGAAATCACAAAAATTTGAATATACTTATACAAAGAATTCTCGCTATTGAAGCTTTCCTTGCTATATCTATGGATTTGTTCAAAAGCTTCTTTAAGACTAACCCCTCGTCTCTTCAATTCAATCTGAACTAACGGCAGACCATTCACTAAAATAGTAACATCATAACGATTGATATGGCTACCCACTTGGGTCACTTGGTTGATGACCTGCATGCTGTTGTTATGAATGTTTTTCTTATCAAGGATAAAAATATTTTTAATTCGTCCATCATCAAAGACAAAATCATAGATATAATTCTCTTGGATTTTTCGAGTTTTTTCAACTAATCCTTCATTGGGACAATCCAGATACTCTACTACAAAGCGATCCCACTCAGCATTCGTAAAAGTCACCTTATTGAGTTTTTCTATTTGCACCTTGGCATTTGCTAAAAGTTCTTCAGGTGTATGAATATTTAAGCGTTCATAGTTGAGATGATTTACCAAATCAGAAATCAACTGATTTTCTAAATCAGCCTCTGACTGATACTCTCTATCCGTGCGATACTCTGGTTGATACTCAGCCAAGAGAATCCCTTCATTCGTTTCCGCAATTACTTCATGTATTTTTGAATAATCAACCATAGCATGCTTCCTTTTTTATTTTAATTGAGATACTTTCTCAAAATGATTAAAGAGTTTATCTAGTAAAATTTAATAATTGTTCTCTCCAGTATTCATACTGTTTCTGTCTTAGTTCAATTTCCTTTGGAAGACCTTCAGAAAGAGAGTTGGTTAAAGTGTTAAAATTATCAAGAATGGAGACGATTCTTTCTTGTTCAGCAAGGGATGGTAGATAAAAAGCAACTTTATCAATAGCATCCTTAGATAATCTAGGAATGCTTGCCTTTCGAACCTGTGATTTGAGCCTATCCTGCTTACTTATCAAGACATAATACATAAATTTATCTGAAATATTATCTGATGTCTCTAGTGTATAGACATCATCTGCTGCCCAAAAGTCCGTATCGCTATACCCAATTTCACCAGCTGCTCCAGCACATATAATAAAACTAGTTCCTTTTGATCTGTTTGAATGTGTAAAATATCCTAAAGGTGTCAAACTGTTCTGATAAACTGGAAAACTTCCTGAAGTAGTTAGCTGATTTCTAACAAGCCGTTTCCCACGTTGTAAATTGATGACTTGTCCCAACTTCACTCGAATTGGTCCAAATACCCAATTTAAGAGCCTAATGATGTCTTGTCTGTACTGTACTGTACTGTCCTGTCAGTGTACTCGCCTTCGGCGACGAATGTCAAGAGTTTTTCTCGGAAATATTCGTACTGTTTTTGACGCAGTTCAATCTCCTTGGGCAGTCCGATGTTTAGGTCATTACAAACCATGTCAAAGTTGTCTAGAACTTGAACAATTCGAGACTGGATTTCGAGAGATGGGACTGGGATTGTTGTTTTTTCTATATTTCCATTATAAAGCCTACTGATTGTCCCACCATCTGAAACTTTCCAAGGATTCATCTGATAAAAATAATAAAGGTAGCGATTTAAAACTTGACTCTCATCATGTTCAAGCCAAACAATGTTAGAATCTTGAAAATAAGAATCTTCACCATTAAATACAACTGTTCGACCAATAGTCCCAGATGCCGAAATTAAAATATCTCCCAATTTAGGATATGAAAATCTTAGTTTATATTCCTCAAATAATTCTCTAGAAATAAAAGAAGTTGCAACTTTTCCAAATGTTCCTATTTTATAAAAAGGAATCTCACCATCATCTGAAGTTTGATTCTTTAAAATCCTCTTACACATAGAAACTTTTCCAATATCTCCCAGCGTCTTCCACTCAACCTGATAAACCTCATCTTCAAATGATAAGAGTTTATCTCGGTAAAAAGAATATTGCTTTTTACGTGAGGTCAATTCTGAGGTCAATTCTGTAACATACTCAGTCATTTTGTCAAGTATTTGCACGATTTTTTCTTGAATTTCTAGAGGAAGTAACGGAACTTTTATTTTCTTAAAAGTCACTTTAGAAACATTATACCTAGTTACACCGCTCGCAGTTTTCTCGATTTGTTTTCTCAATCTAAAACTCCTGAATAAATATTTAGTGAATTCTGGCAAAAGTTCAACATCTTCATTAAATCTTATTCCAAAGCTAAAACTATTTAAATAAATCGGTTCATCAGGAATAAAAGTAACTACTGATGACATACCAACTTCCTCTTTGCTTTCTGAAGATCCTGTTATTAACACATCTCCATAGTTTATAGAGTTTTGCTTCTCATTTTCATCTACCCGAACAGTTTCCAATAAATTTAACTCAACTTGTAAATTATTAAAAATATTTTTATAAGTTACATACTTAGCATTTCCATTTTCAAAGTCAGATTTTGTTTTCCCAGTTAAACCACCGTAGAAATGACTAATTTCTCCCAACTCTCTCCACTCAACAGGACAGTTTTGGATTTCTTCTAGGATATTCATCATTTACCCCCTAGCTCCTCTACAATCTTGTCTATCTCTGCACGTAAGTAGTCAATCTTAGTAACGGTCTCAGCAATTTCTTTATTGAGAACATCAATGTCAATTTTCTCACGTGTATCTTCTTGTTCGACATAGGTTGAGACGGAAAGGTTATAATCCTGCTCTGAACCAATAACATCATTATCAATGAGAGCTGCTTTATAGTCTACACTTTGATAATTAGTGAATAATTCAACGATATGGTCGATATTGTCATCCGTCAAGACATTGTTATTGGTCTCTTTTTTGAACTCCTTGCTCGCATCGATAAAAAGTGTTTTATTTTCTAGTTTATTCTTAGCCAACACTAAAATAGTGGTTGCGATAGAGGTTCCAAAGAAGAGATTATCCGGTAGAGCAATCACTGCTTCAACAAAGTTGTTATCTACTAGATACTGACGAATGGTCTTTTCAGCACCACCACGATAGAAAATACCTGGGAAACAAACAATGGCTGCTCGACCTCTGTTAGACAAGTGGTTGAGACTATGCATGATAAAGGCAAAGTCAGCTTTTGACTTAGGAGCTAGTTTACCTGCTGGCGCAAAACGGTCATCGTTTATGAGAGTTGGGTCTCCATCTCCCACCCATTTGACAGAGTAAGGTGGGTTTGAAACAATCGCATCAAATGGTTTTTCATCTAAATGCTGAGGATTTAAAAGGGTGTCTCCTCGCTTAATATCAAAGTTATTGTAGTTGATGTTGTGCAAGAACATGTTCATACGAGCCAAGTTATAGTTAGTCATATTAATTTCTTGACCAAAGAAACCATCCTCCAAGATATGGTCTTCGTATTGCTTTTTCATCTGTAACAAGAGAGAACCTGACCCACATGTTGGATCGTAAACCTTGTTAATCTTCTCCTTACCAACCATTACCAAACGAGCAAGCAATTTAGAAACTGTCTGAGGAGTGAAAAATTCACCACCACTTTTCCCAGCATTACTCGCATAGTTGGAAATTAAGAACTCATAAGCATCCCCAAAGGCATCAATATCATTTTCCTCAAAGTTGCCAAAGTTAATGCTGTTGATACCATTGAGGATATCAGAAAGACGTTTATTTTTTTCTGGAACAGTTCCACCAAGGATGTTACTTCGTGTGTCCAAGTTATCAAACAAACCTTTAATATCATCCTCAGACTTGAATCCAATCGCCGATTTTTCAATGTCTTGGAAAATATTGGCTAAATCTTCGTTTAAATTTTTATTTTGTGACGCGTTCTTGACGACATTTTCAAATAATTGACTTGGAAGAATAAAGAAACCTTTATCCTCAACTGTCCCTGGTTTGAAATCTTGCTCAGCTTCTTGGTCACTCAAATCAGCATAACGGAATTCTAAATCCCCAGCCTCATGCTCAGCACGGTCAAAATAGTCAGCCATATGCTCAGAAATAAAGCGATAAAATAGTATTCCCAGTATGTACTGCTTGAAATCCCAACCGTCTACAGCCCCACGAACGTCATCGGCAATCGCCCAAATTTTACGGTGAAGTTCCTTGCGCTCTGCACTTTCTTTATTTGCCATTTTTACTTTCCTTAATTAATCTATTATCCTTTCTATTTTATCATATTTATCAAATTATAATAAAAACCATTCGCATTAATTGGATTACGAATGGTTTAGCTTACATTTTTACTTAATCTTAGATGGGACGCCTAAACCAATGATTAGTCTAATTGAATCCCTTTTTCTGCTAGGTTATCCAAGCATTCTTGGAGGTAAGTGTCCTGATGCTCGGGATAGATGGGGATGCTCAAGGCTTCCTCTTCCAGTTCTGAATAAGCTGGGCAGGTCTTGCCTCGGTAGGTTGATTCCCACCACTCTGGGCTAACCTTGTAGCCACGAGCCGTCATCTCCTCCATGATCAGGCAGTGATAAGCATAGAGGCGATAGGGTGAGTAGTCAAAGACATAGTTGACCGTCGCGTGCTTCTTGCCCCAGCCATTGCCTCGAAGGGCGCAGCATTCCCGATGTTGGCCCAGGAGTTGGGGACGAGGGAGTTTGGAAATCAAGTCTTGGTGCCAGAGTCTCATCTATTGACCTCCTAGTAGCGTCGAGTCTTGTAAGTAGCGATTCGGGTAGTGCTCCAATAGCGTCTGGATTCCCTTGATCAGATCTTCTTGCTGGGCTTGGCCATGCTGGTACTTCTCAAGTAGCAACATAAAGTCCGCCTTTTCCTCTGCAGTCGCCTGCTTTTTGAAATAGCCCCAAATATGCTGAAAGGCATTGGAGACTTGGCCACGATTTTCCGGCAGGGCTAGCGCTTGCTGGATTAGGTCCTCGACGTGGCTGACCTCCACCTGGTCTCGCTTGAGGTATTCCCGGATTTCCTTGTAGATATTACTCGAACGACTGAGCACCAGGTATTTATTTTTCGCCCATAGGACTTGACAGTGATGTTTTTGATCCACTCTTGTCTCCTTTTGATCTTCTCTATGAATAGTCCTCCCATTATACCATGGAAATGAGTGAAGTCATAAAAAAAGAAGCCAGACTTTTGTCCAGCTTTTTTAATTAATTACAAGGCTGTGATGGCTGTGATCAAACCAAAGATGATCCCTGGTGCATTGGCTGCAGCAAGTGGAATATCGCGTTCTTTTTTGAAGAGTCCGTAGTAAACCCAAAGGCTACAGTTGATGGCTGCGACAAGGGGTTGAACAAAGTTCCCTTTGTGACCTGCGAGGTTATCCATGATTTGTGGGAAGTAAGACACATACATCATAACAGACATAAAGGTCGCAACCCAACCAAGAATTTTCATTTGTTTTTCATTCATTTTGAAACTACCATTTCCTTTTCTTTTTTTAAAGTATGCACTATTCTACCTTTTGTCCTTTACAAATTCAAGTCTTTTTTTCAAATGTTACCGAACTGTAAAGTGTCACAATCTTGTGATTTTGCAGGAAGATGGATTTCTTTTCGAGAGAGTCTTCTCTCTAGTTGCCATTTTTTGACACATTGTCTAATTTTGTGCGAATGTAATCATTTTCATCTTGCATAGCATGCAAATTAATTGCATTTTCTTCCTACTTATGCTATTTTAATACACAGAGGTAAAATTTTATGAATAAACAAAAAATCAACCAAATCGTTGGCTCGATCGGTGCCTTTATTGGGATTATCGTTTTCATTGCCTACATCCCACAAATTATTGCTAATTTACAGGGAAATAAGGCCCAACCTTTCCAACCCTTGTCAGCTGCTATTTCTTGCTTGATCTGGGTCATTTATGGTTGGACAAAGGAACCTAAAAAAGACTGGATTTTGATCATTCCGAATTCGGCAGGTGTCATCCTAGGGGGATTGACTTTCCTTACATCACTTTAATAGAAAGTGAACAAAGACTGAACTCTACGGGTTCAGTCTTTTTTGTGTATCCCTTTGAAAAACAAAAACAATCGCAGTCGGTTTTCGTACAAAAAAGCCCGCTATGAGCAAGCTAAAAAAATTGACAATTCTTTTCTTTGAATAACCTATGCTGGATTATTGTGCAAAAATATCCAAATAATATCTGATTATTATTAGAGTATATTGAAACTTTCCGCTGTGAGAAAAGTGCCTGAAATAATTATGTTTCAGGCACTCGGAATTATTGAGACCTTAGGCTCAATAATTAGTCATGGAACTTCTTCGAAGTTCGCTGACGTCCGTACTCACCTAAGGAAAGTTAGCACAAACGCTGAGGGTGACGACGAGGACTTGGCCACTATTAATCACGCCAAGGACTTTGAGGATCAGGCGGATCATATGGTAGGCAAAGGCCAGGTGGACAAAGGCAAAGATGAGGGGAAGGAAGAAGACGGTCCGCACTTGACGGTTGATGGTCCGTTTGACCTCGTTTTCATCGAGCCCCACCTGTTGGAGGATGACGAAGCGGTCACGGTCTTCATAACCTTCTGAAATTTGCTTGTAGTAGATAACGATGACTGTTCCGACCATAAAGATCAATGACAAGAAAATACCGATAAAGAAGATGCCACCAAAGAGGCTATTCAACTCTGCCACATCATTGGCACGGTTCCCCCCATAGACAAATGTTCCTTGAGCCTGTTGGCTGCTCAATTCATCAATCATCTTGTCATAGCTGGCTGCCAGCTTGAGTTGCTGGTCTTCGTCAACATTGACATTGAAGCCACCGTAAATATTGGTATTGATGGCAAGATCCGGAAACTGAGCGACAAAGGCTGAAAGGTCTGGCACGACTAGGTAATTGAAATCCTCCGTCAGCATATTAAACTGATTTGGAACATGATCGGTGATAAAATCCTTGCTCACTTCTTCCTTGACTTGGAAGTCTTGCCCATTGATGGTGAACTGCTTTTGCCCTTTAAGAGCCTTGTTATGAGCAAAGAGGATGACTTGGTTGCCGGTCAGATCGACCTTTTCTCCGGTCATTTGTTCATAGCTAGCTGCATCAAAGACCATAAAGACAGTTTTGGGAGTGACGTTGCGCTCATCAGCTGGATAGACGGTGAAAGCCGTGCCATTTTGTGATTTAACTCCAAAGTTGGCATAGGTCATCAGGTCACGATTTTTGATCTCAAGATGATGCTCAGAGGCAAATTCATCAAATTTCTGGTTGATTTGCTCTAGGTCTACCCCTTTTCCTTGGACAGAGAAATCATGAGGAGACATGATCTTCTTGATCGTTTCACCACCGATATAGATGTTGGTCGCAGCAGAAATGGTTACCAATACCATGGTCGAGAGGATGGCAATGGTCGCAAGCCCCACTGCATTTTTCTTCATGCGATAGATGAGGTTAGAGACCGAGATCATGTTGTTGGGTTGGTAATAATAGTTCTTCTTTTTCTTAAGCAGATGCAAGAAGACGGTGATCCCAGCATTAAAGAGCAGGTAGGTCCCGATCATGACCAAGATAACGGCTAAAAAGAAGGTCACAAGCGCAATGATAGGGTCTTTGACAGACACAGCTAGGTAGTAGCCAAAACCGAGAGAGGCTAAGCCAAGGATGGTTTGGGGCCACAAGAAGCGGGCTTTCTTTTCACCACTAGCCTTCTCACGCGTCAACTGCAGGGCATTCAAACGGAGAATGCGCCAAGCATTGAGAAGAACCAAAAGGCCAAAGATGAGACCAAAGGTGACAAAGACCAGGACGACAATCCCAGGTTGGAAGGTAGATACCAGCTGGACCTTCATCTTCATGAGTTTCAAGAGGAAGGCAAAGATCAGCTTGTCAAAGAGAGCTCCGATCAAGACTCCGGCTGAGATGGTTAGAAAGCCAAAAAGCAAGAGTTCCTTGAAAATCATGCTGATGAGATGGCGTTTCTCAAGGCCCAGCATGCTGTAGATGCCCAGCTCCTTGGAGCGGTTTTTCATGACGAAGCTATTGGCATAAAGCACGATGATGGCCCCCGCGACATTGACCACGAAGAATCCCAAGCTGAGGGTGAACACTATAGAAGAGCCCCCTCGAAGCTCGGAAATGCGAGGATTAAAGGTCAGGGAGTCAAAGAGATAGGCGATGGTCACTGCGAGAATGACCGCAATAGCAAAGGGATAATAGAGCTTGCGGTTCTTGATCAGATTAGAGCAAGCTAATTTAGTGGTTAATCGTAACATCTACTCCACCTCACTTGCCATGACCGTCAAGGTATCCGAGATTTCTTGGAACATCTGACGCTCCGTTTTTTCCCCGCGGAAGATCTGGTTGTAGAGAATTCCGTCTTTGATAAAGAGCACGCGCTTGGCCCGAGCTGCCGCTGCGGTTGAGTGGGTCACCATGAGAATGGTTTGGCCCATGCTATTGATGTCTTCAAAGACATCGAGCAAAGCAGCCGAAGATTTGGAATCCAGCGCCCCTGTTGGCTCATCCGCAAGGAGAATTTCAGGTGAGGTGATGATGGCCCGTGCTACAGCCACCCGTTGTTTTTGCCCACCAGAGATTTCGTAAGGGTATTTTTCTAAAAGCTGGTGAATGCCCAACTCCCGACTCACGCTATCGACCTTGCTCATCATTTCCTTGACCGGTCTGCGTGAGAGGACGAGAGGCAGGAGGATATTGTCCTTGACGGACAAGGTATCCAGCAGGTTGAAGTCTTGAAAGACAAAGCCTAGTTTTTCCCGACGGAAACTGGAGGCATCCTTGTTTTTGATGGTCGAGGTGTCGGTGCTATTGAGGTAGACCCGGCCTTCCGTCGGCTGGTCCAGCATAGCTAGGATATTGAGAAGGGTCGATTTCCCGGATCCTGATTCCCCCATGATGGCTACGTACTCCCCTTTTTCAACAGTGAAGTGAATATCCTTTAGGGCTTCGACCTGCGTCCCTTGAAAGCGGGTTTTGTAGATCTTTTTGATATGTTGAACATCTAGTAATGACATACTTTTCTCCTTTTACTAGTAGATCAAGAAAAATTCTTGGGTTTGTTGCAGGACTTGGAGACCAAATTCCGTCTTTTCCAGATCGGTTTGGTTATTTGGTTTCTCAGTCTTTTTGGGTTGTTTCATCCATTTCAAGAGTTTCATTTTCTTGACCTCCTTCATTTGATGAGACTATTGTATAAAAAATAAAAGGCGGCTACCATAACCTAACCTTTCATTTTGACCTTTATTTCTTACATTTTTGTAAGATGGGGAAAATTAATCCATGACCAACTTCTTCTCTTCAAAGCGAATGGCAACGGTCGTGCCTTGGCCGACCTCTGAATGGAGGGTGATCCTGTGGCCCAATTGCTCTGCGATTTTCTTAGATAGATAGAGCCCCAGCCCTGAAGATTGCTGGGTCAGGTGGCCATTGTAGCCGGAGAAGCCCCGCTCAAAGACGCGGAGGACATCGCTATTTTTGATCCCAATCCCGCTATCTTTTATATAGAGAGTCTGGTCTTTAAAATAGATTTCAATTCCCCCTGTGCTGGTGTACTTGAGGCTATTGGATAGGAGCTGCTCGATGATGACCAGGAGCCACTTGCGATCGGTGATGACCTCCTGCTCCAAATCATGCAGATCCACTGTCAAATTCTTTTGGATAAAAAAGAGGGCATACTTGCGGACTACTTCTTTGACCAAGTCTTCTACCGACACGCGCTTTAAGACTAGATCATCATGAAAACTCTCCAGTCGCAGATACTGCAAAACCAGATTGGCATAGGAGTCAATCTTAAAAAGCTCCTGCTCCATCTGCTGCTTGACAATGGGCGTCTCGACATCTTGCACCAAGAGCTGACTAGCCGCAATGGGCGTCTTAATCTGGTGAACCCAGAGGGTATAGTAATCCATCAGGTCATTGAACTTGGCCTGGGCTATCTTCCCTTCCTCTAAGCGCGCCTGCTGTTCTTCCGTGTATTTTTCATAAAGGAGATGTTCCAGTGGTGAGGCAAGCTCTATTTCCTCATACAGCAAGGCTTTGCGGTACTCCTGAAAGGTCATAGCGAAATCCCAGATTAAGATACAGAGGGTAAAAAATCCTAGCATCAGAGTCGCATAGAGGAAAACCGTCCCCGTCTCTGGAAAGAGAAAGGCAA
Organism: Streptococcus parasanguinis; assembly: GCA_032477695.1. Lineage (GTDB taxonomy): Bacteria > Bacillota > Bacilli > Lactobacillales > Streptococcaceae > Streptococcus > Streptococcus parasanguinis_Y. The sequence continues at coordinate 14,782 of JAWDWJ010000021.1, forward strand.
AGACCAAATCGACCATCAAAAAGATGACCACTAGATAGAGCAGGCGCCTGCGGGATACCACATACTGCCAAAAGATGTTTCCATATTTATTCATGGACTAACCCATAACCGATGCCTTTCTTGGTTTCGATGAAGTTTGACAAGCCAGCCTCTTCTAATTTCTTGCGAAGGCGAGCCACATTGACAGACAAGGTATTGTCATCAATGAAGAAGTCGCTATTCCAGAGCTCTTTCATCATATCATCGCGCGACACGATACTGCCCGCATGCTCAAACAGGACGCGCAGGATCTGAAATTCATTCTTGGTCAACTTGATGACTTCCCCTTCATACACCAGGTCCGTGGACTTGAGATTGAGGATGGCGCCACGGTGTTCCAGCAGATTTTGATCCGTGCCAAATTCGTAAGAGCGGCGCAAGAGCCCTTGGACCTTAGCAAGGAGCACATTTTGATCAAAAGGCTTGGTGACAAAATCGTCTCCACCCATATTGATGGCCATGACAATATCCATGGCTTGATCCCGTGAGGAAAGAAACATAATCGGAACCTTTGAAACCTTGCGAATCTCCTGGCACCAGTGGTAACCATTGTAGAGAGGCAGTCCAATATCCATGAGGATCAAGTGGGGGTCGGTTTCGACAAAGATCCCAAGGACATCCATAAAATCCTCTACTGCGACCACTTCATAGCCCCATTGTTCCAATAATTGTTTGACCTGTTGGCGGATAATTTCATCGTCTTCCACTAAGAGAATTTTATGCATGGCTTTCTTTCCTTCTTTTTTTCTTCTTCCTATTATAACAGATTAAACAGCAGAGAAAAAGGCTGTTTCAGAGGGAAAGAAGAACTGGCTCCTCCTTTCTTAATGGGAGGCGCTTTTTCTCCATCCATTTTTGTGCTATACTGAGAGAAAGAAGACACGGGAGGCACAGATGTCAACTATTTTTGATTACCTAAAAGAAGTGACCTACGATTCTATATATGACCGTCCCTTCAATGAACTGGATGTCCTGGCACTGACAGAGCTGTCCTATCTTCCTTTTGATCGGATCGTGCCCCAAGGGGATACGACCAATATTGAAGTCCGCTTATCTGATGCAGCAGAGCTAGTCGATCGAACCACCGATTTCATCGTGACAGACCAGCACCTGCAATTAGTCGATGACTTAGCTGGTTCAAAGCGTTTTAAGAACATCAAACTCCTCAACTATGTCAACGAATATGACCCCGATGTTCAGAAGCAGTTTGCGGCTATGACCTATCGTCTTACCATGGATGTTTATTTAGTTGTCTTCAGAGGGACGGATGACACCTTGATCGGCTGGAAGGAAGACTTCCACATGACCTATATGGACCATGTCCCAGCTCAGAGGCGTGCAGCCAGCTACCTACAAAACGTCATGAAGGAATTTCCTAAAGGGCGCTTCTTAGTAGCCGGTCACTCCAAAGGGGGCAATCTCGCAACCTATGCCTGCACTTACCTGCCGGATTCCTTATTTGAACGAGTCGATGCCATCTATAGCTACGATGCTCCTGGCCTCAACAGAGCCATTATTGAGACCGAAGGCTACCAGCGGACGTCCCCAAACATTCTTCGCTTTGTTCCTCAAGGTTCCATCGTCGGCATGATGCTAGAAGTTCCTGAGCCTGCTACAATCGTCAAAAGCCGAGCTTTTGGTGGCTTTGCCCAGCATGACGCCTTTACTTGGATGATTGAGAAGGATAAATTTGTGACCCTGGATCAAACCAGTCCCGATAGCCAGCAGACCGACGAGACCCTGAAGCAGTGGGTTCGCGAAACATCGGCGGATGATCGCAAGAAGTTCTTCGATACCTTCTTCGGCCTCTTCTTTGATGCAGGCATTACTTCAATCAATGATTTGCGGAACTTGAAAAATTTCTCCAAGATCAAAGAGATCTTTCAAAATGCTCAAGACCTAGATCCTACAGAAAGGGAAATGCTGGAACGTCTAGCCAAGCAACTCCTCGATACCCGTGTCCAAGCTTGGAAAAAATGGCAGACGGTTCCCCGTCTTCTGGTTCAAATGGTCGCATTTTTCAAGCGAAAAAAAGCAGTCGAGTCCTCCTCACCTCTGCTTCTTGAACATAAAGAATGAGACTCAACAACTGAAAAAAGAGACCACCTCTTCTATTCACTAGAACTCAAAAAGCATCTGAAAGTTGTATTGACCCCAAAAGGTTAGACAATTAATTTATCCAAAGGATTTAGTTCTGTATTGCACAGGACTGAGTCCTTTTAGTTTTACCTTAATTCGTTTAGAAGGACTCCATCATGCCATTATCTGGGCTGTTTCCTTTACGTGACATGGACGGTTGGATTCCTTTATCCTCTAAAAAATGATGATAATACTGATGTTGATACTGCCATCCTTGGTCACTATGGAGAATAGTATTTGTGTAATGATCCTCACTGAAGGCCTGGTCTAACATAGATTTCACTTGTTCTAAATTTGGTGAAGTCGAAAGATTATAGGCGATAATTTCGCTATTAAAGCCATCTAAAACCGGCGATAAATAGAGTTTTTGACTGCTTGCTGGAATGGTAAATTCTGTCACATCTGTGTAGCACTTTTCCATTGGTTTGGATGCTTCAAATTGGCGTTGAATAAGGTTGGCTGCTTTCTTTCCAATCTCTCCTTGGTATGAAGAATACTTCCGTTTACGACGAATTCGAGCACTTAAACCAAGGACCTTCATCAGGCGTTGAACTCTTTTGTGATTGACCACATAACCACGATTTCTCAATTCAAGAGTCATTCGGCGAAAGCCATAATTTCCTTTGTGCTCAGTAAAAATAGATTGAATTTCAGCTTTAAGATCTTTATCTTTGTCAAACCTATCCAGTTGCTTCAACTGATAGTAGTAAGTTGAGCGAGGTAAACGAGCCGCTTCAAGAAGTAAATCTAGTCGAAATCCTCCTGAAGCCATTTCTCTAATTGTCTCTGCCTTTCTAGTTGTAAGGCTTCGTCCCTGACTTCTAGCTCTTTTAACTTTTTTAAGTAAGCCACCTCGGTACGTAAGCGTTCATTCTCTTCTTGGAGCCGCTCTAGTTCTGTCATTTCTTCCCAAGTTTTCTTACGTTTACGTCCCATTTTAGGTACTCTCCCTCTTGTTTTCTCAACAATAGTATACCCGTTTTTCTTGTATTGTGCCATCCAATTTGGAAGCATACCACGATTTGGGAGAGCATATTCGAGAGAAACTCTATCTTGAGACCAGTTTTCATGTAGAACTTTATCAATCATTTCTTGTTTTAATTCAGGAGAGTAGTAACGATTTTTTCCTTTTTTGACGAACTCTATTCCATAACAATCAATCAATTTAATCATGTACCTAAGATTAGAATTGTTTATCCCAAATTTATTTGAAAGTTGCTCTAAGCTATATCCTTGTTTTCTAAGTTCATAGATCTGAACTTTATCTTTATAAGTCAATTTCATAATAAAAACACCCCAAAAGTTAGATTTTTTCTGTCTAACTTTTGGGGTGCAGTTCAAGCCAACTAAACCACTAAAGAATTTGGCAATGGCATTCCAGATGGCTCCGAAGAAGCCGGCAATGGCATTCCACGCATTTGTGAAGAAGTTCCCACTGTCTTTTAAAATGGCATTGGTATCAAAATTGAGATTGATATTGTTAAAGGTATCGCCTGCTTTATCTACGATACTATCTTTCAAGTCCGACAAGGTCTTCGTAAAGCTTTTGCTACTGATGACACTACTCTTTGAGAGGTTGACTGCGAAATTCACGATTAAATTGATCTGATTACCTGTCACAGTTGTATCCAGCTTATAATTTTTAAGGGTTTCTTTGACGATCTTTCGAATATCATCCTTGCTTAAATCCTGATTGTTCTGTTTGGCATTGGCTACTGCCGTTTTTATGTCGGTCAATGCTACGTTTAACTTATCCGCATCGAAGTTTTTCTTACCAGCGTTTTCTTCATTGATCCCGGATAGAGTCTTTAACTCTTCTTGGGCCAGATCTTTGCTTTCTTGAGAAACTTTGGCACCATTTTTCTCAAGCGAGTAATAGATCCCAGCTAAAGCACTTTCTCCAGTCACTTGTATAGGTGAAGCTACTGTAATTTGAGCATGCTCCAATCCAAGTGTAACGGCTGCATTACGATACATATCTGCAGTGACCTTGGTGATGTTTTGAGGCGTCACGATATTGACTTCTAGTGGCTTATTTTTGCCTAATTTTTGAATTTTAACAGAGGAATAAAGTTCCAAACTATCATCGTTGGCAACGTTCATAATCGAAGAATAAACCTCTGGTGTCATGGTCTTCCACTCTTCTTTATCTTTTGAACTATCGTAGTTCAAGAGACTCAAGGTTTGTTCGATTTGACTTTGGTCCAGCGAATAGCCCAAAACATAGTCTGGCTTGACATAGGTTTCATCAATAACTTTCTGCACATTGCTATCTGCAGAAACACGTGGGACAGCTGTAAACAAGGCTAAAGTCGTTGTTACAAACAATGCAATCTTCTTTATTTTCATCATTTTCTTCTTTCTAATTCAAATCAACTCTGGGCATCTCATATTACTTTTCTCACCTCACTAGAGATGAAAAAAGAAGTAAATAAAGAGTTTACCCACTTCGATTTTCATTATACAGTTGATTTCTTAAAACTAGCTTACAGTTTTTTTAAGAATGCATGACATTTTTATTTTCCCTAAAAACCGGAGGCAGAACTGATCAGCTTAAAAAAGAGCCAATTGGCTCTCTGGAAAATGATTAAAACCATGAAAATAACTTCATAATCGTCATATTGGTTTCTACTAAACGAGAATAATAAATGTTCCCCCCATTAATGTAGAGTTCCATCCCATTTAAAAGAGAGATAGGGTGGAGGTAAAGATAAGTTTCTCCGGTTACATTGCCAAGACTTGGTGCTACTACATCCCGTGAATAAGCGCGGGCCAACTCTAGGGAATTTGTTCCACCGTGTTTGGCGACGTAATCGATGTAGTCTTTACCGAAATTATAGGCTTGAACCGCAGTCCAGCCATCAACGCCTTTTTTCTTGGCTTCTTTTAACTCATCTGAAAGAGTTTGAATTCCTTGGCGAATGCTGGCCTTATTATCACTAATAGTATTGGTCTCACCACTTGCACTCTCACTCGCCTGCATGACATCGTCTTCTCTGCCTTTGGTCTCAGTATAGATCATAGCCAGAATGAGGTTTTCATTGGCCGTGGTGTCCTCCTCAGCAAGGACTTCTCTAACCAGGGAGCGGTACTGCATGACTTGTTTGACATCATGGTGGATCTGAATTCCCTTGTAGATTCCAAATATTAGTAAGATGAATAAGAAGATCTTCACTATACGTTTAATCATTATTTACTCTGTATATCCTCAATATTTTTGATCAAAATAGAATAGGTTCCGTTCTCGTTTAAAATAAATTCAACAGATTCTGCATCTTCATAGACATTATTCGGAACGATCAGTTCAATTCCATTTGACAATGACAATTTCTGATTTTCGAACTTCTTCAACTGGCGACTTGCATCAATTTCTTCAAAGGTGACAGGCTCTGGTACAGCTTCTTTGACTTGGTCAATAAAACTGAGGCGAGCTGTCAGATTGTCGTCGAAGAGATCATCCGCTAATTTCTCTGGAGAGAGTTTATTTTCTTCCTCAATATGGTTAAAAATAGCTGATTTAACCTTTGATTGAAATTGAAAATCATCTGTGTTAAAGCTTTCCGCAATCTTCTGGGCTGTTTTTTCTAGTGCCTTGATCGATTTTTTAGGAGAGATCTTAGGTTGCGCCTGCAATAGATTCTCAGAAAAATAGTTCAAGAACGTCCCGTTGTACTTGATCCGTTTTTCAATCAAATGGTATTTGCGGCTTTGAAGATTGATGACCAAAGCTTCATCTGCACCAGTCCCAAAACCAGGTAGATTATTTTGCGTCAACTTAATCGGATTGTCCACTTCACCGCCAAGATGCGTCAAGGTTTCCCGTAAGGCGATCCGAAGAAAGGCAAAATGGTCCACCCCTTCTTTTGAGAATTGAATGAACACCAAATCGTTGGTCTTTTGATTCTCAGAGACGACAAATTCTTCCTTCCAGCGATTCGCTACTGCGACCGAAGTTTCTAATAGGTCATCTGAAATCATCTCAAGAAAAGGATTGTCCTCTTCGAAAATACCAGTCCTGGCTTCATCCGAGTAGACCCGTTCAATCTTCTTACGCAGGTATTCCTCGATTTTAGGTGTGATATTGAGAAATTTATCTGCCAGATAGAGATCGGTATCGTCTGGGCTAAATTGATGAATGATGGCTTTTTTTACGTAAATATCCATAAAATGGTTTAGTCCTCGTAAAGTGGAAAGGCGTCTGTCAAGGCTTTGACTTGGCTACGCACTTCATCTAATACTTCTTGATTATCCGCATTCTTCAGCGCTTTGATCATGAGTTCAGCAACGGTGCGACTTTCTTTTTCACCAAAACCACGAGCAGTGATGGCTGCTGCACCAATCCGAATCCCACTGGTCTTAAATGGAGACAAGGTTTCATAAGGAATAGAGTTCTTGTTGAGGGTGATATTGACTTCATCCAACAAGTTTTGCGCCACTTTTCCATTTTCAACGACTTTAGTGACGTCGACAAGGAAAAGGTGGTTCTCTGTTCCGCCTGAAATAACGCGGAAATCTGGATCTTGCAAGAAGACATCAGCCATGGCCTGACTGTTCTTAATCACGTTAGCTGCATACTCTTTAAAGGCAGGATCCAGCGCTTCTTTGAAGGCGACAGCTTTGGCTGCAATGACATGCTCCAACGGTCCTCCTTGAATACCAGGGAAAATAGCAGAGTTAATTTTCTTAGCTAATTCCTCGTCATTGGTCAAGATCAGGCCTCCACGAGGTCCACGAAGGGTCTTGTGAGTGGTCGTTGTCGTGATATGTGCATAAGGAACTGGACTTGGATGGAGACCTGCTGCCACGAGACCAGCAATATGGGCCATGTCAACCATGAGCTTTGCTCCTACTGCATCTGCAATCTCACGGAATTTTGAGAAATCAATCATTTGAGAGTAGGCTGAGGCACCAGCAACGATGAGTTTTGGCTTCACTTCTTGGGCTTGTTTTAAGATGGCATCAAAATCCAAGAGCTCTGTTTCAGGATCTACACTATAAGACACAAAGTTATAAGTTTGACCAGAGAAGCTCACAGTAGCTCCGTGCGTCAAATGCCCACCGGCAGCTAGATCCATCCCCATGACGGTATCACCAGGCTCAATCAAGGCCATATAGGCAGCACAGTTTGCCTGACTTCCTGAATGCGGTTGAACGTTGGCAAATTTAGCGCCAAAGATTTCTTTGGCCCGTTCGATCGCGAGACTTTCGACCACATCAACCACATCTGTCCCGCCATAGTAACGACGACCAGGGTAGCCTTCAGCATATTTATTTGTCAGAATAGACCCTTGAGCAGCCATCACTGCCTTAGAGACGACATTTTCAGAAGCAATCAACTCAATATTATTTTGTTGACGCTCTTCTTCTTTAGCGATCGCATTCCATAGGTCTGCATCATAGGCTTTGTAATCTTCTTTATCAAAAATCATCGGTCTACTCCCTTATAAAAAATTATTTATGTACATTATCACTGAGGAATTTCATCATCCTCAAAGGAAAGCTCTGGCACATGTGCAAGCAAATCAGCTTTTGTAATCGAACCTTGCCGCAAAATTCTGGCCTTGGCCCCAGAGATATCCAAAATAGTTGAATCTTGGCCAGTCAAGAAGTCATCATCCTCTATACCAGGAACCACTTGATCAAACTCGCTTACTATAGCCTTATACTTTGTTCCACTTGCATGACCTGAAAGATTAGCCGAAGGACCAACCAAAGGACCGTATTTACGAATTAATTCCAATGTTCTTGGGTGAGCCGGAATACGGAAGCCAACTGTATCCAATCCTGAATGAATCCAGCCAGGTACATTTTCATTTGCCTGAAGAATAATAGTGAGAGGCCCTGGTAAAAATGAATCAATCAGTTTTGTTAAATAGCTAGGTTGATCTTTCGAATAAATTCGAATTGTATCTTCATCGGCTACATTTAAATTCAGAGCCTTTTCTCTAGGTCTACGTTTTAATTCGTAAATATAATCAACTGCCTCTTGGTCCAAAGCTTTAGCGAATATACCATAGACTGTTTCAGTTGGCAGAATAACCGCACGGCCTGCTTCTAATTCTTTCTCAATGTGATCCATTGTCTACTACTACCATTCTATCTTGTCCAAATTGGTCTTTCAGAACTCGAACGCGTTTGTCAGGAAACGCTTCTTGAAAGAGCTCTTTTACTTTGGCTCCTTGCTTATAGCCAATTTCTAGATAGATCTTTCCGTCTGGTGTTAAAACACTTGGTGCTTGCTGGGCAATCTTTTCGTAGATGGCATATCCATCACGATCCGCAAAAAGAGCTAAGTGGGGTTCAGAGGCTAAAACATTGGCTCCAACCTCTTCTACATCATCCTGAGAGATATAGGGAGGGTTGGATACAATCAGGTCATAAGGACCTTCTAAATGATCCAGTACATCTGACGACTTGAAGGCAAGGACAGCTTCTAACTGCTTGGCATTTTCTTGAGCCAGCTCCAAAGCCTCTTCTGAGACATCACTAGCTTGAACCTGCCAGGTAGGTCTAGCAAGGGCTAGGCTAATGGCAATGGCCCCACTTCCTGTTCCGATATCCAGAACTCGTAAGGCTTTCTCATCGTTTTCTTCGAGAATAAGTGCGACCAATTCTTCTGTTTCAGGTCGTGGAATCAGCACGCGCTCATCAACTGTAAAAACATGACCACAAAATTCTGCGCTCCCAATAATATATTGGGCAGGAACGTGATGTTTCAGCTGCTCAAATATAGATAGAAGCAAGGCCTGGTCCTCTGTTTCCACTTCTTTTTGCAAGGCAAGAACAAAGTCTGTAAAAGTCCAGTTTTTTAAAGCACGATACGCGAAGGAGAGGCTTTCTGCTTCCTCTCCAACGGCTATTAATTCTTCTTCATACTGGGCTAATAATGGTCCCAACAACATTATTTGTTCAACTCTTCTAGTTTTTGAGTTTGATCATACAAGACCAAAGCATCGACCACTTCGTCTAATTTACCAGATAAGATGGTGTCCAGTTTTTGAAGGGTCAAGCCAATCCGGTGATCGGTTACACGGTTTTGAGGGAAGTTATAAGTCCGGATCCGCTCTGAACGGTCACCAGTACCGATGGTTGACTTCCGCTCAGCGTCTTGCTCGTCTTGAGCAATCTGAGCAAAGTGGTCAGCCACACGCGCACGGATGATCTTCATGGCTTTTTCACGGTTCTTCTGTTGGGTCCGTTCTTCCTGCATCTCGACCTTGATATTGGTTGGCAAGTGGACGATACGAACAGCTGTTGCGACCTTGTTGACGTTCTGTCCACCCGCACCAGATGCGTGGTAGATATCAATCCGAAGGTCTTTTGGATCAATGTCGTACTCGACTTCTTCGATTTCTGGCATGACCAGAACGGTTGCTGTAGAGGTATGGACACGACCTTGGCTTTCAGTCACTGGAACCCGTTGCACCCGGTGGGCACCAGATTCATACTTGAGTTTTGAATAAACTGATTGACCAGAAACCATGGCTACGACTTCTTTAATCCCACCAACGCCATTGTAGGAAGCTTCCATAACTTCAAAGCGCCAGCCTTGGCTTTCCGCGTATTTTTGGTACATCTGCAAGAGGTCACCAGCAAACAATTGGGCTTCGTCTCCTCCTGCTGCTCCACGGATTTCCAAGATAATGTTCTTGTCATCGTTTGGATCTTTTGGAAGAAGTAAGATCTTCAGTTTTTCTTCGTACTCTTCTTTTTCAGCCTTAGCATCTTTTAGCTCTTGCTTAGCCATTTCTTCCAAGTCCGCATCGCCGCCTGCTTCTTTAATCATTTCCTCAGCGTCAACAATGTTTTGAAGGACTTGCTTGTACTCACGGTAAGCTGTCACCGTGTCACGGGTGGAAGCTTCTTCTTTTGAAAGCTCCATAAAGCGTTTGGTATCAGAGACCACATCTGGGTCACTCAGTAATTCTCCTAACTCTTCGTATCGGTCTTCTACAGCTTGTAGTTGATCATAGATATTCATGTTTGCTCCTTAATTCTTGGTTGTTAGATCATAGATTGCTACAATTTCGTTTTCTATGACTTCGCCAGTTTCTTTAAATCCATAATGGAGATAGCAAGATCTCGCTTGATGATTTTCCGGTTCATAAGATAACCAAAGACTTGTTGCTTTTCCAGCTGGCTCTGTTCGAACAAAGTCAATGACTGCATCCATAGTCGGTTTAAAATAGCCTAAACCTTGAAATTCTTTATCGATCATAAAACGAAATAACAAGTAGTTCCCCTTGCTGATCCCAATTTTCTGGTCATAGGCAATCATAACAAAACCAACTAATACTTCCTTATCATAAACTGCTAAGGGAGCTATAAAATCACCATTTTTATCATATACATAGGCTTCAGCTAAACTAATGGAATTGGATGCAATAAAATTCCTTTGATTTGGATGAACTTCTAGATTTAAAACGTCAAAATAATTCTCTATTGTAATATCTTTTAAACAAATAGACATTATTATCCTCTCTAAAACGTTCTAGATGCTTTCAGTTGGTATGTCTGGATTAAAATAATGTTTGCGGCAAACGGAGATATAGGTCTCGTGTCCACCGATCTGGATCTGCTCTCCATCATAGACAGGTTTGCCCGCTTGGGTACGCAAGACCATGGTCGCCTTGCGGGAACAGTATTGGCAAATAGTTTTGATCTCCTCGATCTTGTCGGCTAACAAGAGGAGGTGTTTGGAACCTTCAAAGAGTTCATTTCGGAAATCATTTTTGAGGCCAAAAGCCATGACCGGCACATCCAGTTCATCCACGACTCTTGCCAAGTCATAGACATGGTGTCGTTTCAAAAACTGAGCTTCATCGATTAAGACACAGTAAGGTTTGATTACTTGGTTTTTAATAAAGCCAAAGATATCCGTATCGTCTTCAATTGCAACGGCTTCTCGTTTCATACCGATTCGACTAGAAACCACCCCTACTCCATCTCTGGTGTCGATTGCTGAGGTCATGATAACGACGCTCTTGCCTTGCTCTTCATAATTATGGGCCACCTTCAAAATCTCAATGGTTTTCCCCGAGTTCATGGTCCCATATTTATAATATAATTGTGCCATTTTCCTTTTGTTCTCTCTAAAATGTGTTTCATTATCATTTTACCATAATTTTGCTAAGCTTTGTATCCCAAAATGTGATAAAATAGTCCTATAAAAAATTTAGGAGGTGGCCATATGCCATTTGTACGAATTGACCTATTTGAAGGACGCACCTTGGAACAAAAGAAAGCCTTGGCCAAGGAAGTAACCGAAGCTGTTGTCCGCAATACTGGCGCTCCTCAGTCAGCTGTTCACGTTATCATTAATGATATGCCTGAAGGAACCTACTTCCCTCAAGGTGAAATGCGCACCAAATAATGGTTCCACTAAAAAAACCTTTCTTGCTTGTGATATCACATAGCAGGAAAGGTTTTTTCTTATTTTTCTTGGGCTTGACGTTCTGCTTTCCGTTCTTCGAATTCTTCGTCACTCATCAAGGTTCCACCGACGTTGGCTGATTTGGCAAAGGCTGTATAGCGACGCAACCAACCACTGGAGATTTTTGATTTGAAAGGTTTCAAATGTTTGCGACGTTCTGCAAGAGTTGCATCATCGACAAGCAAATCAATGGTACGATTTGGAAGATCAATCACGATTTCATCCCCATCTTCGATTAGGGCGATATTTCCACCTTCTGCTGCTTCTGGAGAAACGTGACCAATAGCAATCCCACGAGTAGCTCCTGAGAACCGACCATCCGTAATCAGTGCCACATCCTTACCAAGACCGCGTCCGACAATCTTAGAGGTTGGAGCTAGCATCTCTGGCATACCAGGTCCACCCTGAGGACCTTCGTAACGAATGACAACGACATGTCCCTTCTTAACTGTTCCATTGTCAATCAACTCAAGGGCTTGATCTTGTGAATCACAGCAGATGGCCTTTCCACGGAAAGTGGTCACAGATGGATCGACCCCACCCACCTTGATAACAGCCCCATCTTGAGCAATATTTCCGTAAAGGATCGACAAACCACCTACAGGCGAAATCGGACGCTCGATTGGATGGATAATTTCTTCATTTTTAATTTCAGCGCCAGCTACGTTTTCTTTCAAGGTTTTACCAGTAACTGTGATACGGTCACCCTTAATGGCTCCTTTTTTAATCAACTGATTGATAATGGCTGGAACACCACCAGCTTCATGCACATCATGCATGGTGTAAACACTTGAAGGTGCAATTTTAGAAAGATAAGGTGTCTTCTTGGCAATCTCGTTGATATCTTTGAGATCATAGTCAATCCCAGCTTCACGCGCAATAGCGAGCGTATGAAGCACCGTATTGGTAGACCCCCCATAGCCATATCGAGCGCAAAGGCATCATCAATGGCCTCTTTGGTCACGATATCCCGTGGACGGATATCCTTTTTAATATTCTCTACCAATTGTTTGGCCGCTTGGCGAACCAATTCCCGTCTTTCATCTGAAACAGCTAGGATGGTACCATTTCCAGGAAGGGCAAGGCCCAAAACTTCCATCAAACAGTTCATGGAATTGGCGGTAAACATACCAGAGCAAGAGCCACAAGTTGGGCAGGCATTTTTTTCCAAGAAATCCAGCTCATCCAAGCCCATATCACCAGCTTGATAAGTACCTACAGCTTCAAACAAACTGGAGAGAGTCGCTTGATGCCCCGTCATGTCAACGCCACCCTTCATGGGTCCACCAGAACAAAATACAGCTGGCACATTGGTCCGCATGGCTGCTAAAATCATTCCTGGTGTAATCTTATCACAGTTAGGAATATAGAAAACACCGTCAAACCAGTGGGCATTGATGACTGTTTCAGCAGCATCTGCGATCAACTCGCGTGATGGCAAACTATAACGCATCCCGATATGGCCCATAGCGATTCCGTCATCGACACCGATGGTATTAAATTCAAAAGGAATCCCACCAGCCTCGCGAATAGCTTCCTTAGCAACATCTGCTAATTCACGCAGGTGAACATGGCCTGGAACGATATCAATATAGGAGTTACAAATGGCAATAAAGGGCTTTTGCATATCCTTTGCTGATTTTACTTGCCCTGTTGCATAAAGGAGACCACGTGCTGGTGCTCGGTCGATCCCCATTTTGATCATATCACTTCTCATCTTGTTCTCCTTCTAGTTCTTCATTTCTACCTCCTAATCTTACCACTTTGACATCAGTTGTCAAGAACTTTCAGAAAATTTATAATATTCACGGTACATAAAAAGCCTGGTTTCCCAGACTTCATTTTAGTTTGTTTGTTTTTTTTCGATCTGCCAGAGCCGAAGTTGGTAACAAATTCCACTCACGACAAGGCTAGAAATAAGGCCGATCCAATAAGCATAGGGACCGAGGTTGGTCACATGGTCAAGGAAAATCCCTAGTGGGATAGAGATACACCAATAACCAAAGACTCCTAATAAGAATGGAACGGTTGTATCCTTATATCCCCGCAAAATCCCTTGAAGGGGTGCTGCGAAGGTATCGGCTACTTGGAAAAAGAGGCTATAGGTCATGAAAATAGCTGTTTGTTGCACAAAGACTGGGTCCTTGCCGTATAGCCCTGCCAGTTGGAAGCGGAATGTATAGAGAAAGACGAGGGTGACAATCGCAAAGCCAAAGGCTGTCAGTCGTCCCAAACGGCAATATTGTTTGACCACTTCTGGTCTTCCTGCTCCCAGTTCGTAAGATACGATAATCGCCATGGTACTGGAGATACTAACCGGGAAAGCATACATCAGGGTTGAAAAATTCATGGCTGATTGGTGACTCGCAATGGTAAGTGATGGGAATTTTGCCATTAACAAACCAACCAGCGAGAAGATGATAACTTCTGCAAAAACAATTCCACCGATTGGAAGCCCAAGTCGCAATACTTCTTTCATCCCTTTAAAATCATAAGGCTGTGGCTTCCACAATTGGAAAGGTGCTACCTTGGGATGCTTGCACAAGATCAAAACCGCAATGGCCAACAAGACCCAGTAGGCCAGAGAGGTTCCAAGACCTGCTCCTGCTCCTCCCATCTCAGGAAAACCAAATGCCCCATAGATCAGGATATAGTTAAAACAAGCATTGAGAGGCAAAAGCAAGAGCATCAAGTACATGGATAGACGCGTCATTCCCAAAGTATCGAGGAAGGTCCGCACGATACTAAAGAGCAACAAAGGTAAGATTCCTAGAGAAAGGAAATATAAATAGCGAATGGCTATTTGGGCAACAACATTTTCTAAACCGATCTGCTTGAGAATCATGGGTGCAATGCCCCAAACAAAGCCTATTAAGAGAATGGCCATACCAAATGACATATAGAGGAATTGGTAAAAATCGCCAGCAATCCGTTCTCTATTTCCCTTGCCTAAATGATGCCCAACAATCGGCGTCAGTGCGGAGACAATCCCTGTCAGGAAAGTAAAAAATGGATTCCACAGACTGGTAGCTGTAGAAACACCAGCCAAATCAAGGGTCCGGTACTGACCGGTCATGGCTGTATCGACAAAGCTGGCTGAATAATTGGCCAATTGGTAGATTAAAATCGGCAAAAATAAACTCAAAAACAAGCGCAAGCGCTCTTTAAAGTGATAGGTTACATACATGATTCTAACTCTCTTCTCATCAAATAAGATTCTCTCCTCTTCCACTCTACTATATGTTTCCTTAAAAGTCAAAAAAACCGAAGATCCAAGGACCTCCGGTTCATGTGAGATTAGTGTTTATTGCGGTTTAAAATAGCATTGAGAACGATCGCTAAGACACTGGCAACGACAATTCCGTTAGCAAAGAACATTTGGAATCCTGTTGGAAGGCCATTGAAGAGAGTGCTGTTGTTCAAACCAACCCCTGCAGCAATCGATACAGCAGCGATCAAGAAATTGTGCTCATTGTGTTCAAAATCAACACGCGCAAGGATCTGCATCCCTTGAATCGATACAAAACCAAACATGACCAGCATCGCTCCCCCAAGAACTGGACTTGGAATGATTTGTGCCAAAGCTCCAAACTTAGGAAGGAGACCTAGAAGTACAAGGAAACCAGCCGCATAGTAGATTGGAAGACGAGTCTTGATACCAGACAATTTCACCAAGCCAACGTTTTGTGAGAATCCAGTGTAAGGGAAGGTATTGAAGATACCACCGAGGAGAACGGCCAACCCTTCAGCACGGTAACCATTGCGAAGGCGCGTGCTATTAATTGGATCTTTAGTAATATCAGAAAGAGCAAGATAGACACCTGTTGATTCCACCATAGAAACTGTCGCGATGATACACATCATTAAGATGGAGGTGATTTCAAATTTAGGAGCTCCAAAGAAGAAAGGTGTTGGAACGTGAACGACTGGTGCTTGCGTCACAGGTGTGAAGTCTACCAAGCCCATAGAAGCCGCAATGGCAGTACCTACGATCAAACCAATCAAAATTGAAATGGATTTAATAAAACCAGTCGTATAGATATTAACGACTAAAATGATGAGAATAGTCACCACAGCCAAAATCAAGCTTTGAACGGTTGGTTTTGGCGCATTATTTCCCATATTTCCAATCGCTACTGGAATCAAAGTCAAACCAATGGTGGTAATAACAGATCCCGTTACAATAGATGGGAAGAGATTAGCAATCTTAGAGAAGAAACCAGAGACAAGGATGACATAAATCCCTGAGACAATCAAGGCACCAAACATGGCACCACTACCATGGCTAGCCCCGATCATGCTGAGAGGTGCCACAGACTGGAAGGCAACCCCAAGGACTACCGGAAGACCGATCCCAAAGTATTTATTGAGCTGCACTTGAAGGAAAGTCGCAACCCCACACATGAAGATATCTGTAGAGATGAGATAGGTTAGTTGATGAGCATTATAGCCCAAAGCTCCTGCGATCATGATCGGCACCAAAATAGATCCCGAATACATGGCCAAAAGGTGTTGCAAGCCTAGAATGGCCGCCTGTGAATGGCTTTCTTGTTTTTGCATTAGATGTCTGTCTCCTTAAATACAACCTGACCATTTTCAAAACGGTCCAAACGTGCGAGGGATACAACTGGATATCCCAACTCTTCTAACAATCCCCGTCCATCTTGGAAGGATTTTTCAATCACAATCCCAATCGCTTCTACTTGAGCACCAGCTTGTTCGATGATTTGAATCAAGCCTTTGGCTGCTTGGCCATTTGCAAGGAAATCATCAATGATCAAAACCTTATCTGATGGATCCAAGAATTTACCCGCAATTGAAACGGTGCTGGTCACTTGCTTGGTAAAGGAATAAACCTCAGCCGTCAAGATGCCCTCATTCATCGTGATGTTTTTCGCCTTCTTAGCAAAGATCATGGGAACATCCAAGGCTTCAGCTACATAAAGGGCTGGTGCAATCCCAGATGCTTCAATGGTTACGACTTTCGTCACGCCAGCATCTTTGAACCGGTCAGCAAAAGTCTGACCAATTTCTTTCATCAATTTGAAATCCACTTGGTGGGTCAAAAAGGAATCCACCTTGAGGATATTCTCACCTAAAACATTGCCATCTTTTAAGATGCGCTCTTCAAGTAATTTCATACTTCCTCCTACTTTTTTAAAAAATCCTCTACTTCATTCACAAAACACAAAAAGGCCTGCTAAGCAAGCCTTGAAATCTCTCTAGAAAGAGAAATAATCCCGACTTACTTATTGTTAGGTGTTCCGGCACCTTGTAGAAACATCACGCCCATTCGTGAAATAAATAAGTAATTCAATTAGTGTGCATCGCCATTCCAGATAGAATTCTTAACGATCACATAGTCAACATGTTTCAAATCTGCTAATTTTCGGCCTCCTGCATAAGAGATCGAACTTTGCAAATCTTGTTCCATTTCCGTTAAGGTGTCTTGCAAATGACCCTTAGCAGGCAATAAAATCTTCTTACCTTCGACGTTCTTATAAGCGCCTTTTTGGTACTCGGAAGCAGATCCATAGTATTCTTTGAAAGACTCTCCATCAATCTCTATTGTTTTACCAGGACTTTCGATATGTCCTGCAAAGAGAGAACCGATCATGACCATAGACGCCCCGAAACGAATCGATTTGGCAATATCACCATGTGTCCGAATACCACCGTCCGCAATGATTGGCTTACGCGCTGCTTTTGAGCACCAGCGAAGCGCAGCCAATTGCCAACCACCTGTACCAAATCCAGTCTTAACTTTGGTGATACAAACCTTACCAGGGCCGATCCCGACCTTAGTCGCATCAGCTCCTGCATTTTCCAATTCACGAACAGCTTCAGGAGTTCCAACATTTCCAGCAATGACAAAGGTATCTGGTAATTCTTTCTTGATGTGTTGAATCATCCGAATGACACTATCCGCATGACCGTGTGCGATATCAATAGTGATATACTCAGGAGCATCTGCCTTTAATTGACTCACAAAGTCGTATTCGTATTCCTTAACACCAACCGAAATGGAAGCGATCAAACCTTGATCATGCATGCGTTTGACAAAAGGAATCCGACCCTCTTCATCAAAACGGTGCATGATGTAGAAGTAACCACCACGCGCCAACTGCTCTGCTACATTCTCATCCAAGATTGTCTGCATATTGGCAGGAACGACTGGAAGCTTGAAGGTATGGTTTCCAAATTGGACGGTTGTATCTGCTTCTGACCGGCTATTGATAATACATTTGTTGGGAATCAACTGAATATCTTCATAGTCGAAAATAGGAAATTCATTTAACATAGATTGAAAAATCTCTTTTCTAAAAACTGACCTACCTATGCGCAAGCGCATCGCTACGTCTCTTGACGTTTCCTTGATAGATTATACCAAAGATACGGACCTAATGCAATGGGAATGATTTTATAGGAAATAACGTTCGGAAATTACAAGATAAAAACCTGTTTCAAAAAAGAAAACAGGTTTTATTTATGAACATTTTGGAGCCAATTGTTCACTTCTCTAGCTACAATTTCTGGCGCCTCTGTATACAGTTCGTGCCCCAAAGCATCTAGCAAAACTTGCTTGATCTGGGGATCTAGCTGCTTCAGAGCGTCTTTTCTCCATTCAGGCTCTTCTTGGTATCGAGGCCCGATAAATAGGACAGGCTTGTC
This sequence comes from Streptococcus parasanguinis, assembly GCA_032477695.1. Lineage (GTDB taxonomy): Bacteria > Bacillota > Bacilli > Lactobacillales > Streptococcaceae > Streptococcus > Streptococcus parasanguinis_Y. The sequence goes on from JAWDWJ010000021.1 coordinate 33,065, forward strand.
TGCAACTGAAATCTGGTTAGCTTTGATCTGACGCCGTAGACGCAATAAGGCCATGACTTTTTCTAGATCCAGATTTAATTCATATCGTTCACTCGCTGGATTCCAACGATAGCTAGCCTCTACCGCTTTTTGCGCTATAGGAGTAGGATCTGCTCCATCACCAAGTTCTGATAACACAGCTTCTTCTAAAGTTGCAAAGACTTGCTGCTGCATGAAGGACGACGAAACTTCTAGCTCTTCTTCAAGAGGCAGGATCTTTTCCATATCCAGATAGCCACCATCCAAGAGAATCAAAGCCTGGATCTGAGGAAACTCAGAAGCCAGATAACGAGCCAAATCTCCACCCAAGGAATGACCCAATAAACAGATTTCTCCCGCTTGGCCGATCTGACCTTGAAACCAAGCACGAAGATCGTTTTCTGTCTGAATCATTTCCCTGTAGGGATCTAGAAAAGTCACAGGAAAGCCTAGCTCTTCAATAAGTGGAGCCAGATGGTAGCTATTGCTACCTAGACCGCCGATAAAATAAAACTGCATGTGTTTTGTCCCTTCTTTTTCATTGGTTAGCGCCATTCCCACTCATTTCCTTTCCTAATTTCTGTATTATAGGCAACTTCTGCTTTTAGACTGCCTTTTTCACTTTTAACCACACCTTTTAGGTGACCAGCATTGACAAGCGCTACAATATTTTCATCCATTGAGGGGTTGATTGTTAATTTAGCTTTTGGAGGTAAGCTTTTGTAATTCGTTATGTCAAGAAATTTACCATCTACATCAATTTCAATCACTTCCTCATCAAAACCATTAAAATCTAACCGTAGATCTCCTAAAAGACCGTAGCTTGCATATCCATGCTTACCAACCTTCTGCCCTAAATAAGCCTTATTCCCATGATTGTCATAAATTACGGTAACGATATTAGCATCGAACATAATCTGCCCATCCCCACCTTGCACAAAAATTGGCGAAAACTCAATTTTACTAACACCAGAGTAATGCTCTTTAATGTAAGTTGCCAGTTGTTCTTCCAACAAACGAAATCCTCGTTTGTAAAGTTTCACTCCTTTGTCGTCTAACACAGTACTCACGTTGTATGGATCTTTCTGCTCTTGCATCATTTTGTTAAGATACAACATACTTGCAGCAAACAAAATAGCAAGAACTAAGGCAAGCCTAAAGAACTTCTTCTTCATTCTGCTCCTCCTTTATGGAGTTCCGTATTATAAACGATTTCTGCATCAGGACTCCCCTTATCATCCTTAACAACATCTTTTAACTGACCATCTTCAACCAATAATTCAATATTTTCATCTATAAGCTCCTGATTAGTCAGTTTAACTTCATTAGGTAAGTGTTGTTTATTGGAGACATCAATAAATTTCCCATTTGAGTCCATTAATTCTATAGATTCACTTCCATCTCCATAAAAATCAACTATTATATATGAGACGATACCAATTTCACTTGGAATTACATTTTTAACTTTAGTACCAAGAGTGGCTTTATTTCCATGCTTATCATAAATAGTTGGACGAATATAGACACTTGAGAATGTTGACCCTTCCTCAGTAACGTAGATTGGGGAAAATTCAATCTTCTCAATCCCAGTATAGTGTTCTTTGATGTAGGTTCCAATTTGCTCTTCTAGCAAACGAAAGCCATGCTGATAGAGTTTGGTTGTTTTAGGGCCAAGATTTGGTTTTGTTATTTTATGGTAGACAAAGTAACTACCGGATATGATTAAAATTGAAATAGCAATGATTTTTACCCATTTCCTTCTCATCAGTTGCTCCTCCTTCTATCTACTCCTATATTTATCCTCTCTCTGTTCTTCAACTTAAATTAATCTTCACCATATACATCGGTGCCACAAGTCAACCAGAATTTTTCTTCTGTTGGAATCTTATCCCAAAATGATTTATATTGGCCTTTCCATGGTTCTGAAACATATTCTTCAAAAGATACGTATTCTGCATACTGCGAGTATAGTTCCATCTCATCCATATCAATAAACAGGGAAGGTTTAAAATCATAAACCGCGTTCAATCTATCTTCCTGATACGATTTAGCAAATGCTTCTCCTAGCTCATTTCGATCACATTTGTATACTTCCATATCTTCTAGAAAATATGGAAGTGTTTCATAGGTCAGTTTCGAAGAACGTTTGCGCTCATCATACAGAGTATCAAGCGAATAGCGTGCCACCTCATAATCAATATACCAGAATTCTAAATCCGAAACATACCAAGTATATTTATTTTCATGTTTAAAAAGAACAACAATATTTTCACCGTACTTAGGTTCGATCATAATTTATTCCATCTCTTTTTTTAATTTAATGACTCATACATCACGAGACTTATTTTTTTATTCCACCTTCTGCAACCAAATCATATGGGAAATATGAAAGTCCTTTTAATTCCTTGTAGTCCAATCCCTTTATTTTGCATAGAGCACCTGACTCAAAGGACCAGTATCCTACATGATTTTTTATATTCTGCTTATGTAAATCATACCAAGCAGCATCCCTACTCCCTTGGTACCATTTCTTAATCAAATATTCTTTTAACAATTTTATGGCCTGTTCAGAATTCTCTTCTTCAATGATTTTCTGAGTATATCCATAAGGTTTAAGAAAATTATAGGTTACCCGAATTGCCCACTCTGTATGGCGTGATTGAATTAGATAATCAATCAAATAATCTTCTGGATCATCTTTTTTGACCAAGTCTACTAACTGATTAAAAGTCTCTTCATCAATGTTTAAAAGAATCCCAATAGAAAGCGCCCATAGCATTTGTTCGTAGCCCCATTCCTTACTCCAAATTGGAATTAGAAACGATACAAAGGAAATGTATTCCTTTTTAAATGCTGACAAAGAGGCTCCACTAGAATAAGTTGCTAATAAAATGTCTCTCTGATAAGACAAAATAGTAGCTAAAGTTGACTGATAAACTTCGATCGTTGGCTTTTTATAGTTTTCTATTCCATTATCTAAATCACTTTGAAGTTTTCCTAATTTTTCTTGAAAATACAGTAAGGCTTCTCTATTTGATATTAAGCCATCCTTATAATTCTCTTCTGTACTTAAAGTATCGCGTAAACCCATTTTGTGTCTCCTTTAAAAACGATTCGTCAATTCAATCTGAGATCTCAAGCGATTTTGTTCTATTTCAAAGTCATGTCTCGTTTTGATAAATCAACACCCCACTTCTTTGCCCTCTCAAAATCTGCCTCAGTCGGTTCTAATTTTTTATCGATAATATGGCCAGCCGCATCGTACTCAATATAAGTTACTCTTGCCCCTAAAACACAATATGCCCGTGATTTTAATGCGCCGTTTTCATAGTATTTCTTTTGAAGCCCATCAGCTGCACTGCAATCTTGAGGATTGATGCTTTAAATATTTCCATTAGGATAAAACCATACATTCATTCCATGACGGAACCCGTCTTTAATATAACCATAATACTCTAATTTACCATCTGGGTATAAATCATAAGCTAAACCTGTAAATGGAATTTCTTCGCCAGATTCGTTCTCAGAAACAATTTGCTCACAATACCATCCGCCCCAATCAAGTTCTTCTTCAAAACAAACACCATTTTGAAGCACTTCTTCTTTTGTTAAAATCTTCTCTTCCATCATTTTTCAACCTTAGAATTTTTTTTATAGCGTTCCTTCCACAACCAAATCATAAGGAAAGTACGGAAGCCCTTCTAATCCCTTGTAATCCAATCCTTTAATTTTACAAAGAGCACCTGCTTCAAAGGACCAGTAGCCATAATAACTTCTGTTATTGGTTTTATGTAGATTGTACCATCCTGTATCTCTGCTACCTTGGTACCATTTCTTAGCCACATATTCTTTAAGCAAATTTAGAGCTTGTTCAGAATCCTCTTCTTCAATAATTTTTCTGGTAAAACCATAAGGCTTTGGAAAATTATAATTCAGTCGAATCTTCCACTCTGGACGTCGATATTGAATCAGATAGTCAATCAAATAGTCCTCTGGGTCATCCTTCTTGACCAAATCTACTAGCTGATTGAATATATCCTCCTCAACATCTAACAAAATTCCAATAGAGAGGGCCCAGACCATTTGTTCATAGCCAGAATTGCCTTGCCAAGATAGTTGCAAACTCTCTACATACTTAATATACTCACCCTTGAAATCTTTAATAGAATAACCCGCAGTATAAGTCGCTATCATAACTTCTTTTTGGTACCGACATATTGATGATCTTATATTCGAAATGACAACTTTATTGTCCAAAGAAAATTTTTGGATTCCTTCTTTCTCATCCTGTTCAATTACTTGAATTCGTTCTTCAGAATCCTGAATGGCTTTTTGAAAAACTTGGATTAGTCCATTGATATTATTTTTATCTGAAAACGTGTCTCTTAGTTCCAATTCTATCTTCTTTCTAAGTCCTTATATAGATTATCTATATATTCCACCTTCTGCGACTAAATCGTATGGGAAGTAGGAAACTCCTTCTAGATGTTTATATTCCAATCCCTTAATTTTACAAATAGCGCCTGATTCAAAAGACCAGTAGCCATAATAATTATCAATGTTGCGCTTATGCAAATCATACCAGCCTTCATCTCTACATCCCTGATACCATTTTTTAGTCAAGTATTCTTTCAAGAGAGATATAGCCTTTTCAGAATTTTCTTCCTCTATAATCTTTCGGGTAAAGCCATAAGGTCTTGGGAAATTATAGTTTATCCGAATCTTCCATTCTGGATGACGAAACTGAATGAGATAATCGATTAAATAATCCTCAGGATCATCTTTCCTTACCAAATCTACCAATTTATCAAAAGTCGTTTCATCAACCTCTAACAAAATACCAATGGAAAGGGCCCATAGCATTGCATCATATCCTGAATTGCTATGCCAAACAGGGACAAGGCTATCGACAAATTTAAGGTACTCTTCTTTGAATTTTTCAATAGGATACCCCGCAGTGTAGGTGGCTATCATATTCTCCTTCTGATAAATAGAAATATCAAGTTGTACTGATTTGATAATTTCTTCAACCGGTCGTTTGTATGAATTTTCCCCTTGTTTTAATTTTGTTAATTCTTGAGTCCATTCATCAATAGATAATTTATTAATTTGAATTAGTTCATTAATTTTCTCTTCAATAAAAATAGTATCTCTTTTCATCGCTTATCCTCAAATAGTTATATAGAGCTTTTCATAGGCATTACACAAAACTAAACAAACAAACCGTAAATCTATTATCTACTATCATACCGAAATACAGTTTGAAGTTCAAGTTAGTCACTAGATAGGGGAATTAGATAGGGGAATTAGATACGAAAATGAGACCAGAGGATCTCTTAGAATGTAAACAAACTATCTTAAAGTAAAATAAGTTGAGAAAATATCGAAACTTTTCGCTGTGAGAAAAGTGCCTGAAACAATAACGTTTCAGGCACTCGGAATTATTGAGAGTAAAACAGTTTGGGGAACTGTTTTAGCCTGAGCCAAGAAATTGAAGAGCGAAGAGGCTCAATAATTAGTCATGGAACTTCGTAGAAGTTCGCTGACGTCCGTACTCACCTAAGGAAAGTTTTTGATACGACTTGTCTTCAATCTCAGACCGTTGAGCTCTCTCTTTCTATTTGCTTTCTTCTAAATAAACAGCATACAAAAAATCCACTCACTCGGGGTGAAATGGATTGTTTCTTTATTAACGGTTCAACAAGAAATTGAACAATTTTTCGACAATTTTTACGACCAACCAGCATAAGAATCCGATATAGCTAAAATAGAAAATGAGTGACAAAATCGTAATAATCATGGTTTCCTCCTTCGTCGATTGCAAGTACTTGTCTTATTATACCTTTTTATTCAATCGAACTCAATAGAATTTTGAAAATTGTCTGATTATTCTTTTTCTTCTTTAGCTTCTTTGGTGTCTTGATCGGCTTCTTCACTGCCTTTATTGACAGCTGTCTTAAACTCAGCAAACATTTTGCCGATGGACTGGCCTAACTCTGGTAGGCGTTTTGGTCCAAAAATCAAGAGGGCGCCCAGGATGATGATGATCAAACCTGGTGCTCCAATATCACGTAAAATTCCCATTAGTTTCTCCTTTTTCTTGAATAGATGACTTTACTGATGGCGACACTGACTTCAAATAAGAGAATCAAAGGGAGTGTCATGGCCAAGTCACTGATAAAGTCTGCAGGGGTTAGCACGACGGCTAAGACCAGCAGGACAAAGTAAGCGTAACGTCGGTAGGTTATTAAAAACTGTGGTGTCAAGATCCCAATCGAGGTCAGAAAAGCGACCAAAACTGGTAACTCAAACAAGACCCCTAAAGGCAAGGTGGTGTGCCATAAGAAGGTTAAATAATTTTGTGCTGTTAATTGGGTATCAAACAGCCCTTCTCCTAAACGCATCAAGACCTCTAAAATAGCTGGACTGACAAAGAAATAACCAAATGCAAGCCCCAGCACAAAGCAAATAAAGCTAGCTGGGATGTAGGCAAAGATTGCACGCGCCTCCTTCTCCTTCAGAGCCGGCCTTACAAATTGCCAGATCTGGTAGACAATAAAGGGCAAGGTCAGGCTAAAGGCTGTGAGATTGGCCAGCGATACATAGATCCAGAGGATATCATTCGGTCCCAGCACCAGCAGTTTTTGATGCAGGCTAGCCGTCAAGGCTTGGTAGAGCTCTCCTCCAAATACAAAGGCAACGATGAAGACGATAATATAACATAAGACCACTGCAATCAATCGTTTTCGAAATTCGACCAAGTGCTCAACAATGGTCATTTCATCTGCTCTACTCTTTGCCATGTTGTCTCACCGTGATGAGGGCGATCAGAGCCACAAACATTAACTGAGGAAGAAGAACTTCCCAGCTTGGATAGATGCCCGCCCAATCGATGGTTGGAAGTCCATTGACCAAATGACTAGGTAGGATATTGGTCAACTGCAGGGCGTGAATGCTGACACCGAGCATCTTGAAGGCCAAGGCGTAAATCAACCAAGTCAAAATGAAAAAGATTCGATGAGGTTGGATAGCTTGACTAGCCTTAGTCATGGCCACTGCAATGATGATGAGAACAGCTATAGCAAGCCCGATTCCCAGTAAGAAATTCGCGGTCGTAATCCGCGGAATGATCCCGACATAAAAGAGAATGGTCTCAGCCCCTTCACGAAAGACTGCTAAGAAACTGAGGGCAAACATCGACACAAAGCTCCCTGTAGCCGTCACTGTCTTCATTTGACGGTCCATAAAGGCATTCCACTGTTTGACAGAGGACTTGCTGTGGAGCCAAATTCCGATGAGAATCATCATGACCACAGCGAAAATCCCAACGCCACCTTCAATGATTTCCCGATTAGACCCCGAAGTAACGGCTGGAAATGCTACTTGCAAAACAAGAGCAATCGCTGCACTGGCAAGAACACCCGCAATAGCTCCACCGTAAACCCATTTAAGGCCTTTCCTCATCTTAGCAGCCTTAAGGGTCGTCACAAGTGCCATGACGATCAGAAGGGCTTCTACTCCTTCACGCAAAAGAATCAACATGGCATCAAAGGCGTTGTAAGAAGCTGTCGTATCGATCGCAGACAGGTCTCTGATCAATCCTTGTAATTTCTCTTGATAGGCCTTCTCTTTCCCCTTGACCATAATGACCGGGGATTCGCTCTCTACGCGCGTGTAGAGACTGGGATTGGTCGTGCTGACATCCCCTTCGATAGTTGGCCAGATGGTGATAAACTGCTTCATAGTCGCTGCAGCAGACTTATCGTCGCCGGATTGGAATTGGCTTTGCGCCTTCTCCAAAAGCTTGATCCCATCGTTCAACGTCAAATCCGTACTGGCATTGCTAATGGCTTCTCCTTTTACAAAGGCATCAATCCCATTTTTGAGGTCATCATAAGAGGACTGGATGTTGGTAAAATCGGTAGGCTCTGTTTCAATACTACTGCGCAAAAGCGAAATGGCCGTCTCGATTTTACCATAGTAGGCTGTGCTGTGATCTCTGACCACCGCTTCGTTTCGCGTCCAGGTATTATTGAGATCGGCATAGGTTTGACGAGTTTCATCCAGATCCTTAGCCGTAATGGCCTCTTGTAGGTTCTTAAAGTAAGGAGCGAGGCGACTCACGAGTTTGTCTTTTTCCGCCTCTAAATCGACCGGATTTTGTTCTTTTTCAAAAGCGAGCAAGGCTGATGAGATCTTGGTGAGATCGTCTTTAGTTACCTCCCCTTTTATAGCTAAGGCTTGGCTAACTTTTTTCCCTGCCTTGGAATCATGGTGGTCTTTGGATTCAAAAGCAGCCTGAATCTCAGCGATTAATTCCTTGGCCTTATCCTGGTTCTTATTTTCTACAGCTGTTGTCGCATCTGTGATCTTGATAAAGAGATCACTATAGGATGCTGCGGCTACTGGATAAGTCCAGAACAAGGCAAGAAGGCCGAAGAGGATCAAGAATTTATTCAAAGAGTGCTTGACCAAGATACCCTCCTTTCTCAACACCTGCAAAGCAAGCAAAGAGTCCACTTCCGATATGGGTGATGTACTCGTTCATTTTGTCGACTGCGCCCAAGTTGGTTTGGATTTTGACAAAGCTGTTCGGATCCTTTTGAAACGCGATAAAGATCAAGCCGGCATCAAATTGCCCAGTCTGTTCATTGATGCCATCCGAATAGGAATATGACCGGCGTAAAATCGGTCGATCGACTTCTTTGGCTAAACGGACATGTGAATCAACTGGTAGTTTAGATAAATCTACTTCATCAAATTCGTTGGTTTTACCAAAGGGAGCACCGGACTCCTTGTAGCGACCAAAGGTATTTTCCTGCTCCTGCAAATTGGTTCGGTCCCAAGTTTCCAGGTGCATTTGCACTAGGCGAAGAGCCATATAGGAACCACCCTTCATCCAGTCCTTGCTGTCAGTCCAGACGACCTTGTCAAAGTCTTTTTCAGTCGTGACATTTGCCGTTCCATCCTTGAAACCAAAGAGGTTGCGGGGTGTTTCTTTTCGGTCACCAATGGCCGCAAAACCTGATTTGCTCCACTTCATGGTAATGGTATTGCGACCCTTACGAATCAGATTTCGCACCGCATGAAAGGCTACTTGCTCATCATCTGCACAGGCCTGAATAACGATATCGCCACCTGTATATTTGTCCTGCAACTGCTCCTTTGGAAATGGAGGCAAATCACGAAAGAGTTTGGGACGTTTGGACTCCAAGCCCAGTTTCTTTAGAAAGGAAGCCGATACCCCAAACGTCAGACTTAAGCGATAGGGGTTGAGTCCCACTGTTTCACCTGTATCTGTTGGAGGCAAGAGGGCATTGGAACCATCTTTTTTGACCAATTCTCCTTCGACTAATTTACTACTATAATCAGTCCAGTCTTTAAAGAGTTAGATGACTTCTTTTTTGTCCGTCGTATGAAGGTCTAACACAACTAAGTAGCAAGCCTTCTGCATGGGAGTTGTAATCCCTGCTTGGTGCTTGCCATAAAAGGAGACGTCTTCATCCCCATCATAAGCTTTTTTGCTGGAACTGTCTTGATTAGCGAAAAAAGCAGATGCACCAGAGAGGCCTAGCGCTAGACCAGCCCCTCCAATACCTGCTTTTTTAAGAAATTCACGACGGTCCATTTTTTTATCTAAAAATTTTTCGTCAGCCATTTTGCTTATTTCCCATCTAAAATCACACCCATTTGAGACAAGGGTTCACCAAGTTTGGTCACAGCTTCTGCCAATTCCTTGGTATCTTCCTTGGATAAATCTGTGTAAGACTTATAGTTTGAATCATCTGTCATGTGTTTGTCCAATAGAGCATTGACATTTTTGAATTCTGCTTCCAAGGTTTTAACCAATTTAGCATCTTTTTTCTCAATCAAGGGTTTAAAGAGAGAGAAGATCTTTTCAGCCCCTTCAATATTGGCGCGGAAGTCGTAAAGATCTGTATGAGAGAAGACTTCTTCTTCACCCGTAATCTTTTGCGTTGCCACTTCATTGAGCAAATCGACAGCTCCAGTCAACATGATATCCGGTGTTACTTCTACTGTAGCAATTTTAGCTTTCAACTCCTTGATATCGTTCACCAGTTGGTCAGCGTATTTGTCTGTTCCATCTGTGGTATTGTTTTCCCAAAGGATACGCTCAATCCGGTGGAAACCTGACCAGCCATCTTCTGATTTATTTTCATCCACATAATCCACCAAACGGTAGTCGATCTTGACATCTGATTCCCCGAAGGTTTCAGCAATCGGTTCGGAACGTTCATAGGCCATACGGATCAAGGGGTATTGCTTTTTAGCTTCTTCTAAATTTCCAGTTTTTAGGGTATCTCGGAATCCTTCTGTATCCTTGAGCAATTGGTCAATTTGCATTTCAACAAAGTCTTTGTATTCAGCTGTCGCATTATCCAAGGACTTCTGGTCAGCCTTTGACAACTGCACTGTTGAGCTGGTTTGCGTCTTCTGACTGGACTGTTTGCTAGTAGAATTCGCACACCCTGCTAAAAGAGCAACACTCAATAAGAGTAGACTATATTTTTTCATGAAAGACTTCTCCTCATTTGTTCTTCCCTTATTTTACCAGATAGTTTCTCATTTTTCAATAATTGTCTGAAAATTTAATAATAGAAAAACTTTTCTAAGAATCAGTCATTTACAAAAGAATATCTTTGACCCGTCCGATTTCGGATTCTTTAACCACCACAAAGATGCTATCCCCCAGATACAAGCGGGTCGCACCATTGACCGTATAGCTCTTACCGCTTCGCATTTGCGTGGTAATTAAGATATCTTGAGGGAGGTGTAGTTCATGGACTTGCTTTCCTGCGATCTTTTCTGATACAGGGATCTCAATTAAAGTCAACTCTCCTTCTTCTTGCGCTTTATCCGGCAACAATTGCTCGAGCATGGCTTCATAGACTGGCGCTCCATGGAAGAGATCCATAATCATATAAGCCAGCAAGGTCACCATGCCTAGGGGCATTAAACTGCGAATATCACCAACCATCTCTGTTACCAAGATCATCGCTGTTAAAGGTGCTTTTGAAATAGCCCCAAAATACCCACTCATTCCTAAAATGATGAAAAGAGGCAGCTGATTTTGAGAGATAAAGCCAATGTTTTGGAGGAAGGTTCCAACGATGGCCCCTAAAAGTGATCCTAATGCTAGTATGGGCAGGAAGATGCCACCTGGTAAGCCACTACCATAGCTCAACATACTCCAGATGAAACGGATCGCAAAATAAAGAAGGATGGTCAGCACTGGATACGGTACTCGAGCCAAATCCAAGACCAATTGATTTCCACCACCAAGAATTTGGGGAAGAAAATAGCCGATTGGAAGAATCAAGACAAAGGCAAATAAAGAAGAATAATGAGAAGGAACATGGGAAATCTTCTCTAGCAAACGATACAGTCGACCGATATTGAGCACCACTATTTCGTAGACATAACCCGCTGCCCCTAAAAAGACTCCAAGAAAAAGATAAATCCAGTACTGAGACAGATGGAGCGGTGGAATATTTTGTGGCATATGAAGTACGGGTGTTTGACCAAAAACATTGAGTGAAATAAAATTAGCCGTCAAACTAGCAGCCAAGGTTGAAATCCAAAAGAAGCGTGAAAAATGATGGTAGACCTCTTCAACCACAAATAAGAGCCCCGCTATAGGTGCATTAAAGGCAGCGGCAAGTCCAGCAGCAGCCCCACTTGCAATCAAAGACCGCTCCTCAACCGGACTGACCTTCAAATGATGGGCCACTCCTTTTCCGCCCATTGCCCCTAATTGAATACTAGGACCTTCACGACCAAGCATCAAGCCACTTCCGATGGCCAAGACACCTAGAATATACTTCTTCCACAAGGTATCCCACCAGCTTACCGCCAAGAGGCCCTTAAGCTCTGCTTCGACTTGCGGAATTCCTGATCCTTTGATATCCCGATTGGTGCGAATAAGTCGGCCAGCAATCAGTACGATCACCCCATACCCCAACAGCATCGCCAGCAAATAAAGTGGTTGACCAGACATCTCCTTGTAAACGCCTTGAACAAAATGAAAAATATGTTCGATCAAAAAACGAAAACTTGAGACGATGCAGCCCACAACGATCCCAACCAGAACACCTCTGACAATATGGGCCACAATCGAACTAGAGGCAAAATGAAATTCCTTTTTTAAGGCTTCTTCTTTAGCAGACATTCCCTAACTCCTTCAAACTCTTATCCTATTCATTATACCTTATTTCACTGCCTCTGAATACATGGAAAGACAGAAAAAAACAAAACTAGCAACGCTAGCTTTGTTTTTCAGTTATTCATTATTCAGCAGTTAAAGCTGCCATTGTGATGTAGTTGTAAGGTTTGTTGAAGTGTGGCAAGAAGAACAAGTCTGTCAAAGCCAATTTATCAATCGTCACGTGTTCTTGAATCGCAAGTGAGAACATGTGGATAGCCATTGAGATGGCGCTATCACGTGATACCATTTGAGCTCCAAGGATTTGACGAGTGTCTTTATCGTAGACGATCTTGATACCAACTTCATAGTTATCGTGTTTGATAAATTCAGGTTTTTGAAGGTCGTTAAAGCCAGTTTCAGTGGCATTGAAGCCTGCAGCTTTCGCTTTTTCAAGAGTCAAACCAGTTGAAACCATGTGAAGGCCGTAGATAGAGATACCGTTAGAACCTTGAACACCGATTCCTTCTAATTCATGACCAGTCGCATTGTAGGCACCGACAATACCTGAACGAACCGCATTAGAAGCAAGAGCGATGTAGCTCATTTCGTTACGAGCGTTATCGAAGATAGTCGCACAGTCACCAACTGCGTACACACCTGGAAGTGACGTTTCTTGTTTCTTATCAACAAGGAAAGCACCATTGCGGAAGAGTTCGATCTTACCATCAGCAAGAGCTGTATTAGGACGGAAACCAACAGCCAAGATAACCATATCTACATCGAAGGTCTCTTTATCGGTTACAAGGCGTTCTACCTTACCATCTCCTTCAACCGCTTGAACCGTTTGTCCAAGCGCCAAACGGATATTGTGGTCTTCCAAGTTTTTCGCCATGATGTCTGTGAAGTCTTTGTCGTAGTAGCCATTCAAGACAGTGTCCACGATATCTACCAAGACAACATCTTTACCAAGACGTTCGAAAGCTTCCGCAAGTTCAACACCAATGTAACCACCACCAACTACGGCGATACGGTTCAAGTGTTTGCTGTTATCTTTCAATTTTTCTATCACTTCTTCAGCGTTTTGGTACAATTTAACGAATTGAAGATTTTCAAGAGTTGCTTTGAATTCGCGGTTACCAGGTACGATTTCAACTCCTTTAATTGGAGGAATGATTGGTGTTGATCCAGTCGCAAAGATCAATTTTTCATAAGATTCTTTGTGTTCTTTTCCATCAACTTCCGCTGTAACCACTTTGTTGTCATAGTCAATTGAAAGAACAGGTGAATTCATGTAGACTTTTGCACCTTTTGCTTCCAATTTTTCTTTGTCAGAGTAGAAAAGACCTTCAGGACCATCGATTTGTTCACCGATCCAAAGCGCCATCCCACATCCAAGGAATGAAATGTTTGAGTTTTGGTCAAAAACTACAATTTCATTTTCATTTCCGAAATTATCTAACATAGTGTTGATACAAGCTGTTCCGGCATGGTTAGCCCCTACAACAACGATTTTACTCATAGAATAAATCCTACCTTTAATTTAATTTACTTCTTGAGTATATCATAAAAATGATATCGGTTACAATTATTTTGCTCAGAATTTGTGATCTTTTTTTCAATTTTCCAGAAAATCACACTTCACATGTTTCAAAAAATGTCAAACAATATGCTTGAAAGGATTGTGAAAACGATATCTTTTTGATATACTGTAAGTAAGTGAAAATAGGAAAGGATAGATTTTTAGTGGACCTAAGTAGTCGATCCGAACGGTTGATGGGAACGACCATCACTGTTTCGATCTGTCACCCACAAGCGAATGAACTCTTAGCCCGCTGCTTTGAACTTCTTCACTCCTACGAACATCGCTTCAGTGCTAATGATGCAAGTTCTGAACTCATGGAGGTCAATCACCAAGCTGGTATTGCTCCTGTCCAAGTACATCCAGATCTTTTTGAACTGATTGCATTAGGTACCTTGCATAGTCAAGCTCAGAACAGCCATTTAAACATTGCCATTGGTCCTCTTGTACAGACCTGGCGAATTGGATTTTCAGATGCTAGACGTCCCCAGCAAGGGGAAATTGATCAAGCTCTGACCAAGATCGATCCTCACCAAATCCAGCTCGACCCAGAAAACCATACGGTCTTTCTGACGCGTCCTGGAATGAAGATTGATTTAGGAGCCTTGGCTAAGGGCTATAGCGCAGACTGCATTGCGACTTTTTTAAAGAGCCAGGGAGTAACAGATGCCTTGATTGATCTTGGAGGAAATATCCTCACTGTCGGCCAACACCCCATCAAACAACAGCCTTGGCGGATTGGCATTCAAAATCCAGTCGAAAAAAGAGGTCAGCACCTACTGGTCCTCTCTGTCAAGGATAAATCTATTGTCACCTCTGGCATCTACGAGCGTCATTTAGAAGTGGACGGCCAGTCGTTTCACCACATTTTTGATAGCGCGACGGGCTATCCGGTCGAGACAGACTTAGCCAGTATCACCATCATATCTGATCGATCCGTAGACGGGGAGATATGGACTACCCGCTTGTTCGGGGAATCTCCTGCTTCTATCCTCAACACTGTTGAATCACTTCCTGGTATAGATACCTTATTGGTTTCTCAATCAGGCAAGATCGCCTATACAAGTGGGCTTCAATCTTATTTATAATTCTCCTATCAGAAAGGAATTTTCCATGATAAAACTTATTGCGATTGTGGGGACTAACTCCAAACGTTCTACAAACCGTCAACTGCTTCAATACATGCAAAAACATTTTGCTGATAAGGCTGAGATCGAATTGGTCGAAATTAAAGATATCCCTGTCTTTAACAAACCAGCCGACAAACAAGTGCCTGAAGCTGTCTTGGATATTGTTGCAAAAATTGAGGAGGCTGATGGAGTCATTATTGGGACTCCAGAATACGACCACTCTATTCCAGCGGTCTTGATGAGTGCTCTCGCTTGGCTCTCATACGGAGTCTTCCCATTGTTGAATAAACCAGTCATGATTACTGGGGCTTCATACGGTACGTTGGGATCTTCACGCGCCCAACTCCAACTTCGCCAAATCTTAAATGCTCCAGAAATCAAAGCGAATGTCTTGCCAGATGAATTCTTGCTCTCCCATTCATTGCAAGCCTTTGATCAAAATGGAGACTTGGTGGATTTAGATGTCATTCAAAAATTAGATGCCGTCTTCAATGATTTCCGTGTGTTTGTAAAAATCACAGACAAATTGCGCAACGCCCAAGAATTACTTCGCAAAGATGCTGAAGAATTTGACTGGGAAAACTTGTAAGATAGGAGACAGAAAAGAATGAAATTTGTTGGACTTGTAGGATCGAACTACGATCAATCATATAACCGTAAACTTTTGGAATTCATTCGCCGCCAATTTAAGATCAAATTTGAATTGGAAGTTCTTGAAATCGACGAAGTTCCAATGTTTAATCAAGATGAAAAATGGGACGAAAGTTTCCAATTACGTCTTTTATATAACAAAATCACTCGTGCAGATGGTGTCATCATTGCCACTCCAGAGCACAACCATACGATCTCTGCTGCTCTCAAGTCTGTTCTTGAATGGCTATCTTTCGAGGTGCATCCATTTGAAAACAAACCCGTCATGATCGTTGGTGCTTCTTACTATGATCAAGGGACTTCACGTGCACAAGTTCACCTCCGTAAGATCCTTGATGCCCCAGGTGTCAATGCTTACACTCTTCCAGGAAATGAATTCCTTCTTGGAAAAGCGAAAGAAGCTTTTGACGAAAACGGCAATATCATCAACGAGGGAACCGTCAAATTCCTTGAAACTTGCTTGGATAATTTTATGAAATACGTTGAGGTTGTATCGAAATTGAAAAAACCAAAACCAATTGAACCAGAAGACTTGGATTGTAATCATCCAATCGCTACAACTGTTACTGAAGTCGATCCTGACGATCCAGACTGGGTAGAAAAAGTAGCTGAAATCACCGGTGCCGTTTCTGGCGATACCTATGTCAAACTCGACCACGGTATCCTAACCGTTAACCAAATTGATATGTTCTTGAAGGCTATGCCATTTGAATTGACTTATGCCGATGATAACAACCAATTCCTCTACTACAACAATGCCCATCAAGATCCAGATACCATGTTTGCTAAACGCGTGCCACCTCAATCAGGAAGCCGGATGTCAACCGTTCACGGCTCCCTACCACCAGCACGTATGAAAAACGTGGAATGGGTGATTGGTACCCTTCGTAACGGTAACCAAGACTATGTTCGGACCATTGTTCCAGGATCTCCTGAAGGCGTGATTAACACTCACAACTACCAAGCTATGTACTATGAAGATGGTTCTTACGCTGGTATCAATGAGATTGTCTTCAACTTCAAACCATGGTTGGACTGGTACCTGCAAACAACAGGTCAACGTCTAGTTGGCGGAAGCGGTCCATTTGCTCCTGCTGGTGGACACGGTAGTGCAGATGCAACTTCTGGTGCTTCTGATGCTGGAGGACATGGTGACGGAGGGCACGGAGATGCCGATGCCACTTCTGGTGCAAGCAACTAAGAAACTAGAAAAAAATGAAGCTTCGTGCTTCATTTTTTTTATTGTAACTCCTTGATGATCTTCTTAGCATCTTCGTTTGAAATAGCCCCTAATTGGACATGTCCAATTTTCCCATGACTGTCTATAAAAACTTCTGTAGGAATAGAGCGAACCTGATAATCCGCAAATGCAGAACCATCTGGATTGTACAAGACCGGTACTGACTTGTAATCTTGTTGATCAAACCATTTGACGAATTCTTCTTCTGTTTTTTCACCTTGGAGTCCTGGTGCCATAATGGTCAAAATTTCAAAGTCTCTATCCGTATCCTTGACCAATTTCTCTAATTCAGGCATACTTTGCCGGCAAGGGCCACACCAAGTTGCCCAAAATTTCAAATAAACCTTCTTCCCTTTGTAGTCTGAAAGTTTGACAGTCTTGCCCTGCATATCCTTTAGATCAAAGTCACTGGCGTCTTTTCCTACCAAAGGATTCTTATTCGTTGTTGTATTCATTGTTGGCTGATTGTCCATACTACTCTCACTGGATTGATTCATGGAACAAGCTGACAGCAAAGCTAAAGAGAGAACTGAGAAACAAGCGTATTTAATACCTTTCATCATGTGTTATACCTCCGGATTATTTTATGAAAAGATAGATGACAAACTGTTCAATTGTCCCAAAAGTAAGAGAATTCCCATCAGAATAATGATAGCTCCGCCGATTTTCTTCAGCAATAACAAATGGGGTTTGAGACGATTAAAGTAAGGTAGGACCAGACTAGATGCTAAGGCCAACAGTAAAAACGGAAGGGCCATTCCCAAGGTATAAACAAGGAGATAAATAGCTCCCATAAGAGCATCTTGCCCATCTGATGCTGCTAAAGCAAGAACTGATCCTAATACTGGACCAATACAAGGCGTCCAACCAAAACTAAAGCCAAGACCAAGGAGAAAAGCTGAAAACAATTCATTCTTCTGTTTGTTGGCTCCAAAATCTACTGATTTTTGCTTTTCAAGGAAATGAAAATGAAAGACTTCCATTTGATGAAGACCAAGGATAATGATGAGGGCTCCCATCAGATAACGGAACCAATTGGTGTACATGATCTTTCCAAGCAAGCCTGCTCCAAAACCAATGAGGAGGAAAATAACAGAAATACCTGCAATAAAACAAAGGGTTTTCAGCAAGCCATGCCAGCGAATTTTTTTCCCGAACAATTGGATAGCCTTTTCCTGATCACTTCCTAGTAAGATTCCAATATAAACCGGAAGCAAAGGAAAGACACAGGGAGAAAAGAAAGACAGAATACCCGCAAGAAAAACTGTCAATGAAAAAATGATTGGATTCATAGTTCACTCCGTATATTGATATGCTACATTCAGTATAACATTGACTGACAAAAAATAAAAATTTCTGCTACGTTTTTTTACTAAAGTTTGGATTTAGATACTAGTTTCAAAAGAAAAACTCTAAAGCTAAAACCTTTAGAGTTTTTAATATAACTTATTCTTCTGCCGTTTGTTTATTTGGTAATACGAGCGATAAAAGAATCCCGATGACTACTGGCACTAACCATGGAAGAGATTGAGCCGCAAATGGAAGCAAAGCAATCCCCTTTTCTACTAGTGAAATTTTAAAGGTACTTGCCAGAACACTTGCAACAGAAACCAAGCTGGCCAAGAAAATAGTCAGTTGCATTCCTGGTTTTGAAAGAGCCACAAATTTATTCACTATCACAATCAATACAATGGTAATGGTGATCGGGTAAAGAATCATCAAGACTGGCAATGAGAAAGCAATAATGGCATTCAAGCCTAGGTTGGCAATCGCAAAACCAATCAAAGTGAAGACACTTGCATAGACCTTGTAAGAGACCTTAGGGAAGGTGCTATGGAAGAATTCACTGGTAGAGACGATTAAACCAGCGGTTGTGGTAAAGCAAGTTACCGTCACCATTCCTGCTAGGAAAATCTGAGCAGTCGGACCAAAGATCGCTTTGGTTGCTTCTGATAATACATACACCCCTTTATTGGTATCAGATGCCATAACAGAAGCCGGAATTGGAAAATGATTCCCCAGAAATCCTAAACCGATATATAGCACACTAAAACCAAGGGCTACGACAATTCCAACCAACCAAATAGTCTTGATATATTCTTTCTTACTTGAAAATCCAAGTTGATTCAAGGTCGTCACTGCGATCACACTAAAGGCAACAGATGCCAAGGCATCCAAGGTATTGTAGCCCTCTAAAAATCCTTGCCCAAAGGCAGAAGCCTGATAGGCTTTTGTGGCCACCATTGGAACATGTCCACTGTATTTTAAAGCTCCCAGAACGACCAAGATCAAAATAAGAATCGCAAAGATCGGGGTCAAAATACGACCGATTCGATCTAGAATCTTAGATGGATTCAAAGCAATCAGAAAGGCAAGCAAAAAGTAGACCAGGGTAAAAATGAAAAGTGCTAAACTGGCATTCATTCCACCTAATAAGGGGGCTGTCCCCACTTCGAAAGATACCGTCGCCGTTCTTGGAATGGCAAAGAAAGGACCAATCGAAAGATACAGCGCAACTAAGTATACAATTGCGAAAACAGGTGAAATCTTACGAGAAATCTCATCAATATAACCTTTGGGATTGAGTGTCCCGATAATCAAGGTCACAATGGCAATTCCCACTCCTGAAAGGACAAACCCAGCAATAGCTGGCCAAAATTGATTACCCGATAAAGCACCAAGAGTCGGCGGGAAAATCAGGTTTCCAGCACCAAAAAAAATACCAAACAGTAATAAACCTGTCAGGGAACCTTTTCGTAACATACGATCTCCTTAAAAAACGATAATCTTAACTTTATCAAATTCATTTGAAGAATGCAACTTATTTGTATGAACAATCCGCTATTTTTATCAGTCATTATGGTACAATGGATGTAAGATTTTACGAGGGGCAAAACATGTATCTATATCTATTCTGGTTATTTCCAGCTCTTATCTTTTTATTGTTCTTTATGAGTGATCGCAGAAGGCTTTTCAATGCTTATCTCTTTTCGATAAACTTGGGGCTTTTTCTACTGATTTCTGCATTTTTACTAGTCGTTCGAACTGAGTTATGGTTTAATCAACAAATTGCAATGATTGTCTTTGTGGTGATTTCCATCCTCGTTTTTCTCAGCATTATTTTCTCATCTATCTTTCTCCTTTTTAACGGACGTCAAATGATGGCTTTTGAAGGAAAAAGGCTGGCCAACCTCCTCTCTCTGCTCTATGGGCTGTTTATTATCGGAGCTTTGGCACTACATTTTCTACCCTATTTCCCAGGGAATGACATCCTCATTTATCTGACTGACTTCGCCCTGTTTTACATGACTTTTCTCTACCTCTCTTATGTATCCTATGGGACTTTTTGCAATCTCTTTCCAGTTCGCAAAGAGCCAGACGCCATCATCATCCTTGGCTCAGGTTTGATCGGAGACAAGATTCCCCCACTCTTGGCCCAGCGTCTTGAGAAGGGAAAGGCCGTCTATGAGCAGTTCAAGAAACGACCAAAGTTGATTGTTTCTGGTGGTCAAGGGTCAGATGAGCTGATCGCTGAGGCGGAAGCTATGGCCAGATACTTGATGGAACATGGGGTGCCAGAAGACGCCATTCTCATCGAGAATCGCTCTCGTACTACTTTTGAAAACCTGACCTTTAGCAAGCGTATCCTTGAAGAAGAGGGGCTTGGCAAGAGAGTCCTTGTGGTGACCAATTCTTTTCACGCGCTCCGTGCAGGTGTCTTTATGAGACGATTGAAAATACCTGGTCGAAGTATCGGTTCAAGAACAGCCTTTTACTATCTCCCATCCGCTTGGATTCGAGAAACCGTTGGCTTGGTTTCACTTTATTGGAAATGGCATGTTACCTTCCTAGCTTTTCTATTTCTGCCTTGGTTCTTTACACAAATCATGAAACTGATTGAGTTCTTCATTAAATATCTAAACTAAAAGAGAGTGGGACAGAAATCGGTAATTCGTTAGAATTCGATTTCGTCGTCCCACCTCCGCACAGTTGAGTAGGGCTGTAAAAGCTGATGAAATCAG
>JAWDWJ010000022.1:0-36905 GCA_032477695.1 Streptococcus parasanguinis
AACTTCCGTTATAGTGCCCTGCACATTGGTTCGTCTTGTTCAGTTTTCAAAGGTCTTTGTCGCTCTCTCGCGACAACTATATTAGTATATCATGACCTGATCTTACTGTCAATACTTTTTCTCAAAAAATTTTATTTTTTTGAAAGTTTTCTTGAATAAAGAAAATAGAGAGGGAATCCTCTCTATTTATATTCTTGTCTGTATTTGTTTTCTTCAGCTTTGTTAGCCCATACATAATGACCTGGTTTAATTTCAACCATTTGTGGTTTATCTTCAGAGTAATCATGTTGTTCTGGATCGTAGATTTTTAGAACTTTTTTACGTTCTAGAATTGGATCTGGAATTGGGACCGCTGAAAGTAGGGATTGGGTGTATGGATGGATTGGATGGTTAAATAGCTCTTCAGTTTCTGCCACTTCTACAATAACCCCTTTATAGATAACTGCAATACGGTCAGAAATGAAGCGTACAACTGACAAGTCATGGGCGATAAAGAGGTAGGTCAAGCCTAATTCTCTTTGGAATTTTTTCAAAAGGTTCAAAACTTGCGCACGTACTGAAACGTCAAGGGCTGAGATTGGTTCATCCGCAATGACAAATTCTGGTTCCATGACAAGTGCACGGGCAATACCGATCCGTTGACGTTGACCACCTGAGAATTCGTGAGGGTAACGTGTCAAATGTTCTGCAAGAAGCCCAACTTCATGCATAATATTTTTCACTTTTTCCTGACGTTCTTCTTCACTGTTGAACAAATGGTGGTTGATCAAACCTTCAGAGATAATATAATCAACTGTTGCACGTTCATTCAAACTTGCTGCTGGGTCTTGGAAGATCATTTGAATCTTACGGATCAACTCTGATTTTTCACTGTGAGAGTTTTTTCCGTTGATCTTGCGACCGTCATAAATAATTTCTCCAGCACTTGTATCATTCAGACCGATGATCGCACGTCCAATTGTTGTCTTCCCACTTCCTGATTCACCAACAAGAGAGAACGTTTCTCCCTTATTAATGAAGAAGTTGGCGTTCTTTACAGCAACGAATTTTTTACTTCCTTCACCGAAGGAAATTTCTAAATCTTTAATTTCAACTAATTTTTCAGTCATTTCCTTCCTCCTATTCTGTAATGTGAGTGAAGCCCATTTTTGAGCCAATCTTTTCGTGAAGGTTTTCGATTACTTCTGGTTTATGAACTGTTGGTGCATCTGGATGGAGCAACCATGTCTTAGCCCAGTGAGTATCGGTTACTTTGAAAGCAGGTGCCTCTTCTTCAAAATCAATTTGCATCGCATAGTCTGAACGAAGTGCGAAGGCATCTCCTTTAATTGGAGCATACAATGATGGTGGAGTCCCTGGAATAGAGTAAAGATCACCATCTGAGGTTGACAATTGAGGCAAGCTTGAAAGCAAGCTCCATGTGTATGGATGTTTTGGATCGTAGAAAATTTCTTCTACTTTACCAAACTCAACAATTTCTCCAGCATACATAACGGCTACTTTATCTGCAATACTTGCAACCACACCTAAGTCGTGGGTGATAAAGATAACTGTAAATTGGTATTCTTTTTGAAGGGATTTCAACAAATCAATGATTTGCGCTTGAATGGTTACGTCAAGGGCTGTTGTTGGTTCGTCACAGATTAAGATATCTGGACGGCAGGCCAAGGCGATGGCAATAACGATCCGTTGACGCATCCCACCTGAATATTGGAATGGATACTCATCAAAACGACGTTCAGCATCTGGAATTCCAACTTTCTCCATATAGTCCAAAGCCATTTCTTTGGCTTCTTTAGCTGTTTTCCCTTGGTGTTTGATAATGACTTCTGTAATTTGTGAACCAATTGTGTTGATTGGGTCCAAACTTGTCATTGGGTCTTGGAAAATTGTAGCGATCTTAGATCCACGAATATTTTCCCAATCTTTATTCGATTTCAAATCTGTCAATTCTTGACCACGGTATTTAATCGAACCTTGGGCAATACGGCCATTATCTTCTAACATTCCGGTGAACGTCTTTGTCAAAACTGATTTCCCTGAACCTGACTCACCAACCAAGGCAAGCACTTCACCTTCTACTAGCTCAAGCGATACGCCACGAATAGCTGTCAGTACGCGATCGCGCACGTCAAATTCCACTACGATATCTTGAGCAGATAAAATAATATTGTTATTTGATGTCATATCTACTCCTCCTATCTATGTGTACGTGGGTCGCTGGCATCGGCCAAGTTTTGTCCGACGATAAAGAATGACAAGGATACTAAAATCAAAACAGTAAGCGGAATCCAGAATAGGTAGGCATTTGTAGTTACGTTTTGAGAATAGTCAGAAATCAACCGTCCCAAACTTGGAACTGTAATTGGAAGACCAAGTCCGAAGAAGGAAAGGAAGGCTTCGTAAGAAATAAAGCTTGGAAGCAACTGTGATGTTTGTGTCACGATAACAGATACCAATTGAGGTAAAATATTTTTCGTAACAATTTTCATTGTTGGTGTTCCTAATGTTCGGCTGGCAAGGTTGTACTCCAAATCACGGTAACGCATGATTTGGACACGAATGGTATAAGCAATTCCGATCCATCCTGTTAAGGACATGGCAAGAATCAAGTTCCAGAAACCAGATCCCATTGAGTAAGTCAAGACGATAACGATCAACATAAATGGAATGTTTGAAATAACGTTATAAACTTCCATCATGATACGGTCGATAGATTTTGAGATCCCCCAAATTCCACCAACGATAACTCCGACTACCACGTTAATAACAGTGGCGATGAAGGAAATGATAATTGAATTCCGAGCACCAAACCAAACTCCATCAAAGAGGGATTTACCGTTATTATCTGTACCAAAGAAAGCTTTGGCACTTGGTGGATTCAAACGTGCTGAAAAGTCATTTACCTTACTTACGTCGTTGTAATCAAAATTTGAAAACATCGGGTAGACAAAACTCATCAAGAGAATCCCAATCAAAATAGCAAGCATAATGATCGTGGTTCTTTTTTTCAAGAATTGTCTGAATACAGATTTCCAGTATGAATACGCTGGAGCATCGATTACTTCAGAGGCAAAGTCATCGCGTTTTACAAACTGAAATTTATTTTTATCGATTGTAGCCATTATTTGCCTCCTTTCGTATTCGTTAATTTAATTCGTGGATCAAGCACTGTCATCAAGATATCACCTAACATGGCAGCAAAGATACCAAGTGATGTGAAGATGAAGACAAGTCCGATGACCATGGTGTTGTTTGATGCTTTAATAGAGTCAATCAACATTTTACCCATACCTGGGAAAGCGAAGACTGTTTCAGTCAACGTCGCACCTGAGATAACTCCAATGATAGAACCTGGAATACCAGATACCAATGGAACCATCGCATTTTTGAAGATGTGTTTTCTTGAGATCTCACGTTCTGACAATCCTTTTGAACGAGCAAAACGGACGAAATCTTGCGAATGGATATCGATCATGTAACGACGAATCCAAACTGCGATAAATGGCGCACTCAACAAACCAAGAATCAGAGACGGCAATACATATGAACGCCAGTCCTGTGCTCCAAGTACTGGGAATGAGTCTGGAAGTCCAACAAATGAACCTGCTAGACGCACAATGTAAACAAGGGCAATAGTTGGAAGAGACATCATAAATGTCAAGGTTGCTGTTGAGATGCTATCAAACCATGAGTTCTTGAACAGAGCCATGTAAGACCCTAATGGGATCGCAATCAAGTAAGCAATCGCAATACCAATCAAACCAATGATTGAAGAAGATGCAATCATGGATGGATTCTCATAGTTGCTCAACGTTGCTGTATAAGCGTCCCCTTTACCAAATCGACTGATGTCTTGTGAGTCTGCCTTACTTGGTGATTTGTAGGTACGTGAGTAGATATCAATTGAAGATGTCTTTTTACCTGTCGGGAAGTTCACTTCACTCTTCTTAGTCGTTCCTTGTCCTTGTGTAATAACTTGAAGAACTGGGGTATTAGAATAAGTTGGATATGAATTTCCAAGGTTTAAGGTCACAAAGTTTTGGTGTACATATGGGAATTGACCATTAAAGTACAAGAGGTATTTGTGTTTCGTACCAGAACCTACAACTGACCAACCAATAGATGGATCATTTTCAATACGGATATAGCGTTTGAGGTTTGGATTTGAGGCATCTTTCACCCAACCTGGATGATCAAACTGAATCAAATTTGCATAGAAGCTGATGACACGTTCAAAAACCGGAATTTCACGCACCGCATAAAAAGACTTACTTTCTGGGAAACGTTTCAACTGCCAACCATGACCTAATTTGTTAATGTATTCTTTATAGATCTTTTCATTAGCAGTAGTCGCATCAACTGTTACAGAAGAATCTTCTTTACTTGCTTTTTGTTGCAAGCTCTTTGAATCCATGTATTCCAAATAACCCATGCGATCATAGACTGTATTTTCGTAGTTGATCTTCGAATCTTTTGTCTTCGCTACTTTATTGTAGTTGGGGTCATTCTTAAAGATGAGATTTCTCGGTGTTAGCGTATAGATAATCATGTAGGTTAATGTCGTGACGAGAAAGATCGACACTAACGAACGCAAAATACGCATAAAAACATATTTTTTCATATTTCATTCCTTTAATGTCCAAAAGAACTTTCTCCCCTAGAAGAGAAAGTTCTAATGAAAATCAATAATTTAATTATTTAACGTGTTTTTCAAGATCTTGTTGAGCTTTTTTGTTTGACTCAGCTTTTTCTTTTTGCCATTTCTTAAGGGCTTCATCGTATTGTTTCTTAGTAACCGGCTCATCTTGAACTTCAACGTATTTCAAGTATGTTGAACCTTTGTTACCTGTTTGTGATGATGGTTCAGAGAATGGAACTACCTTAGAAACAACTGTTGCAGCACCTGTACTTGACATCGTTGGAATAACAATCGCACTATCTGTCAACCAAGCTTGAGCTGCTGCGTATTTTTCATAACGTTTCACAACATCTTGTGTTTCGTTGTTTGCATCGTCAAGAAGTTTTGCAAACTCATCCAAACCTACAGCTTTTGCTGATGGGTTATCTACACCACCTGCAAAACCAAGGTAAACTTTTGTTTGGTCCTCAGAAGCTGGTTGAAGAGTATCAAGGTAAGTTGATGGATCATCATAGTCTGGGTTCCATCCTACCATTCCTTGAAGATCCCAGTCTGCGTCTGCAGCTGATGGCACATTCAAAGTAATATTCAACACTTCGTCTGAGTCCATCATTTGAAGATCAAGAACGACATTGTCTTTACCAAGAGTATCTTCCACAGTTTGTTTCAGAGATTGCATCCGTGAAACAAAGTTTGTAGAATTTTGTGCTACCGGTACATCAATATGAATTGGGAATTGAACACCATCTTTTTGAAGTTCAGCTTTGGCTTTTTCAAGTTGTGCTTTCGCTTTATCTTTGTTGTAAAGACCATCTTGACCATCTGCAAGGTTGATACCCTTCCATTGGTCTCCATAAGTAGTCAACTTATCTGCAACTACATTTCCGAAGTCTTTTCCATCTACTTGTACGAACGCAGGTGCAACATATGTATTACGGATAGCTGGTTTAGCAAATTCTTTACCATTGACTTGTGCTGAGTAGCTTTCACGGTTCAAGGCAAAAGTGACGGCCTGACGGAAATCTTTGTTCAAAATTGCTTTCTTAGTAGAAGATTTTTCAGCATCGGATTTCTTTGCAGTGTGTTTGTAAGATTGACGATCAAGGTTAAAGCCAAGAACTGCTACACCTGATCCTGCTGGTGTAGTAAAGATATCGTCTTTATATTTTTTCTCTACAGTTGCAAAGTTTGAACTTGCAGGGAAAAGGCGAGCTTTTGTATAAGCACCATCAGAGAATCCACGTGCCAATGAATCTTGGTCTGATCCATCGTAATAAGTATATTTTACTTCTTTCAGGTGAACGTTTTTCTTATCCCAGTAGTTGTCATTCTTTTCAAATACAACAGATGATTTTGAAGTGATTGATTTAAGAAGGAAAGGTCCGTTTGCAAGGATTGACTTCACATCGTTTGGTTGACCAAAATCATCTCCCTTACTCTTCAAGAACTCTGTGCTTATTGGGAACAAAATTCCGTTAGTCGTTTTAGAGTTCCAGAAAGTTTCAGGTTTGTTCAATGTGTATTGAAGTGTGTAATCATCAACCGCTTTGACACCAACTTGGCTGAAGTCTGTAGTTTTTCCTTGCACATAATCATCCAAGCCTTTGATTGAGCCTTGAACTAGTGGAAGTTCTTCTGATTTTTTATCAGCAGCGTGTTTCAAACCAGTCACGAAGTCTTTGGCAGTCACTTCGCCGTGTTCTTCACCATCCGCATCATACCATTTGACACCTTTACGAATCTTGTAGGTATAAGTCAAACCGTCTTTAGAAACAGACCAGTCTTCCGCAAGTGAAGGTACAAGGTTACCGTATTTATCATTTTCTAACAAACCGTCTACCACATTTGTAGTGATGTCATGGGTAGCAGCTTTAGAAGAAATTGTATAGTCCAAAGTTGTTGGATCTGAAGTGTAGACATAACCATAGTTTTTGTCTTCGCCTGAGCTTGCTTTACTAGTATTAGAACCAGAACATGCAGCTAACAATCCAGCTGCAAGGAGTGTTACTCCGGCAACTGCGAATACTTTACCTTTTTTCATAGGAATTCTCC
Source organism: Streptococcus parasanguinis (assembly GCA_032477695.1). Classification (GTDB taxonomy): domain Bacteria; phylum Bacillota; class Bacilli; order Lactobacillales; family Streptococcaceae; genus Streptococcus; species Streptococcus parasanguinis_Y. The sequence continues at coordinate 6,695 of JAWDWJ010000022.1, forward strand.
AATAGTTTTTTTAGATTTGTTTAAGATTATATCACAAGTAGAAAAAAAAGTAAACTAAATTTTCTGAATATTTGCTTCAACACCAGCCAAAAACCTTGCTATGATTGACTTTTTAGCCTAATTGATGATTTTACGATTTTCCATTAATCATTTGTATGATACAATAGAGAGGACTAAGCAACGAGGAAACAACTGTGAAAAAATTCTTTCTTTCTTTTTTAACCTTCATCCTGCTGTTATGCAGTTTACCTTATCAAGTCGTTCTAGCAGACGAGCTAGAACTTCCTGCTCAAAGTGCTATTGCTGTTGAAGCTGATACAGGTAAAATCTTATATGAAAAGGATTCAGAGAAAAAGCGAGATGTGGGGGGACTATCTACACTCTTGACCACTTATCTGATTTTCGAAGCCATTCATGAAAAAAAACTTTCTCTGAAAGATCCTATTAAATTGTCTGAGAAAGCTCTGGCCTTAAATGATATCGAAGGTGCTGGTACTCTTCCTATGGAAGCGAACCAATATACGGTTGAACAGTTATTGACTGCTCTTTTAGTTGGAAATTCTAGCACTGCTGCCTTGGCCTTAGCTGAGAAAGTGGGGGCCTCTGAGAAAAGCTTCGTTGAAAAAATGAAGAAAAAACTTGCTGAATGGGGCATTCAATCTCCTCATTTAATCAATGCTACCGGATTAAATACTCAAACCATCAGCGGAGATCCTGACGGGAAAGAAGACGAAAATCAATTGAGTGCTTATGATATTGCTGTTATTGCCAAGCACTTACTCCAGGATTTTCCTGAAGTGACCAAATATACTTCAAAGCCCACTGCTCTTTTTTCAAACACGCAGATTGAAAACCCCAATCTGATGCTAGAAGGCATGCCGAATTACCGTTCAGGCGTTGACGGCCTTCGGGTCAGCAACTCTACCAAAGGTGGCATCACCTTTGCTGCATCGACGACGCAAAATGGCATCCATATGATCACAGTTGTCCTAGGAGTGGAGGCAGTTGACGGTGATCCATATGCACGCTTTGTGGCTACTTCTTCTCTGATGAACTACGTGGTACGGACCTTTGTTTCTTCCATTGTCGTCAAAGAAGGAGATCCCTACGGAAAAAGTAAGGCAACTATCATGGATGGGAAGTCAGAGACTGTTTTAGCTGTTGCAAAAAAAGACTTCTATATCGTTGAAAAGCAAGGCAGTCAAGCAGAACCAAAAATTCAATTCAAGAGTGACCAAGAATCATTCCGAGCACCTGTCAAATCAGGCACAAATCTTGGAAAATTACACTACACTGATCCAGATAAAATCGGACGTGGCTACTTAGAAGATCAAGAACCAACAGTCGATATGGTAGCAGGAAGAACCATTGAGAAAAGCTTTTTCTTAAAGGTTTGGTGGAATGAATTTGTTCGTTATGTCAACGAAAAATTATAAGTAAAAAAATCACAATGGAGTCAAATCCATTGTGATTTTTGATTGATGAAAATGAATTATCCTACAGATCCTTCCATTTCGTAGCTAATGAGTCGGTTTAACTCAACGGCGTATTCCATTGGAAGTTCTTTTGTAAAGGGCTCTACAAATCCCATGACAATCATTTCTGTCGCTTCTGATTCAGACAAACCACGACTCATCAAATAATAAAGTTGTTCTTCTGAAATTTTTGAAACCTTGGCCTCGTGCTCCAAAGCAACTTGTGAGTTGTGGATTTCATTAAATGGAATCGTGTCTGATGCAGATAAATCATCCATGATAATAGTGTCACACTCAATGTGAGAAACTGATTTCTTAGAGTTCTTGTTGAAAGTCACTTGTCCACGGTAGTCTACCTTTCCGCCACCCTTCGCGATGGATTTGGATACGATAGACGAGCTAGTGTGAGGGGCATTGTGGATCATCTTGGCACCTGTATCTTGGTGTTGACCTGCATTCGCAAAGGCAATGGACAACATGGTCCCACGCGCTCCTTCTCCATCCAGATAAACAGATGGGTACTTCATGGTTGTCTTGGCTCCTAAGTTCCCGTCGATCCACTCAACTGTGGCATCTTTTTGAGCTTTGGCCCGCTTGGTGACCAAGTTGTAGACATTGTCAGACCAGTTTTGGATGGTCGTGTAACGCATATAAGCTCCATCCAAGGCAAAGATCTCAACAATTGCAGCATGCAAGCTATTGCTTGAATAGGTCGGTGCTGTACAGCCTTCTACGTAGTGAACGCTTGCTCCCTCATCCACGATAATCAAGGTACGCTCAAACTGACCTGTATTTTCATTGTTGATACGGAAGTAAGTTTGAAGGGGAACATCTACTTTTACGCCTTTTGGTACATAAATGAAGGTTCCACCAGACCAGACTGCTGAGTTGAGGGCAGCCAATTTGTTATCCGTTGGTGGTACTAACTTCGCAAAATACTGTTTGAAAAGGTCTGGGTATTCTTTTAGGGCAGAATCCGTATCGGTAAAGATAATCCCCAACTTTTCAAACTCTTCTTTCATATTGTGGTAAACCACTTCTGATTCATACTGAGCAGAAGCCCCCGCTAAGTAAGCACGTTCCGCTTCAGGAATCCCGATACGCTCAAAGGTTTCCTTGATTTTCTCTGGAACTTCGTCCCATGAACGGGCAGGTTTATCCGAAGGTTTTTGATAATAGATCAAATCATCAAAGTCAATTTCTGATAGATCGGCTCCCCAGGTTTGCATGGGCATCTTTTTGAAGGTTTCAAAAGATTTCAAACGGAATTCGAGCATCCATTCGGGTTCATTTTTTGCTGCAGACAATTCACGAATAACCGCTTCATTCAATCCCTTCCCGGTAGAGAGAATGGGTTGAACGTCATCGTGAAATCCAAATTTATATTCACCGAGATCAATTGGTTTCGGTTCGACTCTTTCTTCAGCCATAATTTCCTTTCTTTCTCTGTTTCTTCTTTTAATTATTTGCTACGTTCGATCGCTTTTTTGAGAGCATTCCAGGAGAGGGTCGCACATTTAATCCGTTGTGGGAATTTTGAGACTCCAGATAAGAAGGCTGCGTCTCCTAATTCCTCTTGGCGAGGATCTGACTGGCCTTGGACCATTTCTGAAAAGACCTGTGCCAATTCTTCGACTTCCTCTTTTGTTTTTCCCATTACAGCATCTGTCATCATACTAGCTGAAGCCGTTGAGATCGTACAGCCTGAATTCACAAAGGCAATATCTTCCACCCTGTCATTCTCATCAAATTTCACACTTAACTGGATCACATCTCCACAAGTTGGATTGTTGAGTTGGATCTGATCAACATCTTCAATTTGTCCTTGGTGGTGGGGGTGTTTTGAATGATCGGCTACGACCGCCATGTACAGCGAATCTAATTTAGAAAGTGCCATTGAAAAACTCCTTTGCTTTGATCAATGCCTCAATTAATTTATCACAGTCCGCTTTGGTGTTGTAGATATAAAAACTTGCTCTCGTTGTCGCTGGGACTTGTAGGTATTGAAGGAGCGGTTGTGCACAGTGGTGACCTGCACGAACGGCAATCCCTTCATAATCTAGTGCTGTTGCTAAGTCATGCGGATGGAGATCTCCTAGATTAAAGGAAATGACGCCAGAACGTTGGGCTAAGTCTTGGGAACCATAGATGGTCAAGCCTTCGATCGCCTGTAATTTTGGAAACACATAGGCAATCAGTTTTTGCTCATGCGCTTCTACCTGGTCCATACCCAGCTCTTCTAAGTAATCGATTGCTGCACCAAGACCAATTGCTCCCGCCATATTAGGTGTTCCAGCTTCAAATTTCCAAGGCAATTCCTTCCAAGAGGCAGATTGTTCGTAAACAAAGTCAATCATCTCGCCCCCATACTCGATTGGAGACATTTGCTCTAAGATTTCTTCCTTCCCATAGAGGACACCAATCCCTGTTGGTGCAGCCATCTTATGGCCAGAAAAAGCAAAGAAATCCGCATCTAAGTCTTGTACATCAATGGCCATATGAGGGGTTGATTGAGCCCCATCTACGACCATGATCGCTCCAACCTCATGAGCTAATCGAGCAATTTCCTTGATCGGATTGACCACCCCTAAGACGTTCGAAGCATGGGTGATGGAGACAAATTTTGTCTTCTCACTAAGCTTGCTCTTTAAGTCCTGCATATCCAGTAAGCCATCTTTTAGATAGACATAGACCAGTTTTGCTCCTGTCTTCTTGCAGGCTTGCTGCCAAGGAATGATGTTGGAGTGATGTTCCATGATGGAAATCAAGACTTCATCCCCTTCCCTTAGGACTTCTTCTGCATAGCGGGCTACCCAGTTGAGTCCAGTCGTTGTCCCTCTTGTAAAGAGCACTTCCTTGGTTGATGAAGCATTGATAAATTTTCTGACTTTCTCACGCGTTGCCTCATAGGCTGCTGTCGCTCGTTCAGCCAAAGTATGGACTCCACGATGAACATTGGCGTTATCTTGCAAATAATAGTGATTAACTGCTTCAAGAACACGTTTAGGTTTTTGCGTCGTCGCTGCATTATCTAGATAAACCAAAGGCTCATCGTGAACTAGTTGATCGAGAATGGGAAAATCTTGAGCAATCGTATTTTTATCTAGCATTGTTTCTCCTTAGCGTTGAGATAACTTTTCTTCAATGGTGGCAATCATTTCATCACGTACTTCTTTAACTGGGATTTCAACAATAACAGATCCCAAGAAACCACGCACCACTAATCGTTCCGCTGTGTGTTGATCCAGACCACGACTCATGAGGTAATACATGTCTTCTGGGTCCACTTGACCGATCGATGCAGCATGGCCTGCTGTGACGTCATTTTCATCAATCAAGAGGATTGGGTTCGCATCTGAACGTGCTTGATCCGATAACATCAAGACACGGCTTTCTTGCTGAGCATCTGCTCCTTTAGCCCCCTTGATAATATGACCAATTCCGTTGAAGGTCAAGGTTCCTTTTTCAAGAATAACCCCGTGTTGCAAGATATTTCCGATCGAGTTGCAACCAAAGTTGGTCACGCGGGTGTCAATTCCTTGCACCTGACGACCGCTTGATAAAGCAACGACTTTCAAATCTGCATGACTTCCGTTTCCAACCAAGTCACTGTCAAAGTCTGCAACCACGTTACCTTCGTTCATAACACCGATAGCCCAATCAATGCTGGCATCCTGACCTAGTTTCCCACGTCGACTGATGTAAGCTGTGACATTTTCACCCAGACGGTCAATCGCCGCAAATTTCACTTGGGCACCTGAGCGGGCGATCACCTCAACCGTCACATTCGCAGTTGCTGTTGCTGAGCCTTCACCTTTTGATTCTAGGCGTTCCAAATAGCTAAACTTGCTGTTTTTGCCTGCGATAATCAAAATGTGCTTATTAAAAGGTACATCACTGTCGCTATCCTGGTAGAAAATACCTTCGATTGGTTCTGAAATCTCGACGTTATCTGGAACATAAAGGACAGCCCCACTATTAAAATAAGCTGTGTGGTAAGCTGCTAGTTTATCATCGTCGTATTTAACGGAAGACATGAAGTAGTCTTCCACCACCTGCGGAATTTCTTCTAGGGCAGAATGGAAATCTGTGAAAAGGACTCCTTGGTCTGCCAAGGCTTGTGGCACCTGTTCAAAAACAGTCTGAGTTCCAACTTGGACCAATTTTAAGTTTGAATCGAGGGCTGTAAAATCAGGAACATTGGCAGAAGCCTCGCTTTCTGTGATCGTCCCATCCCCAAGATTCCAGCGGTGGAATTTGACGCGTTCAATGGCTGGCAATTCCAATTGATCGATCTTGTCAAAAGCTTTTTTTCGTAAATCTTGCAGCCAGCTTGGCTCAGCATGCAATTCCGAAAAGAGGGTAATTTTTTCAATACTCATTTTTTTCTCCTAATAAAGATACTATCTGTTTGATTTTATGACAACATTAGATCACTTGTCATCAGGTTATAGTTCTTCTTTATAGTCGTAACCGAGTTCTTCTGCGAGTTGAGCATAGCCTTCACGTTCCAAGCGTGCAGCCAATTCCGGTCCACCTGAAAGCACGACACGGCCTTCCATCATCACATGAACGACGTCAGGAGTAATATAGTTCAACAAACGTTGGTAGTGGGTGATGATCATAGCTCCAAAACCTTCACCTCGCATTGCATTAACCCCTTTAGATACGACCTTAAGAGCATCGATATCCAAACCAGAGTCAATTTCGTCCAAAAGGGCAAATGTTGGTTCCAACATCAACAATTGAAGGATTTCATTGCGTTTTTTCTCACCACCAGAGAAGCCTTCGTTCAAATAGCGTTCTGCCATTTCTTCTTTCATGTTGAGCAATTCCATCTTTTCATCCAATTTTTTGATGAAATCACGAATAGAGATCTTCTCGTCCTCTTCTTTACCAGCATTCATGGCTGCACGTAAAAATTCTGCATTCGTAATTCCTGGGATTTCTGAAGGGTATTGCATGGCAAGGAACAAGCCCATCCGTGCACGTTCGTCTACTTCCAATTCCAAGATGTTGACACCATCAAAGAGAATCTCCCCTTTGGTTACTTCATAATTTGGGTTTCCCATAATGGCAGCTGACAGAGTAGATTTCCCTGTTCCATTTGGTCCCATGATGGCTGCGATCTCACCAGTTTTTAGGGTCAGGTTTACACCTTTTAAAATTTCTTTGCCTTCAATTTCAACGTGAAGGTCTTTAATTTCTAATGTCGACATTGCATTCCCTTTCTTTTTACTTTGAAGTCTAGAAGGTTCTCAAAGCATCGATTCCTTCATCACAAAGTATTTTTTTACCTTTCAAGTATATCAAAAAAAAGCCTAAATGGCTTTTCTTTTGATTAGAACTATTCTTATTTAGTTTTTTCTTTTCGTTTTTGACGAACTTCCTCCCGGTAGGAAGAATTCCCTATATAGCGCAGAAGATTTAACAAAGGACTATGATGTGGACCCAGTACCCCGATCAATTCTGCTAACAACTCTACTCCAAACAAGAGCCCGATCACAAGTAGGACGCCCCCAATGCGACTCGAGATGTTGAGCAAGAGAGAAATCAAGGAGAAGATCATCGAAATTCCATAGATCACCAATACAGTTCCCCGATGTGTCAAGCCCAGAGACAGAAGTCGGTGGTGCAAGTGATTGCGATCCGGTTTATAAAATTTTTGACCAGACAGGGTCCGACGGATAATGGCTAAAAAGGTATCTGTAATCGGTACTCCGAGGATAATCATTGGGGTGACTACCGCAACTGCCGTTGCATTTTTCAAGCCTTGCAAGGACAAGACAGAAATCATAAATCCGATAAACAAGGCACCGGTGTCTCCCAAATAGAGAATGGCCGGATGGTAGTTAAAGGGAAAGAAACCTGCAATGGACGCAACCAAGACAAAGATGGTCATGGTCAGAAAGAGATTGGGTACTGGTAGAAAGAAATAGGACACAATCCCCATTGTCACCAAGGAAATAATAGAGACCCCACTCACCAATCCATCTAATCCATCAATCAGATTGACCGCATTGGTAATCGCAACAATCCAAATCACTGTCAAAAGATAAGATAGCCATGGTTCAAAATGAAGTAAGGGCCCACCGAATGGAATCTTAAAATCATTTAGACGAAAATCTGTCAAAAACCAGACCAGACTCGCTGCCAGCAGGATGCCGATCATCTTTTTCTTGGCAGACAATTCTTTTATATCATCGATCAAGCCTGTGAGAGCGATAATCCATCCTGCGCCCACGACCGGCAAGGTATAAGATAGGTAACTTTTGATTGGTGCGGTAGTGGATGTCAGCATAGGAATAAACACAAGAGTCGCAATTGAAAAAGCAATCACGATAGACAGTCCACCCGCGCTTGGCATGGGCTTGGTATTGATCCGACGCGCATTCGGATAATCTACGGCATCAATCTTAAAGGAGAATAGGCGAACCAAGGGCGTCAATACCAAGGCAATCATAAAAGTTCCAATCAGCACCAGAACAAATTGCAAGGAAAAGGACATCATAAGCTAGCAACTTTCTTCAAATTCTCAATCGCACCAGACACCATTAGTAAGTGACCATGTTCCTGCAGAACGGCCCGTGTCACTTCTGAATCATCCGCATACTCCCGAATGATGGCCAGTAACCAGGTTGGATATTGATTTGGTTGATCCTCTGTATCGATCAAGACAGTTAAATAATAATCAGATCCCATTTTGTATAATTCAGAGGTATCCACTGGAAAGCTGACCGTTTTTGAAAAGGCAACTGCTTGCTGGATATTTGAAAAACGCAAAATGTAATAAATATACTGACTTACTGGCGCTTCAAGTGTCGGATCTTGTTCTTGATTGTCCCGCAACTCTTCTTGTTCCAAATGGTGAATAGCTTCTGCATCCCCTTTTGTCTTATCAGAGATTGTTTTTTCCAAGGTTTTGATAAATTCATCTGGCGTCATGCGCGACAACTCTTCCATATCAGGAAGATCTGACAAATCCTCAAAATCCAATTGTTGGTCAATTTTTGATTTGGTAACAAAAACATCCAATTTATCTGGTTTTGGCGTCACACGAAAACTCAGCATCCCGCTATCCAGGAAGCTTTCTGGCATTTCGAGTTCATCCAAAATGGCGTAGAAAAATTCTTCTGTTTTTTCTTGTGGGACAAGGAAGTCAGCAATTTCCATCCCACGTTCTTCTAAGTCTTCTAGTTGGATCGTGATCTTAATTGTTGAATCACTAATTTGCTTCATCTTCATAGTATAACCTCATACTTCTAGTCTTACTATTATACTAAAAAATTGAATAGAATTCAAAAAAAGGGTGCATAGAAAAGAGGTCGGGACAAAAGTCTCCAACCTCGAAAATAATTTGATCAAGTTCAAGCCTTCTCTTAGAAAATAACACGGAAGAGTCCATACAATAACAAGATGGAACCAAGAACGATCCGGTATTTCCCAAAGACGGTGAAATCATGATTTTTCACATAATCTGTCAAGAAGCGGATGGCGTACATGCTGACCACAAAGGCCACTCCCATCGCTACCAGTAGAATAAAGAGTTGCCCCAGTGCTAGTGAATGCCCTCCAAGAGCGAATTTTCCAACCTTTAAGAGGCTAGCCCCAAACATAGCTGGGATCCCCAAATAAAAGGTAAATTCTGTCACTACTGGACGGCTAACACCATTGATCAAGCCACCTACAATCGTAGCACCTGAACGGCTTGTTCCTGGAAATAGCGATAAAACTTGGAAGAGTCCAATATAAAGAGCTGTTCGATAAGGTAACTTATGCAATTCCGTTACTGCTGGCTCAACCTGTTCTCGTCTTTCCAGATAGATAAAGGCAATCCCGTAGGTGATCAACATAATCGCAACGGAAATCGAATTGTGAAAATGCGCCTCAAACCAATCATCCAATTTAAAAACAAAGACAAGCGGGAGCGTTGCAACCGCAACTTTTGCCCATAATTGCCAAGTTCGACGTACTTCTAGTGGAGATTTCCCCGGTTTGAAGGGATACAATTTATCGAAATAAATCACCACAACCGCTAGGATCGCACCCAATTGGATCACGACATTGAACATCTCCATAAAGGCTGGATCTTGATTTTTAAACTGCACAAAATCCTGTAACAGAATCAAGTGACCTGTACTTGAGATCGGTAACCATTCTGTAATCCCCTCGACAATCCCAAAAAGAACCGCCTTGATTAATTCGATCAGAAACATCTTTTTCTCCTAAACTTACATTTGCTCTATTATATCATAAATCTATGGACTGGACCAGACCTTCTAAACTAGAAGGGAAAGAGCGACCAAGACCATTCTTAGTGCTGCTTAGAAGGCACCAAAGCCTCCTCCGCCTCCACCACCAGAGAAACCTCCTCCACTACCAGAGGAAACTGTGAAATGACTAGCTGTCGATGCTGTCGATCCATAAGTAGACATGGCATGACTTGAGTGGGTCACATCATGATAGAACGGAGTATAAACGAAGGCGTTTAAGGCTTGATTTTCTAAATGAATATTCCGAAGCTTCATGACCTTTGTGACCTGATCAGCTACACCATACAAGGCCGCATAGACCAATAAGCGATTCCATAGGACCAGAGACTGCAACTCTGCATCATTGAGGTGGGCAATCTCTTTCAACATCCGACCAAAACTATCCCAGTAATAGCGTTGCTCAGCACCCGCAAGATTGACAACCCCATCTCGTAGGCAGGCTTTAAAGACACCATTGAAACGCGCTGGCATAAACCAGAGTATGAGGATCCCTATCAAACAAGGAACAGAGAACCAACCCATCCCAAAGATAGCAAAGATTTCTGCTCCAAAGGCGATAAACCAAGCAGCCCAACCAAAGAAGAGACTTCGTCTAGCTTGCGCTTCTTCTTTTGCTTCTAAAGGGCGATAGTAGCTTGGCAAATGGAGATATTCCACCTTGCGATGAACATCTCTGGCCACTTGGTTGACAGCCGTATCAAAGCGACCCTGAGCCCAACTTCCTAGTGAACGAATGGCATCTTGATCTGCTTTTTTGGCATGTTTGTATACATCATCACTAAATTTATAATTTTCAAAGAGACGGTTAACAGGACAGGAAACTTGATCCCCAAAAGCCATATTCATAAAGGAGCGTTCAAAATCATCCACATGTCCATGAGACTTCCTGGTCAAAACGACTTCATTTCCTTGTTGCTCGTAGACAATCACTCCACGGTCCATCAGATCCAGCAAAGTAGCTTGAAGCATTTTTTCAAATGTAAACACCGGCGGAGTCGCCTTCTCTTTATTAGTCGGGGAGGCCTCGTCTAATTCAGCTGAATAAACAACCGAGCTCATGACAAGAGGTGCAATATCCTGTGGAATTTCATAAAGACGAGTATCGGTCGGATAGGTCACACCAGGCCAAATCATTTTTTTGAACCGATTGCGACCCAAGAGAGAAAGAAGCCAGAGTGCAATAATGAAGGCTGGCAAGATCCAGTTCCAAAACATGCGTGTCCAGTATTTTTCCTGTTCAATTTTAGCTTGGTTCTTGTGAAATTCATCCAATTTGGTCAATCCTGTATTTCGACCAGAATCATACAAAGTAGTTAGGTCTGACTTCAACCAGTAACCATACAACTCCACAGCCTTTCCTTTGCCTAGGTTATAGAAAGTGGCAGAATAGATTCCATCTTCTTTCTTTACAGTCACATCCGGTCCCATAAATGCTGTATGGATATACAGTTCCGATTGGGCATTAGCTGGTGCAAACTTAGGGATGACACGAAACTGAACTTCATCCACCTTCTGATCGCCATCTGTGATCGGTTTCCAGTTCAACTCCAAGATATCCTTATGTGAATAGAGGAGATTTTTTAATTTCCATGTGACTTTAATTTTGACTGTATCTGTCGCTACACCACTGTTATAAATTTTCACTCGGTAGCCATCACCTAGATTCGTAATCTCGGGTTCTCTTTGAAGATCACGACCTTCCACCTCAACCTTTGGCGGTATCTCAATTGCAAAACCTTGTGGCATGTTGCCCGCAGTTCCTAGGCTAACATACTGCCCTCTATAAGAATCTTTGAAATAATAAACCAGTTCTTCCTCATAGGTGGCGTCGTCCCAGGTGTCCAAGGTCAAGGTTCCACCATAGTAAAGTACATCATAAGATGGACTAGATGCATGGACATTCTGACTGACAAAAAGGCAGGCCAGAAAGGCGAAAAAAACATACAAATACTTTTTCATTTGATCACGCTCCTTTGTATTATTATAGCATTTTTTAAATAAAAAGAGGACCATGTTTGAAATGCAGCCTATTTTACTGTACAATAGGAGAAGTTATAATAAGGAAGAGGAGAAAAAATGAAAAAAACATTATTCGCGCTCTTAACGGGGCTTTTCATTTGCCTGGGGATCACACAGGTTGCTCATGCAGATGACTATTTACGAATCGGAATGGAAGCGGCCTACGCTCCTTTCAACTGGACCCAAGAAGATGATGCAAATGGAGCTGTTAAAATTGACGGTACCAATCAATATGCCAATGGGTACGATGTCCAAATCGCCAAAAAAGTTGCTGAGGAGTTAGGTAAAAAACCTCTGATCGTAAAAACATCTTGGAACGGTTTAATTCCAGCCCTCACTTCTGGTAAAATCGATATGATTATCGCTGGGATGAGTCCAACCGCTGAACGTAAAAAAGAGGTCGCCTTCTCAAAGAGCTACTATACCAGTGAACCGGTCATGCTCGTTCGTAAAGATGGAAATTATGCAAACGCCACTAGTCTAGATGACTTTAAGGATGCAAAGGTCACCTCTCAACAAGGGGTCTACCTCTATTCTCTCATTTCCCAACTCAAGGGTGTGAAACAAGAAACTGCAATGGGTGATTTTGCCCAGATGCGTCAAGCTTTAGAATCGGGTGTTATTGATGCCTATGTTTCTGAACGTCCCGAAGCCCTAACCGCCGAGTCCGCTAATTCTAAATTTAAGATGATTCAATTCAAAAAAGGATTTGAAGTTGGGGAAGAAGATGCGACTATCGCTATTGGGATGAAGAAGGGTGACACTAGAATTGACCAAGTCAATGCCGCACTAGCTAAGATTTCGTCTGAAGACCAAGTCAAACTCATGGATGATATGATTAAGAAGCAACCAGCTTCCAGTGATGCTAGTGATGATAAGCAGACATTCTTTAGCCAAATGATGAAGATTTTAAAGGATAATGGCCCACAGTTCTTACGGGGAACTGGAATGACCCTCTTAATCTCTATGACTGGAACTATCGCTGGGTTGATTATCGGTTTGTTAATCGGTGTCTTCCGGACAGCTCCGAAGGCTAAAAATAAATTCCTTGCTGGATGCCAAACTGCCTTTGGTTGGTTCCTCAATGTATACATTGAAATCTTCCGTGGAACTCCGATGATCGTTCAATCCATGGTCATTTTCTACGGTTCCGCCCAAGCCTTCAACATTTCCTTGGATCGTACCTGGGCCGCCATCTTTATCGTATCCATCAATACCGGAGCTTATATGAGTGAGATTGTTCGTGGTGGGATCTTAGCAGTGGATCCAGGTCAGTTTGAAGCAGCGACTGCTCTAGGAATGACCCATGGACAAACCATGCGCAAGGTCGTCCTTCCACAGGTTGTTCGCAATATCTTGCCAGCAACAGGGAATGAATTTGTTATTAACATCAAGGATACATCTGTTTTGAATGTTATCTCTGTAGTTGAACTGTACTTTACAGGAAATACGGTCGCAACTCAAAACTACCAATACTTCCCAACCTTTACGATCATCGCTGTGATTTACTTCGTTCTCACCTTTACTATCACACGAATCCTTCGCTACATCGAACGTCGCTTAGATTCTGATACTTATACTACAGGTGCAAATCAAATGCAAGTCAAAGAGGTGAAATAATGGCAGAAAAAATTCTTGAAATCCAACATTTAAAAAAATCTTACGGTCAAAATGAAGTCTTGAAAGATATTTCGCTCACCGTTGAAAAAGGAGAGGTGATCTCCATCATCGGGAGCTCTGGTAGCGGAAAATCAACCTTCCTTCGCTCCATCAATCTTCTGGAGACTCCTACAGCTGGAGAGATTCTCTATCGTGGGCAAAATGTTCTTGATCCTGAGTATGATCTTACCCACTACCGCGAGAAATTGGGGATGGTTTTCCAAAGCTTTAATCTCTTCGAAAATTTAAACGTCTTAGAAAATACGATCGTTGCACAAACGACCGTCCTCAAGCGTGATCGTGAGACTGCAGAGAAAGTTGCCAAAGAAAATCTTGAAAAAGTCGGTATGGGATCTCAATATTGGGCTGCCCGTCCGAAACAACTTTCAGGTGGTCAAAAGCAACGGGTCGCTATCGCACGCGCCCTCTCTATGGATCCTGATGCCATTCTCTTCGATGAACCAACTTCTGCCCTAGACCCAGAAATGGTTGGGGAAGTCTTGAAAATCATGCAGGACCTCGCTAAAGAAGGACTCACCATGATTGTCGTAACCCACGAAATGGAATTTGCCCGCGATGTCTCTAGTCGGGTCATCTTCATGGACAAGGGTGTCATCGCTGAGCAAGGAGATCCAAAAGAAATCTTTAGCAATCCAAAAGAAGAGCGGACCAAGGAATTCCTTCAACGCTTCTTACATTAATCTCTTGAAACAGTTTGCTTACCAGTATGGAAGCAAGCTGTTTTTTGTACCACTTCTGCTTGTGAGGCATCAAAAAAACCAGAGAGCAAACTCTCTGGTTTTCAATTGGAACAACAAATTAATCTTCAAATTTTTGATGATTTTTGTCATAAAAATCAATCAATCCAAGTGCAGTTTCAAACGAGATATTCTTTACTTTTGCACGTCCTTGAGCCAAGGCAATGATAGACATTTCACGGGCATTTGTTTCTTTGCTGATACGATACCCTGTAATTTTCTTATCACGTACCCATCCAACAACTGATTCTACTTTTTCAAAGTTCGATTTAGCCATGATCTTTCTCCTATATTATTATTTCCAATACTAATATAAATTTTTTTGCACATTTTGTCAACTAAAATCGCTGAAAATACGAACCTTTTTTAAAAAATGATAAAAAGTTTACTTTGCTTTCAGGGCTGATAATATTTGTGTACGAATGTTTTCAACGCCATCAGGGTTTGCTGGTAGGAAAATCGTATTATTCCCTTCTTTATCTGCAAAATTATTTAGGGTATCCAAGTACTGGTTGGTTAAGAGAATTGACATGATTTGTTCTTCGGTCAAGTCTACATTCGCACCTTTTAACTCTTTAATAGAGTCTGCCAATCCATCGACAATGGCCTTCCGTTGCTCGGCAATACCAACCCCGTGCAAACGGTCTTTTTCCGCCTCAGCTTCGGCAGCAGTAACGATCTTGATCTTGTCTGCTTCTGCCAACTCCTGAGCTGCCACGCGTTTTCTTTGCGCTGCATTGATCTCGTTCATGGATTGTTTCACTTCGGCATCTGGCTCAACTTTGGTGATCAAGGTTTTAACAATAATATATCCATAAGTTGACATTTCTTCTGCCACTTGTTTTTGAACTTCAAGAGCGATTTCATCTTTTTTCTCAAATAATTCATCCAAGGTCAACTTAGGCACAGAAGAACGAAGAGCATCTTCAATGTATGATTTAATCTGTGATTCTGGACGCATGAGTTTGTAGTAGGCATCCTTTACGTTGCTTTCGTTCACTCGGTATTGTGTTGCCACATTCATGGTAACGAATACGTTATCCTGAGTTTTTGTTTCAACCACGATCTCGCTCTGCAAGACGCGCAATTGAACTCGCGCTGCAATTTTATCGATACCAAAAGGCGCTCGCATATGAATGCCACTATCGCTAATTTTTTGATAACGTCCGAAACGCTCGATGATGGCAACAGATTGTTGCTTGACCACATATAGTGAGCTGATCACAATGAATCCTGCAACCATTAGCAAGAATAAAATAAAGATAAAAAATCCAGGCATAAAAAGTTCCTCCTTTTAATTTACGCATATCATATCACAAGTCTTCATAAAAAAGCAATATATTCCATAAAAATATATTGCTTAAATAGTTGATTGTTTCTGTATGATACTCAGACCAGCATATTATAGAGAGTTTCATTTCCGTTCAAGTTAATGAAAGACGGATCAAAACGCTCAATACGATTGACCAAACCTGCATAGTCATGCTTATTGGCTAAAGTAACCCCAATCAAGACAGGGCCTGTTCCTTTACTAGCACGCTTGATGTATTCAAAACGTGTAATATCATCATTTGGCCCTAAGATATCATTTACAAATTCACGAAGGGCCCCTGGACGTTGTGGGAAATTGACGATAAAGTAGTGTTTGACCCCATCGTAGATCAAAGCCCGTTCTTCCATCTCAGGCATACGGTTGATATCATTATTCCCACCTGAGATAATACAACAAATGGTTTTCCCCTTGATGTATTCGCGCAAGATTTCAAGGGATGCTACACTGGCCGCTCCTGCTGGTTCAGCTACGATCCCTTGTTTGGAATAAAGATCAATCAAAGTCTCTGAAATCAAGCCTTCATCGACCCCAACCAAAGTTTCCACATGTTGACGGGTCACTTCATAAGTCAATTGTCCCACTTTTTGCACAGCAATCCCGTCTGCAAACTTATCAATTTCTGGTAATTTGACTGGACCACCTGCTTCAAAAGCAGCCTTCATGGAGCGCGCTCCTTCGGCCTCTACCCCAATGACTTCAATCCGAGGATCTGTTTCTTTGATATAGGTAGAAACACCTGAAATGAGGCCTCCTCCACCGACAGGGACAAGGACAGCATCAAAGGCAATCGATTCTTTTCGAGCTTCCTCAAGAATTTCATAGGCCACTGTCCCTTGGCCAGCCTGTACGTGTGGATCATCAAACGGGTCAATAAAGGTCCGTTTTTCTGCAAGAGTAAATTCTTGGGCCGCCTTAGCTGATGCATCAAAGGTATCCCCGACCAACTTAATCGTTACATAGTCCCCACCAAAGAATCGGACTTGGCCGATCTTTTGTTGCGGTGTTGTAATCGGCATGAAGATGGTCGCTGGAATCTTCATTTCATTACAAGTATAAGCCACTCCTTGCGCGTGGTTTCCCGCAGATGCACACACTACCCCACGCTCACGCTCTTCTTTTGAGAGTTGAGAAATTGCAAAATACGCTCCACGAATCTTGAACGAACGAACACGTTGGGCGTTTTCTTTTTTCAAATAAATCTTAGCCCCATATTTTTCAGATAAATAGTGGTCGTATTCAAGGGGCGTATTGACAACGACTCCACTTAATATTTTATGGGCCTTAGCCACATCTTTTGCTGTTATCATTTCATACCTCTGTTGCTGTGTTTTGATGAAAAAAGCAAGCCAGGGTGTCCCAACTTGCTTAGTCTTCTACAGACAATTAGTTGTAGATTTTGAAGGCGTCATCGTCGTTTTGACCAACGAATGGCATTGCTTTACGCAATTCAGCACCAACTTTTTCAATTTCAAGTTCTTCAGCTTGTTTGCGGAAGGCTTTCAAACGTGGGAAACCAGCATCGTGGTCTTCAACGAATTCACGCGCAAATTTACCTGATTGGATATCAGCAAGGGCAGCTTTCATGTTTTCTTTTACTTCTGGACCGATAACACGTGGACCAGTTACGAAATCACCAAATTCTGCAGTATTTGAACATGATTGACGCATTTTCTTGAATCCACCTTCGTAGATCAAGTCAACGATCAATTTCATTTCATGAAGGACTTCGAAGTAAGCCAATTCAGGTGCATAACCAGCTTCTGTCAAAACTTCAAATCCAGCTTCGATCAAGCTTGTCAAACCACCCATAAGAACGGCTTGTTCACCAAACAAATCTTCTTCTGTTTCTTCTTTGAAGGTTGTTGAAAGAAGACCAACACGTGCTGAACCAACACCTTTTGCCCAGTCCATTGCGATGTCTTTCGCGTTACCAGTAGCATCTTGGTAAACAGCGTAAAGTGCTGGTACACCAAATCCTTCAGTGTAAGTACGACGTACCAAGTGACCTGGTCCTTTTGGTGCAACCATGAAGACATCTACGTCTTCAGGAGCTTTGATGTAACCAAAGTGGATATTGAAACCATGGGCAAAACCAAGAGCTTTACCAGCGCTCAAGTTTGGAGCGATTTCATCTTTGTAGATATCTTTTTGGATTTCGTCTGGTGCCAAGATCATGATGATATCAGCCAATTTAGTTGCTTCTGCAACTGGGTAAGCTTCAAATCCATCTTCTTTTGCTTTATCGAATGATTTACCAGGACGCACACCGATGATGACATCGTGACCTGAATCACGCAAGTTTTGTGCGTGAGCATGACCTTGTGAACCATAACCGATTACGGCGATTTTTTTACCATCAAGTGCTGGTACTTTAACGTCTTTTTCGTATTCCATTTGAACTGCCATAAGTAAAATCTCTTTTCTATTTTATTATTTGCCTTTTTAAGGCGGGGTTAACAATGTTAAGGTGAGAATTAATCTCGAGTAAATCCGGTTGCACCGGTGCGGGCGATGTTTTTAATCCCATAAGGTCGAATAACACGAATGAGGGCTTCGCTCTTTTCTGCATTTCCCGTCATTTGAACGGTGATAGAGCTTGGGGCCACATCGACCACGGTCGCACGGAAAGGTTGAATAATGGCCAAGATTTCCGCCCGCTTCTCAGCAGGTGCAGAAACTTTCACCAGGATCACTTCGCGCTCCAAGTGTGGTTTATCTGTGATATCACGAATGCGAATCACATCAATCTGGCGGTTGAGCTGTTTGATGATTTGCTCTACTTCATCATGCGAAGCAACATCAATGATAATAGTAATCCGCGATACATTAGGGTTTTCTGTTGCGCCAACAGAGATACTTTCGATATTGACTTGACGTCTCGACAAGACTCCAGTAAAGCGGTTCAGAACACCTGATCGGTTTTGAAGTTTGGCTGTTAACATTCTACGCATTAAACTTCACCCCCAACATCTCATGATTACTCTTACCAGCTGGTACCATCGGCAAGACATGCTCTTTCCGAGAAATGTCTACTTCGATGAACATTGGTACATCTTCTGTGATGACTTCCAAATCCTTCTCCAGAGTTTCAGGATTATCAAATTTATAATTCTTGATCCCGTAAGCTTGCGCCATCAATTGGAAATCCGGAAGGCTATCAAAGACTGACTCTGACGTCCGACCATCATAGAAGGCTTCTTGCCATTGACGGACCATCCCAAGCGAGTGGTTGTTGAGCATAACGACCTTGATCGGAACCTTATAAATATTTAAGATCGCCAATTCTTGGTTGGTCATTTGGAAACCACCATCTCCGACAAAGAGAACAACTTCTTTATCTGGATTGGCAATTTTCGCTCCGATAGCTGCAGGAACACCGAATCCCATCGTTCCTAGACCACCAGATGTTACCAATTGGCGCTCATTTTGGTAAGGATAGTATTGAGCCGCCCACATTTGGTGTTGTCCAACGTCTGTGACGACAATAGCGTCACCCTTGGTCAACTCTCCAATGCGTTCGATCACAGCTTGTGGCTGAACAACCCGTTCTTTCTTGTCGTAAGAACGGACCCGGTTCTTATCTTGGGTCACCTTCTCGATCCATTTTTCTGTATTGTTATGAACCGTTGGCTCTGCTAGTAACTGCTGCAAGGCCTTCTTCGCATCGCCGACAACTGGAATGTCAACAGCAATGATTTTGCCAATCTCTGCAGGATCAATATCAATGTGGGCAACCTTAGCATTCTTAGCGAAAGTTTTTGGATTACCTGTTAAACGGTCATCAAATCGACAACCAACACTAATCATGAAATCCGTCTCTGTCATGGCGATATTAGCCGCGAAGGATCCGTGCATCCCTCCCATCCCTAGGAAAAGAGGATGACTGGTCGCAATCGTTCCTTGACCTAACAGACTGGTCACTACTGGAATCTGATAGCGCTCTGCTAGAGCAATCAACTCTTTTGCAGCTCCAGCGTAACTTACCCCACCACCAGCAAGAAGAACTGGTTTTTTAGCCTTACTCAATTGCTTCAAAATCTTTTTGATCTGCAATTCATTAGGTTCAATGGTAGGCTGGTAGCTTGGAAGCTTCACACTTGGTTCATAGATAAAATCTGTCTCTAAAGCAGACACATCCTTTGGAAGGTCAATTACCACAGGGCCAGGGCGGCCAGTCGTCGCAATATGGACAGCTTCTGTGATAATTCGTGGAATATCTGCCGTCTCACGTACTTGATAGTTGTACTTGGTGATGGGCATGGTAATTCCCACGATATCCGCTTCTTGAAAGGCGTCTTTCCCGATCCCAGCACGATTGACTTGACCAGTGAAGACTAATAAGGGAACGCTATCGCTCATGGCATCTGCAATCCCTGTAATGGCATTTGTAGCCCCCGGTCCACTAGTGACGACTGCGACACCCAGCTTTCCAGTTGATTTAGCGTAGCCTTCAGCCTCATGCAAGCATCCTTGTTCATGACGACCCAAGATATGCTGGATACCCTCAAAGCTATAGATGGCATCGTATAAAGGCAAAACCGCTCCACCAGGATAACCAAAAATCGTGTCAATGCCCAAATCACGCAGGGTTTCAAGAACGAGCTCTGAACCGGTTTTTGCAGTTTCTAAGGTAATTTTCTCCATGTCTCTCCTTTCCAGTACTTTATATATCAAATTAGCATGCTACTATCATACCATTTTTAGAAAATATTTCAAGTAAAAATAGTAAATTTTCTGAATTTTCTATCCAAATCCGAAGAATGAGAGTTTTTCTAAAAATGCTACGTCTATCACAAAAAAAGTCTCTAGGAAATCCTAGAAACTTTTCTTCCTTATAACCAACCCTTTTCTTGGGCAATTTTTGCTGCCTCCGTCCGATTTTCCGCATCCAACTTGGTTAGTATGGCTGACATATAATTGCGGATGGTCCCGTTTGAGAGGAATAAGCGATCAGCAATTTCTTGGTTAGAAGCCCCTTTTGCGACTTCTTTTAAAACTGCCTTTTCTTGAGGGCTTAGAGGATTGGGATGGGTCAAGATCCCTTCCATTAATTCAGGCGAATATTCTTTTTGCCCTGCTAAAACTGCATGAAGAGTCGCCATCAAATCCGTAATGCGGCGTTCTTTTAAGACATAGGCATCGACTCCAGCCTTGAGAGCCCGCTCGAAATAGCCCGGTCGCTTAAAGG
This sequence comes from Streptococcus parasanguinis, assembly GCA_032477695.1. Taxonomy (GTDB): domain Bacteria; phylum Bacillota; class Bacilli; order Lactobacillales; family Streptococcaceae; genus Streptococcus; species Streptococcus parasanguinis_Y. Next base: position 27,400 of record JAWDWJ010000022.1, read on the forward strand.
TGGTAACGATGACGACCTTGAGCTGGGGTTGTTGACTTTTGGCCCATTCCAACACTTCTAGCCCTGTTTTGATGGGCATCTCAATATCTAAGATAGCAATATCGACTGGATGGGTTTCGAGTAAGCGAATAGCTTCTTGCCCGTCTCCAGCCTGCAAGACTTCTTCTACATCCTCTTGCAAAAGCAAGAGCTGACAGAGGGCATCGCGTAACATACTTTGGTCTTCAGCAACTAATAAGCGCATCTTATTTCCTTTCTTGATAAGGGATCCGTATTTCTATCCGGGTCGGCTTGTGTTGATGACTGATCTCCAGCTCTCCTCCCAATAAGGCAATCCGTTCGCGGATCGAGTGCAGATCCTTATCGGAAACTTTACTAAAGCCGATGCCATTGTCTTCTGCAACCATTTCTACACCTGTCTCGGTGGAGCAATAAGAGAGAAAGGCCTGCGTCGCTTTGGCATGTTTGATCATATTAGTGGCTAATTCCAGAGACACCATGGCCAGAGCAGACTCTAGGATCGGCGAGATGCTAGCTGTATCGAGCTCATTCTGAATCTCCACTTTGACTTGCGCCACTTCTAGCATTTGCTGGACAGTTTCTAGCTCTCTTGTCAGGGTTCGCTGCTTCAAGTTCTCCACAATCTCTCGGACTTGGTGCATGGACTCTTGACTGATAGCTTGAATCTCTTGCACCTGCTCCTGCGCCTTCTCAACCTGACCCAATGCTAAGAATTGATCAGCTAAGTCTGCCTTGACACTGAGCATGGCAAAGGTGTGTCCTAGACTGTCATGCAGATCACGGCCAATCCTATGGCGCTCGTTTTCTGCCAGCAAGAGATTGATCTGGGCATTTTGCTTGGCATGGTCAGCTTTCAACTCTTCCACCATCCGAATCCGAATCATGCCGTAGGTCATGGCATGGGTAAAAAAGAAAATAATGATTAAAAATACCCATTCATACTCCATCGCACTCTGTTTGAAAAAGATGGCCCCAAAAAGCAGGAATTGCGATAGAAAAACTGTCCAAAGATAGGGAGAGCGAAAATTGCGAATCTCAAAGTGATAGACCAATAGGTTGCTGATGAAGAAATAAAACCAAAAATAGTTGGCGTTAATAAAAAGAGTATTTCCTGCTACATAGGCTAGGAGGTATAGCCAACAAATCCAGGTCAGCTTTTTGTTTTCAGTAATCAAGACTCCTAGATAGGAAGCAATAAACAAGAGGGCTAAAAAGAAGTGCCAGTAGGGGACCTCCCCTAATAAAATAGAGATAAAGGGAAAGCCCATAAAGACTAGGCTAGCGTAAAACATATAATGGATACGCTTGAGTTTTTCAATCATGAACGAACCTCAGAATGACGACGATAAACAATGACAAGGGTAAACAAGACCAGGGTAAACAAGGTTAAATAGACACTAGCGAGAACATTGATCTGCCCCTTGTTTAAAAAGGTCTTGATCAGCTCCATCAATTGATAGGTTGGTAGGCATTTGCCGATGGCTTGCATCCATTCTGGAAAGAGACTAATCGGCATCCATAGTCCACCCATGACAGCCAGTCCCATGTAAAGGAGATTACCCACAACAGACATCAATTGACTAGAAGGAAGCAAGGTCAAAACCAGACCGAGAGCCACAAACGCTAGGCTTCCTAGGATGAGAATAAAGGCCGACAAAATCCAATCTTGTAGGGACATATTCACATGGCGCACCACATGACCCACGGTAAAGACAACTCCAATCGATAGGAGAAAATCGACAAAGAGACCCACAACCTTTATTAGATAATATTCTACCATAGATACGGGGGTATGGCGCAAGACTTTTTGCCAATTATTGAGTCGATCGGTTTCAAGAACGGTTGGAAAAGAAAAGATAGCCGTAGACATCATAGAAAATGCCGTCATAGAAAGGAGATAATTCCTCATAAAGTGAGCGGGTGCCCCTGGTGTGTCCTGGTACATCCCTGAAAAGAAGAGATAAAAGGCCGTGGGCATCCCAATTGATAACAAGTAATAAATGGCTTGGCGTCTAGTCAAATGCCACTCAACCACGCCGAGAGCTTTCATGCGTTTCATCTTCTCTACCTACTTCCTTTGTATTTTCAAAAATAGAATCCAATAAACTTCGATTGGTTACTTCGATTTCTTGGATCGAACATCCTTCTTCTTGCAAGCGAGTCCACAAACTATTGGCATCACGTGTCACAATCTGAAGAGCATCGGGTTTAATGATTACTTCACTAACACCTTCCATCTCTGCCACTAGAGCTTGGTAACGCAAAGGCAGGGTGAAATGTTTTTCAACTTCTTCGCTTCTCATAGCGAGAGGCGTCGTATCCCGAAGCAAATGCCCCTGATGCAAGACCAAAATTCGATCAGCCGTGTGCTCTACTTCCTCGATGTAATGCGAAGAATAGACAATGGTCACACCTTCTTCCTTTAAATGCCCAACGATCTCCCAAAAGCGTTGGCGAGTGGATGTATCCATTCCAGCAGTTGGCTCGTCCAAAAACAAAAGACTCGGACGACCAATCAAGGTCAACACAAAGGATAGGAGACGCTTTTGCCCACCAGATAACTTACTGGCCAATTGCTTTTTTTGTTCCAGACTGAATCGCAATAGATCATCAATTTCTTCTCCAGTTAAGGGGTTGGGATAAATAGAGCGAAAGAAGTTGATCAGTTCCTGCACGGTTAGCTTTTGCACAATGGCATTCTCTTGAGGGAGATAGGACACACTAGCCTTTAACTGAGGATGACCAGGAGCCTTCCCCTCTACTTCAATGATCCCAGACGTCGCTTTCATATCTCCCAGAAGACAGTTCATCAAGGTTGTTTTCCCAGCTCCGTTTGGCCCGATCAAGGCCAGACAATCCCCCCGTTCAACCGCAAAAGAAAGATCTTCTAAAATGACTTTTCCTTTGATACTTTTTTTCAAGTTCTCTACTCTAATGATGCTCATGATACTCTCCTTTCAAGCAGGCTTGGCTAGCTGGAATGATGACAAAGACGACCAAGGTCGCTCCCGTTTTTTTCATTGCTCCATTTCCTTTTTTACCGCCTTGACCATTTTCAATCCTTCTTGAACCGCCCAGCTCATGATGCCAATCCCAGCAAATAATTCCCAAGGGAAATGGTAATAGAGACTATCATCCTTTGAAAAGATCAAATAGACGACCATCCCCACCACTGTTAACGTAAACACTTTATAGAACCATTGTTTCATTTTTCCTTACCTCTTACTTTCTGACTTTATTATATGAAAAGGAAGAAGAGGCAACTAGATGATTTTGTCACTCGCTCACATGACAAAAGTCACTAAAAAAAGCCAAGTGACTTCACTCGACTTTTCTATTCTTCTTACTGGCCTTCTTCTTTCATGCCATGCAATTTCAAGGCCTTCACCAAGGCATCTGCCTTCATGTTTTTCAAATCATTGAGACCAGCATCTTTGAAGTAAGAAATTTCTTCTAGAGACTTGGCGTCAATTTGGTTGAGGTCAATCACACTGGTTGAGAGCAATTTCTTCTCTGGTGTAACGCTATACTCCAAGCTAAAACCAGGAACGGTTTTCAGCTTCTTGTAGTCTTCATTTTGCTCCAGCAAAGCTTGAATGGCTGCTGTGAGTTCTTCAGGCGACTTCTCTGCTGCGATGGTCCCAAGTTGTTGGGGCAGATCGGCCGTCACTTCGATGCGAAGGTTTTCAACCTTATCTCCCTTAGACTTGATGATATCCCGGTGTTTTGTTCCATTGATATCTCCAACTAAGGTTGTGGTTTTTTCTTCATTTTTTACTTCTTTTTTAACAGTGGAACTGCTAGATGAGCTAGCGGTTGTAGTTTTCTTCGTTTGGGATTGCGAACAACCAGTCAATACCAAAATGGCTAGCCCAAGGGTTACAAAAAATTTCTTCATTTTTATAACTCTCCTTTCACATACTGATACCAGTATAACATATCGCGTCTTTCTTGTCTAAAAACTCCACTGTTCAAAGCATTTCCCCCTCTTTTCAAGCTCTTCCATTTGAATAAAAATCTGATGAATGTGAGACTTTTTGCAGAAACTCCTTTTTCTCACAAATAAAGCCTCCGTGGAGGGTCACTTCAGTCTCAATCCCTCTGAATCACACTGATTTCATAGGGAATCTCCTCGTTTTTCTATATACAAAAAAGGTTCCGAAAGGAACCTTCTGTTCAATTATTCTACACTAAACAAGTATGGGTAGACGGGTTGGCCACCTTGGTGGATTTCCACTTCTACATCCTCATACTTCTCAGCAAGGGCTTGGGCCAATTCATTTGCCAACTCCTCACTGCCGTCTTCACCGACATAGATGGTCACAATTTCACTGTCTTCATCCAACATATGAGCGAATGTTTCTTCCAAGGTTTCCATCATATCTGGGTTTGAAACAACGATTTTGCCATCGACCATTCCAAGATTATCATTTTCATGGATTTCAAGCCCATCAATAGTGGTATCGCGAACCGCTGTTGTCACACTACCAGACACAACATCACCCAATGAAGCGCTCATGCGTTCGTAGTTCTCTTCGATCGATTTGCTTTCATCAAAGGCAAGAAGACTAGTCAATCCTTGAGGGATGGTCTTGGTCTCAACAACTGCTGCAGGTTGATCAATCACTTCTGCTGCAGATTGAGCAGCCATTAAGATATTCTTGTTGTTTGGCAAGATAATGATGTTGCGCGCATTCAACTCTTCAACCGCTTTGACAAAGTCTTCTGTTGATGGGTTCATGGTTTGACCACCAGAGATGATGTAATCCACTCCTTGCGCTTTGAAAATATCAGCCAATCCATCACCCGCTACAACTGCGATGATGGCATATTCTTTTTCTTCAACTGGTTTGGCTTGACGTTCTTCTTTTTCAACTTGCGCTTCGTGTTGGTTGCGCATGTTGTCGACTTTGACCTTGACCAAGCTTCCGTACTTAAGACCTTCTTGCATGACAAGACCTGGATCTTCTGTATGGACGTGAACTTTGACAATCTCATCGTCATTCACCACCAATAGGGAATCCCCAAGGTTGTTCAAATAGTTACGGAATTCATCGTAATCGAAGTCTTTGACATAGGTTGGACCTTGTTTCAAAGCGACCATGATTTCTGTACAGTAACCAAACTTGATGTCTTCAGTAGCCACATGGCCAGCGACTGACTTGTGGTGTTCTGCATTAATCATTTCTGACATGGTTGCAGGTGTTGCTTGGAACTCTTCAGAAGCGATGAATTCACCTGTCAAGGCTGACAAGAATCCTTCATAGATGAAGACCAACCCTTGACCACCAGAGTCTACCACGCCAACTTCTTTCAAGACTGGCAACATATCTGGAGTCTTCGCAAGAGCTGTTTTAGCTCCTTCAAGAGCGGCACGCATAACTTCTACTGCATCATTGGTAGATTCTGCTTTCTTCTTGGCCCCAATGGCTGCCCCACGAGAAACCGTCAAAATGGTTCCTTCAACCGGCTTCATAACGGCCTTATAAGCAACTTCTACACCAGACTGGAAGGCTGCTGCGAGTGCTGCTCCATCCAATTCTTCTTTGTCTTTGACACTTTGAGAAAATCCGCGGAACAATTGAGAAGTGATAACTCCTGAGTTCCCACGCGCCCCCATCAAGAGACCTTTAGCGAAGATCCCTGCTGCTTCTCCAACAGTTGAAGCAGAACGGTCAGATACTTCTTTGGCCCCATTTTCGATGGTCATTCCCATATTGGTTCCTGTGTCCCCGTCTGGTACAGGAAAGACGTTCAAAGAGTTTACATATTCCGCTTGTTTATTTAAGCGCGTAGCCCCCGCTTGAACCATTTCTTGAAATAAACTTGTAGTAATATTAGCCACGATTATTCTCCCACAATCTTGATATTTTGAATATAGACATTCACAGTATCCGTAGTGATTCCAAGTTGATTTTCCAAACTAAATTTCACACGTTCTTGAATATTTTTTGAGACTTCGCTAATCTTTGTTCCATAGCTCAAAACAGTGTAAACATCAACTGCGATAGTTCCTGCTTCCGTTGTTTTGACAACAACACCTTTAGAGAAGTTTTCTTTCCCTAGGAGGGCTTGGAAATTATCTTTGATCGCATTTTTGCTGGCCATTCCAACCACACCGAAGATCTCAGTAGCGGCACCGCCTACAACAGTTGCGATAACCTCATCAGTCAATTCAATTTGACCGTCCTTTGTATTGATTTTTACTGTCATAATTTCTACCTCAAAAGTATTTTATATTCTATTTTACCATAAAAGAGGTCAACTGTAAAAGGGTAGGGACTATTCTTCTCCCGCTGTGACAGCTGTCTCTGGAGAAAAAGAAAAGGGAGTGGGAAAGAACTCCGTAAAATAAAAAAAGTTGAAAAGGTTCCCCAAACCTTTTCAATTTTCCCACCCCCGCAAAGCAGTGCTTTGAGCAATCAACCACTGCGTCATGCTACTATTCCTATCAAAAGCGAAGGCTGGACACTTTATGCCCAGCCTTCTTTCTTTATTAAACGCGTTCTACTTTACCAGATTTCAATGCACGAGCTGAAGCCCAAACTTTTTTAGGTTTACCATCAATAAGGACAGTTACTTTTTGAAGATTTGGTTTTACGGCACGTTTTGTTTGGTTCATAGCGTGTGAACGGTTGTTACCTGATACAGTCTTACGACCTGTGAAATAACATACTTTAGCCATTTCTGTGTTTCCTCCTATTAGATCTAATATAACGGATGTGCTAGCACCACATACCGTACTATATTACCAAAAAAAATCTCTCTTGGCAAGCTTTTGGCCAAAGTTTTTCATTTCCGACTTAAGAAAACGAATTCGCTCCGACATAGATAATTTCCAGATTTCCTAAGGAAACATCGCCCGTAATGTAGAAATCCTTGCTTGTCAGAGCACTTGGATTTTCCTGATGTTGGATCGCTGAGAGGGAATTATCCACATTTACATGGACACGCCAATCACTTGGTACATAGAGGCTCAGACTTCCAAGGGAAACATCGACAACAAACTGGGCTGACGGACCTTCGATGCGGCAATTGTCAAAATAAACCGAAGCTTCTCCCATACTCACATCTGCACTTCCGTGAGTAAAGTGTTGGTCATTGAGATACTTTGTCACTGTTGAAAAAGTGACATCAATGTCATTGCCATCAGACTTACTCATGGACCCAGCAGAATAGGAAGCTAGGCGGGCTTTTGTTTTCTTAGAGGGTTTAAACAAAATATTGAGCCCAATCACAGCGAGAATTGAGGAAAGGATGACAACTGAATTGGACACCGGAAGGAAATGGTATTGCCCATTGAGACAAAAGAGGGCTAAAAGTCCATAGATGAAGCCCCAACCAAAATGGCGTTTTAAGAAACTAGAGAGGGACAGGACGGCAAGCAAGGTAACCCAAGCTAAGGTCCAGATGCTGATGTCCCATTTTACAAAATAGCCTTGTAAGAGGATTAAGGCTGCTAAAAGGATTAAGAATACTCCAATTAATTTTTTTCTCATGATATTACCTCATTTCATTTAGTCGTTCTTTTAAGAGTTGATAGTAGCGTCTGGATACGTGAACCTGCTTATGGGTCTGATAGAAATTGACCGTGCTAGTTCCTGAAAAAGACTTTTCTAGAGAATAGATCTGCTTTGCGTTGACAATGGTGGATTTGGATATCCGACAAAAGGCGATGGGAAGCAGCTCCTCCAACTCATAGAGCTTCTGCTTAACCTCATAGGCCTCGTCCTTGGTGTGCCCAAAAATCTTCTCCCCGTCCGTCTCAAAAAAGAGGATCGATGCCACATCCAGAAAATACTCACTTCGATCCTTGTAAAAGGCCAAAGGAGCGACCTTTTGTTCTAGGATTCTCTCTTGCAGCTGGGTCAACTCCGGGGTCAAGCGCGGGGCTCGAATCAAGATCTCAGGCTCGTCCATTGATGGATCCAATTCGATTCTAACTTTCATAAAACTCCTTTCCCAACGTTTTGATAGTACCATTATAACAGCTGTTGAAAACAAAACAAGGGCTTTTCAGTAAGTGGCACGTTTTGCCCATCAAGAGGTAGTTTTTGAGAAGTAAAGAGAGAGTGGGACAGAAATCGGTCATTCGTTAGAATTCGATTTCGTCGTCCCACCTCCGCACAGTTGAGTAGGGCTGTAAAAGCTGATGAAATCAGTGTAGTAGAGCCCACTCAACCACTGCGAAGAGATCGTAGATCGCGTTTGCAATCATCAGAGCAATTAAAGCACAGATGACACTTGCCTTGTAGTCCTGTTTCAACAGATTTTCAAGCGTAAAGAAAGCAAATAAGAGAACGGGGAATAAAGGCCAGATATTCACATCGATCTTTGGAAAGCCAACCATTCCCATTGTGACAACCGCAAGAGCTGCCAGAATAAATCCAAGTCCAAGTAATTTTTTCATCATCGTATACCTCGTTTTTATTAATTGGAAGTATTGCTTCCTTTGATGATTCTATGATAGCAAAGAGCCCCTATGGAGACAAGGACTTTTGACTAAGCGGTCAAAAATGGCGCCTATGCGGTCAAAAAAAGAGCGAGACAGAACGAATCGGTTATCACCATCATTCGTCGTCTCGCTCCTTCAAAGCCGTTTCTTCCTATGCCGATTGCAGGGATCGAACCTGTGACCTACGCGTTACGAGTGCGTTGCTCTACCAACTGAGCTAAATCGGCGATTACCTTCTTAGTATAGCACTCTGAGAATAGATGTCAAGAAATTTTCATCTCCATTAGAAAAAGCCTTTCCTGAGACAAGGCTTTGAGATTCTTCCTATTACGAACCCGCACTTTCGTAGGCATCTAAGCCCTTGTCCCATAGTTTCAAAGAAATAACAAAGAAGACAAGGGAAATTAGAATCAAACCACCAATGTTAAAGAGCCCATCCTTGTCCTGCAAGAAATAACTGGCAGGATAGTAAGCCGTAAAGGCAAATGGCACGATAAAACTGATCAACCAACGAAGGAGCGAATTGTAAATAGAAATAGGATACTTGGCAAAATCATTAAACATATAGAAAATGTAAATCATAGCACCTGACTGCTTGGTCCAAAAAGCGATGCTGGCTGTCGCGATTTTTAAAGAAGTGTAAATCAAGGTCGCAAAAGGAATACAAACTAGGAAAAGCAGGAATTTTGGAAGAGTCCAAGAGATGCTAGTTAGTGTTGTTCCTAATAGAATACCACCGACCAAAAGTTCACCCAAGGCATCAATCTGAAAGGTCTCAACGAGGATGTGAAAGAGAGGATTGATAGGACGAGTCAGATACTTGTCAAACTCCCCTTTTCGAACTAGTCGTTGACCTAAGGCCCAGAGATTGTCAAAAAAGAGATGGTCCAATCCCTTGGGAATCAAGGAAAATCCATAGATAAAGGCAATCTCTTGAAAGGTCCAACCTTCTAGCGAGGGGATGTGTTGAAAGATGACATTGAGAAACAAGAGGTTTAGGCCTTGAGTCAGAAAGACTCCCAACACACCT